>NZ_JAFBCT010000001.1:1529896-1835875 GCF_016907835.1 Agromyces cerinus | reverse complement strand
GGAGGCACGATCTCGATCACGAACATCGGGGTCTTCGGCATCGACGCGGGTACGCCGATCCTGAACCCCGGGGAGGCGGCGATCCTCGCGATGGGCGCGGTGCGCCGTCAGCCCTGGGAGCACCGCGGCGAGATCGCCCTGCGCGAGATCATGACGCTGTCGTTGTCGTTCGACCACCGTCTGGTCGACGGCGCACAGGGGTCGAGGTTCCTCGCCGACGTCGGCGCGATCCTTCGCGAGCCGGGTGTCGCGCTGACCATGGCGTGAACGCCGCCGCGGCGAGAGGATGTGCGTATGGACGCTCGCACCATCCTCTCGCCGTCGGAGATCGCCGATGACCTCGCCGGTACCGCCTTCGCCCACGTCGACGACCACCTCGTGGGCGTCTTCCGCACGGCCGACTTCGCGACCGCGGTCCGGCTGCTCGACGCCGTCGCAGTCGTCGCCGACGAGCTGAACCACCACCCCGACGTGCGGCTCGGCTGGGGCCGCGTCGAGTTCGAGCTCACCTCGCACGACGTCGGCGGGGTGACCTCGCGAGACGTCGCCCTCGCCGGGCGCATCGGCGAGATCTCCGCCGAGCAGGGCGCCCGACCCGGGGCCTGACGACCCGGCCGCTGCTCGGGTATCGGCGATCGCGCTCCCCGGCACCCCAGAAACGGACACTCCACTTCGATTAGGCTTCTCCGCGAACAGGGAGGGGCCCGAGTGAAGCTGAAGCTCACCGTGCGGCAGTCGGATGCGCCGGAGCGCGACCTGCTCGTCACCATGGACGCGCTCGCGACGATCGGCGACCTCGCCCGGTTCCTCCGCGCGAGCGACCCGAACCGCGTGGGTGACGGGCATCGGGCCGATGCGCCTGCCGACGAGCCGACGCTCCGGGTCACCGCGCCGGGCGCCAGCACCTCGCAACTGGTCAACCCGCTCGCGACGGTGCACGAGTCGCCCCTGCGCTCGGGCTGCACCGTCGACGTCGCCGAGCAGTTCGACCCCGATGCCACCGGCCTCCCGCCGCTCGTCGACGTCGAGGTCGTCTCCGGTCCCGATCGAGGGCGGCGATTCTCCCTCGCGGCCGGGGTGAACTACGTGGGTCGAAGCGCCGCCGCGCAGGTGCGGCTCACCGACGAGGGCATCTCCCGCAGCCACGCGACGATCACCGTCGGCGACTCCGTCGTGATCGCCGACCTCAACTCGGCGAACGGCGTCGAAGTCGACGGTCGCCACGTCGACCGGGCGCAGCTCGGCACCCGATCGCTCGTGCGGCTCGGCGGCACCGAGCTGCAGCTGCGCCCGGCGGGTCATCGCCGAGTGCTCGGCGTGACGTCGCCCGTCGAGGCATCCGCTCGTGTGGACTTCGTGCGCTCGCCGCGGGTCGAACCCGTCTATGCCGGCCGTGAGCTCACCGCACCCGAGCTGCCCACGGCAGCCGAGAAGCCGCGTTTCCCGATGCTCGCGGTGCTCGCGCCGGTGGTGCTCGGCGCGGTGCTGTTCGCCATCCTCCAGACCCCGATCACGCTCCTCTTCATCGCCCTCTCGCCGATCATCATGCTCGGTACCTGGATCGACGGGGTGGTGCAGGCGCGTCGACGACGTCGCGACGAAGCGGCCAGGTTCGAGTCCGGTCTCGAGACCCTCGGGCAGGAGCTCGACGAGGAGACGCGCATCGAGCGCCGGGCACGGCTGGCGGAGTCGCCGTCGGGCGTGGCCATCGCCGGCGACATCCGCGAGCGCGGGCCGCTGCTGTGGACGCGCAAGGCGGAGCACGTCACCTTCCTCGACGTGCGCTTCGGCACCGGCGCGCTCCCGAGTCGCAGCACCGTCGCGCCGCCGACGCGCACCCATGCAGCCGCCGACGAGTGGAACCGGGTCATGCAGGTCATCGACCGGCATCGCACCATCGAGGGCGTGCCCGTCGTCGAGAACCTCGATCGGGCAGGCGCGATCGGCGTCGCCGGCGACAGCCCGTTCGCTCTCGGTGCCGCGCGAGCGCTCATCCTGCAGCTCGCGGCACTGCACTCGCCCGCCGACATCGTGCTCACGGCGATCGGCGGTCCGGCATCGGCGCAGGAGTGGGCATGGCTGAAGTGGCTGCCGCACGTCGACTCGCCGCACAGTCCGCTGCGTGGAGCGCTCGCCGACGAGTTCGCATCGGCGGCGTCGCTGCTCGCCGAACTCGAGGAGCTCGTCGGGCGCAGGCGAGCAGCGGGTTCCGGGCGCGGTGAGCGCGTGCGCTCGAGACTCACGGATGCGGCCGCCACGAGCCGCGCCGACGACGCCGTGGATCGCGAACCGGCGACCCCGGCCGTCGTCGTGCTCGTGCTCGGCGATGCGCCGGCCGACACCGGACGGCTCGTCGCGCTCGGCGAGGACGGTGCCGACTACGGCGTGCACCTGATCTGGCTCGCTCGCGACGCCAGAGCCCTGCCGGTGGTGTGCCGCACCTTCCTCGACGTCGACGACACCGGCCGCACGACCGTCGGATTCGTACGTCAGGGCCGCAGCGTCGAACTCGCGGCGACCGAGGCGTTCAGCGCCCGCGAGGCGGGGGAGTTCGCGCGGCTCCTCGCGCCCCTCGAAGACGTCGGCGCCCCCGTGCTCGACGAGTCCGACCTGCCGCGATCGGTGGCGTTCCTCGACCTCTTCGACGAGGCTGTCGCCGACGACGCCGACGCCGTGCTCGTGCGCTGGGCGAAGAACGACAGCCTCAGGGCGGCGTGGACGCCCGGGGAGCGGCGCGAGCCCGGAGGCATCCGCGCCCTCGTCGGCCAGGGCCCCACCGACCCGTTCTACCTCGATCTGCGCCGCCACGGCCCTCACGCGCTCGTCGGCGGCACGACCGGCTCGGGCAAGTCGGAGTTCCTGCAGACCTGGATCCTCGGCATCGCCACGGAGTACTCGCCCGACCGGGTCACCTTCCTGCTCGTCGACTACAAGGGCGGCGCCGCCTTCGCCGAGTGCGTCGACCTGCCGCACACCGTCGGACTCGTCACCGACCTCAACGCCCACCTCGTGCGCCGCGCGCTCACCTCCCTTCGCGCCGAGCTGAAGCATCGCGAGCAGCTGCTGAACGCCAAGGGCGCCAAAGACCTCGAGACGCTCGAGTCGCGTTCCGATCCGGATGCCCCGCCGGCCCTCGTGATCGTCATCGACGAGTTCGCCGCGCTCGCCGCCGAGGTGCCGGAGTTCGTCGACGGCGTCATCGACGTCGCCCAGCGCGGCCGCTCGCTCGGCCTGCACCTCGTGATGGCGACGCAGCGGCCCGCCGGCGTGATCAAGGACAGCCTCCGCGCCAACACGAACCTGCGCGTCGCCCTCCGGGTCGCCGACGAGGCCGACAGCCTCGACGTGCTCGGCACCGACCGTGCCGCCCACTTCGACCCGGCGACGCCCGGACGCGCCGCGTCCAAGCTCGGCCCGGGACGCGTCCACGACTTCCAGACGGCCTTCCTCGGCGGGTGGACGAACGCGGATGCCTCGACCGCGAGCGACATCGAGGCCGCCGAGCTGGTGTTCGGTCGCGGGCAGCGGCTGACTCCCGGGTCCCGTGCCCGCGCCGACGGCCCGCGGGTCGACGAGCCGCGGGACATCGAGCGGCTCGTGCGCACGATCGGGCGCACTGCGACGGCGAGCCGGCTCGCCGTCCCTCGGCGTCCGTGGCTCGACCAGTTGCTCCCGGTCATCGATCTCGCGAGCATCCCGGTCGCGCGCGACGGCACCGTCGCCGTCGGCCTGCTCGACGAGCCCGAGACGCAGCGACAGGTGCCGCTCGCACTCGATTTCGATCGCACCGGAAACCTCGCGGTGTTCGGCGCCAGCGGCTCGGGCAAGAGCGCGGCGCTGCGCACCGTCGCGATCGCGGCGTCGATGGGCGCCGCGCAGCACCCGGTCAGGGTCTACGGCCTCGACTTCGCAGGAGGCGCGCTCGCCAGCCTCGAGTCGCTGCCGACGGTGGGGTCGATCATCGACGGCGGCGACGTCGAGCGCGTGGCCCGACTCATCCGTCACCTCACCGAACTCGTCGACGTGCGTGCCGCGAAGTTCGCCCGTCATCGTGCCGCCTCGCTCGCCGAGTACCGCGCCCGCTCGGCCGACCTCGCCGAACCGCGGGTGATCGTGCTGCTCGACGGCATGAGCGCCTTCCGTGCGGAGCACGAGTTCGGTCAGGGCGGCCGGTTGTTCGACGCGTTCACGCGAATCCTCACGGCGGGCCGGCAGCTCGGCGTGCACGTGGTGGTCTCGGCCGACCGCATCGCCGCGTTCCCTTCGGCGCTGCTCGCCGCTGTGCAGCAGCGGTTGACGCTGCGGCTGGCATCGCCCGCCGACTACTCGATGGCGGGCGTGCCCGACGACGTGCTCGACGACGCCCCGCCCGGGCGGGGCCTGCTCGGCGGACACGAGGTGCAGCTCGGGGTGGTCGGCGGCTCGACCGAGCTCGGCTCCCAGGCCGCGGCGACGGAGCTGCTGGCCGCACGACTGCGGCAGGGCGGCGTGCGGCCGGTCGCCGAGATCGAGCGGCTTCCCGAGCGCATCGACCGTGCGCTGCTTCCGGCCACCGTCGACGGACGTCCGGCGGTGGGCATCAGCGACGAGACGCTCGGTCCGGTGGGGATCCCGCTCGACGGCCTGTTCGTCGTCACCGGGCCATTCGGCTCGGGGCGCACGACCGCGATGCGCACGATGCTCCAGGCCGTGCGCGAGACGCGGCCCGAACTCACCCCGTACCTCGTGGTCGCCCGGCGCTCGGCGCTCATCGATGCGACCGACTGGGCAGAGGCATCCGCCGACGCCGACGAAGCGGAATCGCTCGCGACCCGGCTCGCCGCGGCACTCGAACTGCCGCATGCCGAGCGTGATCGCGACCGACTCATCGTCATCGAGAACGTCGGCGACTTCGAGGGGCTCGGTGCCGAGGTCGCCGTCGCCCGACTGTTGAAGGCGGCCCGTCGCGCCGAGGTGGCGGTGCTCGTCGAAGCCGACACGGTCACGGCGGTCGCGGCATGGCAGATCCACTCCGAGCTCAAGACGGCACGCGCGGGCATCGTGCTGCAGCCCGAGGAGACCGACGGCATCGCGCTGTTCCGCGTGCAGTTCCCGCGCGTCACCCGCGCGGACTTCCCGGTCGGCCGCGGCATCCTCGTCGAGGCCGGTCGGGTCATGCGGGTGCAGCTCGCGCTGCCCGACGCGGACACCACGACGGAGCCGTCGACACGTCGTGGGCGACGCACCTCGAGCACGGCGTCGTGACACCCTGTGGAAACGGATTCGCGTCCCCGTTTCGCTTGGAATAGAGTGACCCGAACGAGGGGCACGGAGCTGGTCCGTGTCGCGGGGAAGGGGCCGTCATGGCGAATCTGAATGTCTCGTACGGCGAGTTGACGGCCAAGGCCGATCAGTTGGTCACGGGTCGCGATGAGATCAACGCGACGTTGACGAAGCTGCAGGGTCAGATCAACGCGCTCGTCGCCCAGGGCTTCACGACCGACAAGGCCTCCGGCGCGTTCGCCGACGCCTACACCCGGTTCACCACCGGTGCATCGAACACGATCGGCGGCTTGAACGACCTCGCCATGTTCCTGCGCACGACGGCGACCACCCTGGGCGACGTCGACGCGCAGATCGCGTCGCGTCTGGGTCGCTGACCCCCTCGGCCGCACCGACATGTACGGCAGCACCGAGGTACTGAGCACGCGCGCGTCGGACGCACGGCATGCCGCCGAGGTCCTCCGCGTGCGCGCGCGAGGGCTGCTCGCCGACGCAGGGAGCATGGGCTGGGACTCGCCGGCGGGGGAGTTGATGCGTGCCCGCCTGCAGGAGACGGCGGCGACGCTGGGCGCGCAGGCGACGGCGCTCGAAGACGTAGCGGCAGCGCTCGACGTGCACGTGCGGAGCGTCGAGGAGGTCCGAGCCGCGATCGCCGAGGCCGAGCGCCTCGTGACCGGGATCTGGAACACCGCTGCGAACGTCGCATGGAACACCGTCGAGGTGGTGCGGGATGTCGCGGAGGGTGCGGTGACGCACGCGATGCGCATGATCGGGCCGGTGCTCGCGACCCCGGGGGTCGTGTCCGTCGCCGTGTACGAACTGGGCGGGGCCGAGTTCACCCAAGACGAGGTGTCTCGCGCGCGGTCGCTCGTCGGTGCGATTCCGGCACTTCCGCAGACGGGCTCGCGCGATTGGCTCGACCTGCGGGCCACGGTCACGGCGCACGGATGGGGATGACCGCCGCACCGGGGCGCGTGATCGTCACACCGTCCGAACTCGTGCTGATCGCCGACCGGTTGCCCGGTGTCTCGCTGCCGGCGTTCGTCTCAGTCGATTCGACTGCGGACGACCGAGCGGTTGCGCTCGCCCGACTGCGGGCGCGAGGTCTGGTCAGCGAGGCGGCTGACCTCGACGACACTGACTGGGGGAACGTCGTCGACCTGTCGGTGCTGGCCCCGCTCGCCGTGCTCCGCGGTGCCGGTGTCGTCGTGCAGACCGAGGCATGGTCGGTCGGGGTGCGGCGGTGCACGGCCGCGTCGATTCGCGGTGCCGAGTACGCCGCGGTCACGCGCACGTCCACGCAGGCCGCCGACGACGAGGTCGTGCTGGAGCTCGCACCGATCGATCGACTCTGGCCTGCCCTGATCGACTCGCTGCCTCCTGTCGACCTGAGCGGGCACGCCGAGCAGCCCCGCCCGAGGTCGCGGGTGTCCACGGGCATCGTCGAGGCACGTGCGCTGATCGACGCGATCCGCGACGGCGATGCCGGGGTCATCGCGGCCGTTGCGAGCACCGCCGGCGGCGCACCCGAGACCGCACCGATGCTCCGAGCACTCGCGAGGCCGCTGCGGGCCGGCTTCCGGCTGCTCGGGTACGTCGGCACCGACCCGTTCGTGCAGCGCGACTGGCTGGCGACCGACTCGGGCTGGATGCATGTGCAGCTCACCATCGACCAGCCGTCGGGCGCAGGCGCCATCGATGCTCGAGCCATCGTCGAGACGGGGAAGCTCATGATCGACCCGACGAACCCCCGAGAGATCGGGGCCGACCTGTTGGCGATCATCGCCACCGTCGTGAGGAGTGCAGATGTCGCTTGAACGCCCCGACAACGACGACGTGGTCACCCTCGTCTCCGACGCCGCCGATGCCACCGAGCAGGCGACTGACGAAGCGATCGACGCGACGGGCGACGCGTGGAACGAACACGTCGAGCAGACCGGGCAGACGGTTCGTGACGCGGCATCCGGGACCTCCTCCGTCGTCGCGGAGCACGGACAACGGCTCGCCGTCACGTTCACCGACATCGACCGGGTCGTCGGCGGACTCAAGGCGGTCAACACCGACGTCGCTCCGATCCTCGCGTCGATGTTCACCCTGCCGAGCCATCCCGACCTCCTCGCATCGGTGCCGTTGTCGCCGTTCACCGCGGCTGGAGTCACCACTGCCGCGCTCAGCGCGGCCGGTCGCATCAGCATCGCCCTGTTCGCGTCGGAAGCGCTCACTCTGGTCGCGGCATCCGTCGTGTCGAGCTACGAGCTCGCCGACGCGGCCCTCTCCGCGCAGGCCGCCGCCGCGGGTGCGGCCGCCGGCATCGCATTCGGCACCGCCAAGACCACGATCGACCTGGCCGGCACCGTGGTCGTGGGCGCGGCAGACGTCGTCGGCACCGCCGTCTCAGGGGCCGCGGACGTCAACTGGCAGGTCGGCACCGCGCTCGTCACGGTCTCCGAACTCAGCAAGACGGCGCTGCTCGCGGCGGCAGGCTCGCTCCTCGTCGGGTTCGGCACCGAAGCGGTCACCTCGATCAACGAAGCGATGCCGAGCCCCTACGACGACGAGACCAGCCCCTGGGAGCTGCTCCAGGTCATGGTCCCGGTCGTCAGCGCGATCGACGGGCTCAGCAAATTCAGCCTGAGCGACGCCTGGGCGAACAGCGCTGACGCCATCCAGGGTGCACTCGGCACAACCGGGCCGCTCTTCGACGACATCCTCGACTCACTCATCCGCAGCGGTCGCACGCTCGGCTTCTTCCACGACGGTGAGACGCAGCTCGTCGACGAAGCGCCCATCGATGGTGGCGACCTGAGGGACCGGATGGATCAGGCACGTGAGGGGTCCATAATCGCGTTGGACCGTAAGCTGGTCCACGACGATGCCGGCGCCATACTTCCGCGTGATGTCGCCGAGCTTGCGGCCAGCGCCGGTCAAGTCGACAAGGTCGGTGGTGCCGAATTCTCGACGATCCGTGTGATCAGCTCAGTCGACACTGATGGAAGCACCAGCTATCTGGTGGTCATCCCGAGCACTCAACAGTGGTGGCCGACCAACGGGCCGGCCGCCAACGATCTGACCGCAGACCTCTACAACCTCGCGTACGGAGGTTCGGAGCTCAGCGATACCGTGCTCGAAGCCCTGGCCCAGACGCAGCGGGCCGACGGGGTCGACCCGGGAACTTCGGCTGTGTCCTACGCGGGATTCAGCCTCGGCGGCATCACGAGCGGCGTCCTCGCTGCCATCCCCGAGGCCCATGCCACCCAGGTCGTCACGTTCGGTGCGCCGTACGCGAACTCCGACATCCCCGACCAGGTCGGCGTCATCGCCTATGAAGCCCATCCCGACCTCGTGCCCACCCTCGACGGCTCGAACAACCCCGACACATGGACGACCATCAGAGACTGGGCGCCGAGCATCACCGATTCGGAGGGCGACGTGCTCGACGGGCAAGACCCCTCGGCCCACGACGCGAACCGCTACGCGGTGATGGCCGCCGAGCATCCGACGAGCAGCGACAGTCTCGACGACTTCTTCCAAGGAGACCTCACCGTGCACGACTACTACGCTGTACGCAAATGAACCGTCGGCGAATCCTCGTGACAGCCGCACTCGTCGTGGCGATGCTCGCCCTGACGGGCTGCGGCGGCATCACCGTCGGCGGACAGAAGGCCGATACCGCAGGCGTTCAGCTCCTGAACATCGATGGGGTCGACAGCGGCGGCGTCTACGCGGGGACCGTCTGGGCAGGCTTGACCCGCAAGGATCAGAGCAGTGTTTCCGTGACCCTCGACCCCGGGGTGGAGCCCACGCCGGAGTTCTTCGACTACCTCGTCGAGCTCGCCTGGTCGGTCAACGACAACAAGCCCAACGAGCCGGTCTCCGTCCATATCAGGTCCGACCCCCAGCTGAATGTCCGGGAGCTTGCTGAGGAGGCGGGGTGGACGTCGCTGCACGAGCTGGCTTTCGATGAGATCGGCGGTCCGATCTTCCTCGACGACGTGGAGGAGCGGTTCGGCCCGTGGCCGGGTGAGCCGCCCGAGGCGCCGACCGACGCGCTCATCCTGCCCGATGCGGGCGAGTAGCTGAGGCGAGCGCGGAAGTCGCGCAGGGTCGACGGTCGTGAAGCGCCACACGGGTCACCGTGCGGAAGCTCGGCCGTTGGAGGCTTCCGCTCGCCCTCAGTCAAGCGCGTAGACGCGCTCCTCGATCTCGGCGTCGCGCGCGTTCGCGAAGCTCGTCTCGGTGGAGACGTGCCGGAACCCGAGCCGTTCGAGCAGCGCGATCGACGGGGCGTTGTCGGCGGCCACGCGGGCGCGCACCGGTCGCTCGTGCACCTCGTCGAGGAACAACCGCATCGCCCGGGTGGCGATGCCCTCGTGCCAGTGCGCCGGGTCGATCCAGCAGGTGAGTTCGGCACGCCCGTCGTCGAACCAGCGGGCGACGCTGCCGACGATCACGCCGTCGGCGCGCACGGTGCGGGTGTCGACCGTGGGGTCGGCGAGAAGCCGGCGCCAATGGGCGTCGAACATCGCGCGGTCGCTCGGGTCGGGTGACGTGAACGCGGCCATGCGCACGGCGGTGGGGTCCTGCTCGAATCCGAACAGAGCGTCGAGATCGCCCGCGCGGGTCGCGCGCAGGGTCACGACATGAGGCTCGCCCATGTCATTTCCTCCAGGATGCCGCGGATGGTGCCGTCGGCGGGTCTGCGCCCAGGGATGCGGGCGCTGTGCGGAGTGGAGTTCAGGAGGCCGAAGGCGGCGTGTGCCCGGATCCTGAGCTCCGTCTCGGCCCGATCGGGCCGGAGTCTGTGAAGGGTGTCGACCCAGTGTTCGACGTACTGGCGCTGGAGGAGGCGCACCTCGTGCCGGGCGTCGACGTCGAGCTGCTCGAGTTCCCTGTCTTGCACGAGGATCACGTCGGCGTCGCCGAGCGCGAAGTCGACATGGAACGCGATGAGCTCGCGGAGTGCAGATGCGGGGTCGGATGCCGCGCCGAGCACTCGCTCGGCGCCGTCGAGCAGCGTGATGCTCGCGCCCTGGAGGATCGCGGCGAGCACGGCAGCCTTGCCCGGGAAGTGGCGGTAGACGGCGGGGCCGCTCACGCCGACGGCGGCGCCGAGGTCTTCGATCGTGACGCCGGCGTACCCGCGCTGCGCGAACAGTGTCGCGGCTGCGGTGAGGATCGCCTGGCGACGGTCGGCCTTCTGCCGGCTGCGTTCGGTCGCAGCACCCACGGTCGCAACGCCTGCAGCAGCCGCAGAACTCGCGGTCGCAGCGTCTGCGGCCGTCGCGTCTGCGACTGCGTCGCCGACGATCTCGGCCGTGCTCGGTGTGGTTGCCATCTCGGTTAATGCTCGCTAACATCGGGAATCGAGTTAGTGCACACTAACCGAAATTCAGCGCCGGCCACAAGGGGGCGCGCCGTCGACGAAGACTGGTGGAACGAATGCCGATCCTGCAGACCAGCATCGACCCGAGCGCCGATGCTGCGCGTTCCAACACCGCCGCACACGGCGTGCTCGTCGAAGAGCTGCGCACGCGTCTCGCGACGGCGGCGCTGGGCGGCCCCGAGGCATCCCGTGACCGCCATGTCGCCCGCGGCAAGCTGCTGCCGCGCGACCGGGTCGACCGGCTGCTCGACGAGGGCAGCCCGTTCCTCGAACTCTCGCCGCTCGCCGCCGAGGGACTCTACGGCGGCGACTCGCCGGGTGCCGGCATCATCACGGGTGTCGGGCTCGTGCACGGACGCCCGGTGCTCGTCGTCTGCAACGACGCCACGGTCAAGGGCGGCACCTACTACCCGATGACGGTGAAGAAGCACCTGCGCGCCCAGGAGGTCGCGAAGGAGCAGCGTCTGCCGTGCATCTACCTCGTCGACTCGGGTGGAGCCTTCCTGCCGCTGCAGGACGAGGTGTTCCCAGACCGCGAGCACTTCGGTCGCATCTTCTTCAATCAGGCGCAGCTCTCGTCGATGCGCATTCCGCAGCTCGCCGCGGTGCTCGGCTCCTGCACGGCCGGCGGCGCCTACGTGCCCGCGATGAGCGACGAGACCGTGATCGTGCGGGGCCAGGGCACGATCTTCCTGGGCGGCCCGCCGCTCGTGAAGGCGGCGATCGGCGAGGTCGTCACCCCCGAGGAGCTCGGCGGCGGCGAACTGCACTCCAAGGTCTCGGGCGTCACCGACCACCTCGCCGAAGACGACGAGCACGCCCTCGAACTCGTGCGCGACATGGTGGCGACGCTGCCCCAGCCGGCGCCGCGGGCGTGGTCCGTGCGCGAGCCCAGGCCGCCGGCCGTCGACCCGTCGACGCTCACCGCTGCGGTGCCGGTCGACGTGCAGCAGCCCTACGACGTGCGCGAGGTCATCGCACGCCTCGTCGACGGCAGCGAGTTCGCCGAGTTCAAGCGCGAGTACGGCGACACGCTCGTCACGGGCTTCGCCCACCTCGACGGCCACCCGATCGGCATCGTCGCGAACAACGGCGTGCTCTTCAGCGAGTCGGCCATGAAGGGCGCGCACTTCATCGAGCTCTGCGACCAGCGCGGCATCCCGCTCCTCTTCCTGCAGAACATCTCGGGCTTCATGGTCGGCCGCGACGCGGAGGCGGGCGGCATCGCCAAGCACGGCGCGAAGATGGTCACCGCCGTCGCGACGACCCGCGTGCCGAAGTTCACGGTCGTCATCGGCGGCTCGTTCGGCGCCGGCAACTACTCGATGTGCGGGCGGGCGTACTCGCCCAGATTCCTCTGGATGTGGCCGAACGCCCGCATCTCGGTGATGGGCGGCGAGCAGGCGGCATCCGTGCTCTCGACCGTCAAGCGCGACCAGCTCGCGGTCAAGGGCGAGACCTGGTCGGATGCCGCAGAGCAGGCGTTCAAGGACCCGATCCGGGCCCAGTACGACGATCAGGGCAGTCCGTACCACTCGACCGCCCGGCTGTGGGACGACGGCATCATCGCCCCCGAGGACACGCGCACCGTGCTCGCCCTCGCGCTCGAACTCGCGAGCCGAACGCCGCTGCCCGAGCCGGCGTTCGGGTTGTTCCGCATGTGACCCAGTCGGCCGGGCGCCGCGCCGTGCCGGTTCAGGCTCGACGCGCCGCCGCGGCCTCGACCTCGCGGATCGCCTCGTCGACGCCGCGGTTCCACGGCATGCCGTGGCCGGGCAGCACCCATCTGGCATCCGTGCCCTCGAGGCGCCGCAGCGATGCGAGCGCCTCGGCCGGGTCGTCGGTGAACGGCGCGGGCTGCGGCCCGGTCGCCCCGGTGAGCACATGGCGGGTGGTGAGTGCATCGCCGACGAAGACGGCGTCGGCCACCGGCACGTGGATCGCGATGCTGCCGGGGGAGTGACCCGGCATGCTGATCACGCGCGGTGCGCCCGGCAGATCGAGCACGTCGCCGTCGTCCACGGTGACGACCTCGGTGAGCGGGGTCGTGCGCAGGCCGTTGTGCGTGAGGGCGTACCAGAGGAACTTCGAGGTCGCCCCGAGCTTCATGCCGCCCCACTCCGGCTTCGTCGACTCCTCACCGCGAGCGCGGGCGGCATCGGCCGTGTGCACGAAGACCGGCACGCCGTGGTCGCGGCGCAGGCGCTCGGCGAACCCGATGTGGTCGGAGTCGCCGTGCGTGAGCACGACGCCGCGGATGTCGCCGACAGACCGGCCCATCTCGGCGAGCTCCGCGATCAGCTCCTTCCATTGCCCGGCGAGCCCGGCGTCGATGATGGTGACGCCCTCGGGGGTGTCGACGAGGTAGACGGCGACGATGTCGGAGCCGATGCGGTGGAGGGAGGGGCCGAGCTTCATCAGGTGCCTCACTTGCGATGGATGGGAGGTTGATGGCTATGCTACTTAGCCATCATGGCTATGCGCAATAGCCTAGAGTCGAATCGATCGAAAGGATCCCGCCGATGCCGACACCCGAACGAACCTCGCTCGACGCCATCGTCGGGGCCGGGCGCGCCATCCTCGAGGTCGAGGGGCTCGGCGGGCTCACGATGCAGGCGGTCGCCGAGCGAGTCGGCGTGCGCGCCCCGTCGCTGTACAAGCGCGTGCGCGACCGCAGTGATCTCGTGCGGCTGATCGCCGCGTCGTCGGTCGCAGAGCTCGGGGAGCGCCTCGGTGCCGAGCAGGCTCCGATCTCCGGCGGTGCCGGTGGTCGCGAGGCGACGGATGCAGCGGGCGCGGGCGCGGCGGCGGCGGCGGCCGAGAGTACCCAGGTCGCCGAGGTCGCCCGCCTCGCCCGTGTCGTGCGGGCGTTCGCACATGAGCAGCCGGCGGCGTACCGTCTCGTCTTCTCGCCCGGAGCGGAGTCGGGGCTCGACGTCGAGGCGCTCCGCGAGGCCAGCGCGCCGTTGCTCGCCGTCGCCGGCCGGCTCGCCGGTTCCGATCACGCGCTCGATGCCGCGCGCACCCTCACCGCGTGGCTGACGGGCTTCATCAGCATGGAGCTCTCGGGGGCGTTCCGCCTGGGCGGCGATGTCGATCGGGCGTTCGAGTTCGGCGTCGAGCGCATCGCCATGGCGCTCGCGCCGCGATCGGGGTGAGCGGGGAGTCCCGCTTGTGATTTCAGTTAACGCCCACTAACATCGAATCCAGTTAGTGCGCGTTAACTTAGTTCGCGCACCTCGAGCGCAGGGAGGCGCGGATGGGCACGGTCGACGCCGTCGACGAGGCACGGTCGATTCGTCCGTTCGACCGGGTGCTCGTCGCCAACCGCGGTGAGATCGCGGTGCGGGTGATCCGCACGCTCCGCCGCCTCGGCATCCGCTCGATCGCCGTCTTCTCCGACGCCGACGCCGACGCGCCGCACGTGCGCCTCGCCGACGAGTCCGTGCGCATCGGCCCGGCACCCGCCGCCGAGAGCTACCTCGACCCCGCGCGCATCATCGCGGCGGCACGCGAGACGGGCGCCGAGGCGATCCACCCCGGCTACGGCTTCCTCTCCGAGCACGCCGGCTTCGCCGAGGCGTGCCGCGATGCGGGCATCGTCTTCGTCGGCCCGGGGGTCGACGCGCTCGAGGTCATGGGCGACAAGATCCGGGCGAAGCGCCACGTCGAGGCATCCGGTGTGCCGACCGTGCCCGGCATCGCCGACCCGTCACTCGACGACGCCGCGCTCGCCGCAGCCGGCGAAGCGGTCGGCTTCCCGCTGCTCGTCAAGCCCAGTGCCGGCGGCGGCGGCAAGGGCATGCAGATCGCCCGCGACGCGCGCGAGCTCGCGGCAGCGCTGCCCGCTGCCCGGCGAGTGGCCATCACCGCGTTCGGCGACGACACGCTGCTGCTCGAGCGGCTCATCGAACGCCCACGGCACATCGAGGTGCAGGTGCTCGCCGACGACTTCGGCAACGTCATCCACCTCGGCGAGCGCGAGTGCTCGCTGCAGCGTCGCCATCAGAAGGTCATCGAAGAGGCGCCGTCGCCGCTGCTCGACACCGAGACCCGTGCGCGAATCGGGCAGGCGGCTTGCGACGCCGCCCGCAGCGTCGACTACCGCGGGGCGGGCACCGTCGAGTTCCTGGTGTCGGATGCCGCGCCCGACGAGTTCTTCTTCATCGAGATGAACACCCGGCTGCAGGTGGAGCACCCGGTCACCGAACTCGTCACGGGCGTCGACCTCGTCGAGCAGCAGCTGCGAGTCGCGGCGGGTCAGCCACTGGCGCTGACGCAGTCCGACATCGAACTCACCGGCCACGCGATCGAGGCGCGCGTCTACGCCGAGAGTCCCGAGCGCGGCTTCCTGCCGTCGATCGGCGAACTGCTCGTGTGGCGGGAGCCGAGTGGCGACGGGGTGCGGGTCGACGGCGGCATCCGTTCGGGGCAGCAGATCACCGCCGACTACGACCCCATGCTCGCGAAGGTCATCGCGTACGGTGCCGACCGCACCGAGGCGATCGCGCGCCTCGACGCCGCGCTCGCCGACACCGTCGTGCTCGGCGTCGACACGAACCTCGGCTTCCTCCGACGGCTCCTCGCTGAACCCGCCGTTCAGCGCGGGGAGCTCGACACCGGTCTCATCGACCGCATGCCGGAGCCCGAGTCGAATGCAGCTCCGCCCGAGGTGCTCGCCGCGACCGCCGCGTACCGCGACGCCGTGGCGATCGACGAGGCGCGGAGCGCCGGTGCCCACGCGTGGCGGACCGCTCGTGGCTGGCGTCCTGGCCGTCCCGCGGCGGTTGCAGGCCGCGACGCCACGACGGCCGACGCCATGGCAGCCGATGTCATCGCGACGGACGCCGACGACGCGGTCTGGCTGCACACGACGACCGGCATCTGGCGCGTGCCCGCCACGGGTCGCCGGGCCGCGCTCGACGCCCGCCTCGCCATGATCGAACGAGGCGGCCTCGCCGACCCCGAGCTCCGCGCACCCATGCCCGGCACCGTCACCGCGGTGCTCGTCGCCGACGGCGACGCAGTGCTGCCGGGCGACGCCGTCATCGCGATCGAGGCGATGAAGATGGAGCACCGCGTCACGGCGTCGGTCGCCGGCATCGTGCGCCTCGCCGTCGCAGTGGGGGAGCAGGTCTCCCGCGACCAATCCGTCGCTCGCGTGGAGCCGCAGCTCGCGGCATCCGCCGAGGTCCCGACATCCGTCCCCGCATCGTCGGACGCGCCCCACGAGGGCGCGAACCCGACGCCGTCCCACCAGGAATGAGGAGCACGACCGTGAGCACCGAGCTGAGTACCGAGGAACAGCAGCTGTACGACATGGTCTGCGAGTTCGCCGACACCGTCGTCGCCCCGCAGTCCTACGAGGCCGACCGCAGCCACACGCTCTCGATGGACGTCGTCGCGCAGATGGGCGACCTCGGGCTCTTCGGCCTGCCGTTCCCCGAGGAGGTCGGCGGCCAGGGCGGCGACTACATGGCGCTCGGCCTCGCGATCGAGGCGCTCGCACGGGTCGACCAGTCGATCGCGATCACGCTCGAGGCCGCGGTCGGACTCGGCGCCATGCCGGTCTACCGTCACGGCACCGAGGAGCAGAAGGCCGAACTCCTGCCCGACCTCGTCGCGGGGCGTGCGCTCGCGGGCTTCGGCCTCACCGAGTCCGAGGCCGGCTCCGACGCCGGTGCCACCCGCACGACCGCGGTGCTCGACGGCGACGAGTGGGTCGTCAACGGCTCGAAGCAGTTCATCACCAACTCGGGCACGCCGATCACGAGGTTCGTGACGGTGACCGCCGTGACCGGCGAGCGCACCCGCCCCGACGGCTCGGTCTCCAAGGAGCTGTCGACGATCATCGTGCCGAACGGCACGCCCGGGTTCACGGTCGACCCCGGATACGACAAGTCGGGCTGGCGCGCCTCCGACACGCATCCGCTCACCTTCGACGACGTGCGAGTGCCTGCGGCCAATCTCCTCGGCGAGCGGGGCCGCGGCTTCGCCAACTTCCTCCGCACGCTCGACGAGGGCCGCATCGCGATCGCCGCCCTCGCGACCGGTGTCGCACAGGGCTGCCTCGACGAGGCGCTCGCCTACGCGAAGACCCGCAACGTGTTCGGCGTGCCGATCGCATCGCACCAGTACATCGCGTTCACGATCGCGAACATGCAGGCGCGGGTCTACACCGCGCGGCTCGCCTGGCACGACGCGGCCCGGCGGCTCGACGCGGGCCTCCCGTTCAAGAAGGAGGCGGCCATGGCCAAGCTCGTCTCGAGCGACGCCGCCATGCTGAACTCGCGTGACGCCACCCAGATCTTCGGCGGCATGGGGTTCATGAACGAGTCCCTCGTGGCGAGGCACTACCGTGACTCGAAGATCCTCGAGATCGGCGAGGGCACGAACGAGGTGCAGCTCATGGTCATCGCACGCGAGCTGGGCATCGGCTAGGGGGTTCACCATGACGGATGCTTCGGCAGAACGGACGCCGCTCCGCGACGTCGTGCAGCGCGGGCTCTGGTTCGAGGAGTTCGAGCAGGGCGTACGGTACCTGCACCGCCCCGGTCGCACCGTCACCGAGGCCGACAACGTGCTGTTCACCACGCTCACGATGAACCCCCAGCCGTTGCACCTCGACGCGGCGTGGTCGGCCGAACAGCCGTTCGGCCAGCGGCTCGTCAACTCGATGTTCACGCTCTCGACGCTCGTCGGCCAGTCGGTCGGCCAGCTCACGCAGGGCACGCTCGTCGCGAACCTCGGCTTCGGCGCCGTCGCGTTCCCGCACCCGGTCTTCATCGGCGACACGCTCTACGGCGAGACCGTCGTGGAGTCCAAGCGGGAGTCGGCCTCGCGCCCGGGCCAGGGCGTCGTGGTCGTCGCGCACACCGCCCGCAACCAGCACGGCGAGGTCGTCGCGACCGCGTCGCGCACGATGCTCGTCTGGCTCCGTGAAGCGGGGGAGCGGCTGACGGCCGCAGGTTCGGCGCCGGATGAGGAGGGGAAGACCGCATGACGCATCCGACCTTCCGCTTCGGCCCGGCCCTGCTGTTCTGCCCGGCCGACCGGCCCGACCGCTTCGCGAAGGCCCTCGATCGCGCCGACGCCGTGATCCTCGATCTCGAAGACGCCGTCGCCGGCGACGCGAAGCACGCCGCCCGGGTCGCGTTGCTCAGCACGCCGCTCGACCCAGAGCGGGTCATCGTGCGGGTGAACCCCGCCTCGACCCCGGAGTTCGCGGAAGACCTCGCGGCGCTCGCGGAGACCGAGTACCGCACCGTCATGCTCGCCAAGTGCGAGGGCACCGCCGACCTCGTCGACCTCGCCGACTTCGACGTCATCGCGCTGTGCGAGACCGCTCGCGGAGTGCTCGCGGCGAACGAGATCGCGGCGCTGCCGAACGTCTCGGCACTCATGTGGGGGGCCGAAGACCTCGTCGCCTCGCTCGGCGGCTCGTCGAGCCGCTTCGCCGACGGCCGATACCGCGACGTCGCGAAGCACGCCAGGTCCCAGGTGTGCCTCGCGGCGGGGGCGCACGACATCGCCGCGATCGACACGGTGCACCTCGAGATCGGCGATCTCGACGGACTCCGGGCCGAGGCCGAAGACGCAGTGGCCGTCGGATTCGCCGCGACGGCATGCATCCACCCCGACCAGATCGAGGTCGTGCGCGAGTCGTACCGACCCGATGCCGCGCGGCTGGAGTGGGCGCGCGCCGTGCTCGAAGCAGCCGAAGCGCAGGGCGGCGTCTTCGCCTTCCGGGGCGGAATGGTCGATGCACCCGTGCTCCGGCAGGCCGTCTCGCTCATTCGCCGCGCGGGCGGCTGAGCGAAACGATTCGATAACGGTTCACCTGCCGTTCCCCGGATCGCACCCCCTGAGCGTCCGACGCGACGTATTCTCGGAGTCAATCCTGGGGAGGAGGGGAACGTGGCACGACGACACGTCTACCGGGCGAATGAGGCGAGCGGTGCGGGGGCAGCGGTCGCCCTCGCCGACGCGATCTCGCACGACGAGCATGACGACCGCACCGACATCTTCGACGGACTGCACGTCGACGTCATCGCGTCGAACCCGCTCTCGGGCCCCATCATCGTGCCCCGGAGAGTGGCCATCGGCGACTCCGGTCTCGCGGTGCATCCGCTCGCGCTCGGCGCCAGCACGTTCGGCTGGACCCTCAGCACCGAGCAGGCGTTCGACGTGCTCGACCGCTTCGCCGGCCTCGGCGGTTCCCTCGTCGACACCGCCGACAGCTACGCCGCCGGGCGCAGCGAATCGATCATCGGCAAGTGGATGGACTCGCGCGGCACTCGCGACCGCATGGCCATCGCGACGAAGATCGGCCACCACCCCGATCACCGCGGACTGTCGCCGGCAGAGATCTCGGCGGCCGTCGACGACTCGCTGCTGCGTCTCGGCATCGAGCGCATCGACCTGCTCTACTTCCACGGCGATGACGCCGAGGTGCCGCTCGAAGAGAGCCTCGGCGCGGTCGACGCCCTGATCGCCGCCGGCAAGGTCGGCGCGATCGGCGCAGCGGACTTCACGCCGGATCGGCTCATCGAGGCGCGCGTGCTCGCCGCCAACGGGCTGCCGCGTTTCCAGGCGCTGACCACGAAGTACAACCTCATGGAGCGCCGCCCGTTCGAGGGTGCGCCCGAACTCGTCGCCCATGCGCAGGCGCTCGCCGTGCTGCCCTACTTCGGCCTCGCGAGCGGGTTCCTCGGCGGGCAGGTGCGGCGGCGCGCCGACGTGCGCCATGATGCCAGGGGCGAACGGCAGGCGCGATACCTCGGTCGACGCGGCCACCGCGTGCTCGCAGCGGTCGACGAGATCGCCTTCGCGCACGGCGTGCAGCCGGCGACCATCTCGCTCGCATGGCTGCTGGCGAAGCCCACCGTCGTGGCGCCCGTCGTGAGTGCGAGCCGGCCCGATCAGGTCGATGCGCTCATGGCCGCGGCATCCGTCGAACTGCAGCGCTCGGAGATCGTCGAACTCGACCGCGCTTCCGCCTGATCGCGTGGCGGCGCGCCCGGGTGCGCGCCGCCCGAGCGCGCCCGACGCGGGTGGCATAGGCTGATCGGGATGAACGGCGCTGTCGACCTCCCACTCGGCCAGGCCGAGCTCTCCTTCACCGCAGCAGGCGACGCGCGAGTTCGGCGCAGCGTGCTCCCCTCGGGGGTGCGAGTGCTCAGCGAACAGGTGCCGGGCAGTCGCAGCGCGACCATCGGCTTCTGGGTCGCGGTCGGTTCACGAGACGAGCAGCGAGCGGATGCCGCGCACCCCGCGACGTACGGATCGACGCACTTCCTCGAGCACCTGTTGTTCAAGGGCACCGAGACGCGCTCGGCTCTCGACATCGCGATCTCCTTCGACGCCGTCGGCGGCGAGCACAATGCGCTCACGGCGAAGGAGTACACCTGCTACTACGCCAAGGTGCAAGACCGAGACCTGCCCATGGCGGTCGAGGTGCTCGCCGACATGTTCACGTCATCGTTGCTCGACCCGACCGAGTTCGAGAGCGAGCGCGGGGTCATCCTCGAAGAGCTCTCCATGGCGGGCGACGACCCGGGCGACGTCGCGAACGAGCGCTTCTTCGAGGCGGTGCTCGGTGCGCACCCGCTCGGCCGGCCGATCGGCGGCAACCCCGAGACGATCCGCAGCGCAACGCGCGACGCCGTGTGGGAGCACTACCGGGCCAACTACCGCCCGCAAGACCTGGTCGTCACCGTCGCCGGCGCCGTCGACCACGATCTGCTGCTGGCCGAACTCGACCGGGCGCTCGCGGCGGCCGGGTGGGACCCGACGGTCGCCGGGCAACCCGTCGAACGGCGTTCAATCGTGCCCGCAGCGCTCGAAGCCGGTCCCGAGGTCTCCGTCGTGGCACGCCCGACCGAGCAGGTGAACCTGCTGCTCGGGGTACCGGGCCTCGTCGCGACCGATGAACGGCGCCCGACGATGAGCATGCTGAACGCGATCTTCGGCTCGGGCATGTCGTCACGCCTCTTCCAGCAGGTGCGCGAGCGCCGCGGCCTCGCCTACTCGGTCTACTCGTTCGCACCGGGCTACTCCGATGCCGGCCTCTTCGGCATGTACGCCGGGTGCGCCCCGGCGAAGGCCGGCACGGTCGCGTCGCTCATGCGCGACGAACTCGAGCGGCTCGCCGAACACGGCGTCACCGCCGAAGAGATGCGCCGCGCCTCAGGGCAGCTCGCGGGCGCCTCGGCGCTCGCCCTCGAGGACTCCGACACCCGGATGTCGCGGCTCGGCCGCGCCGAGCTGACCCTCGGCGAGTTCGTCGACCTCGACGAGGCCCTCCGTCGCATCTCGCTCGTCACCGCCGACGACGTGCAGCGGCTGGCGGGCGATCTCGTCGCACGCCCGTTCTCGCTCGTCGCCGTCGGCGCGATCGACGAGACGGCATTCACCGGAGCGGCCGCCGCGGTCGCTCCGAGCTCCGACGTCGCCTGACGGCGGCATCCGCCCTGCATCAGAGGAACCGATACCTGTGGCCCACCACCTCTACCTCGTCCGTCACGGCGAGCAGCTCGACGCCGAGCACGGCCTTCCCGACGGCCCGCTGTCGCCCCGTGGCCGCCGTCAGGCCGAGCTTCTCGCCGAGCGCCTCGGCGGCATACCGTTCGACAACGCGTGGCACTCGCCCCTGCAGCGCGCGACCGAGACGGCGCAGATCATCGCGGCGAAGATGCCGGCGCTGAGCCTCGAGCCCTCGCCGCTGCTCTTCGACTGCATCCCGACAGGCCCTGCACCCGAGACCCCGAAGGCCTACGACGCCTTCTTCGGCTCCGTGACCGAGGCCGAGATCGAGGCCGGCAGTGCGCAGATGGAAGATGCGGCCTCCGAGTTCCTCCGCTCTCATCGCGAAGACCGGCACGAGTTGCTCATCACCCACAACTTCGTCATCGGATGGTTCGTGCGCGAGGTGCTCGGGGCGCCCGACTGGCGCTGGGTCTCGATCAACCAGGTGAACTGCGGCCTCACGGTGCTCACCCAGCGGCCCGGACGGCCGTGGAGCCTCGTCTCCCACAACGACATCGCGCACCTGCCACCCGAGCTGCGCACCGGCCTGTCGGAGCCGTACGCGATCTGAGCGCCTCGCGCTCGCGTACGGCTCGGGGCGCCGGTCAGCCGACGCGCTTGCCGTACCAGTTCGTCGCGTTGGGGTTGGCGTTGTACGGATCGATGTCGACGTACCCGCTCGAGCGGTAGAGGCCGCCTGCGGCCTCGAGGCTCGCATTCGTGTCGAGCACGAGCTCCTGCGCGCCGTACTCGATCGCCCGGCGTTCGAGTTCAGCGAGCAGACGGCGACCTTCGCCGTCGCCGCGGGCCGCGGGCGCGAGCCAGAGGTGCTTGACCTCGAAGCGCACCTCGAAGGTCTCGGGCCGGCGCTGGATGCGTCGTACACCGCCGCATCCGACCGCGGTGCCCGACTCGTCGACGACGACCAGGAAGACGCCCGCCGGCGGCGTGAACTGCTCCGCGGCCGGCCAGGTCGGACGGTACTCGCCCTGCTCGGCGGGGAACCCGACCGCTCGCTCGGCGAAGTAGTCGGCGAGCAACGCGTGCGCGTCGGGGTCGGTCACTGAGGCGTCTCGGTAGCGCAGCATGCCCCAACACTATTTGCGACGGGCGGCGGATGCCGCGTGCTCGGCGTCGAGCCGTCACGACGGTCGCCCGGCCCGCGCTTGCTAGGGTGAATCCGTGACGATACGGGTCGCCGTGGCGGGAGCCACCGGCAAGATGGGGCAGCTGGCGCTTCGACTGATCGAGGAGGCCGAAGACCTCGAACTGCACGCCGCGCTCGACTCGAAGTCGAGCCTCGACCTCATGCTCGGCGCCGATGTGGCGTTCGACGTCACGCATCCCGGCGCGAGCGCCGAGATCGTCGAGTTCGCCGCAGGAGCGGGCATTCCGATCGTCGTCGGCACCTCGGGTTGGTCGAGCGATCGCATCGCCGAGATCTCCGCGTTCGTGCGCGGCCACGCCGACGCGGGCGCCGTGCTCTTCGTTCCGAACTTCTCGATCGGCAGCGTACTCGGCACCGCCTTCGCGAAGCTCGCGGCACCGTTCTTCGACTCGATCGAGATCGTCGAGGCCCACCACGCCGGCAAGGTCGACTCGCCCTCGGGCACGGCCGTGCGCACGGCGGAGCTCATCGGCGAGGCGCGTGCGGCGCGCGGTCCGGTCGCCGCTCCGCACGCCGACCAGCGCGCCCGCGGGCAGCTCGTGAGCGGGGTCCCCGTGCACAGCCTGCGCCTCAATGGCGTCGCGGCCGAGCAGCGCGTCGTCTTCGGCGGCGACGGCGAGACCCTCACGATCACGCACTCCACGCTCTCGTCGAGCTCGTACGAGGCCGGCATCCTGCTCGCGCTCCGCAGCGCCCTCGAGGCATCCGGTGTCACCGTCGGCCTCGACGCGCTCCTCGATCTCGGACTGTCCGGCACCTCCCGATGACCACGAAGCTCGGCGCGCTCATCATGGCCGCGCTCCTCGTGCTCTACCTCGCGCTCGTCGGATGGCGCGCAGTTCAGTTCATGGCGACGGGGGAGCCGATCGCGATCGCGATGGGGGTGGCGCTCCTCGTGCTGCCGCTCATCGGTCTCTGGGCGCTGTGGCGCGAGCTCGAGTTCGGCATCCGCTCGCACGAACTCGTGAAACGGCTCGACGCGGAGGGCGGGCTCGACCTCGAGCTGCCGCTCCTGCCGAGCGGGCGTCCCGAGCGGGCAGCAGCAGGCGCGGCCCTCGACGAGTTCCGCACCGCGGCCGATGCGGCTCCCGAGTCGTGGCAGGCGGCCATGCGGCTCGGACTCGCGTACGACGCGGCCGGCGATCGTCGCAACGCCAGGCAGGCCGTGCGGCGGGCCGTCGCGCTGTCGCGCGTTCCTCGCTGAAGCCGTGGCGATCAGCCCGAGCGAGCCTCGATGAGCCTTCGCGACTCGTGCTGGGTCCGCGGCGCACAGGGTGGAGGCGCTGCCTGCGATGTCTCCACCATCGTCGCCGGCTCTCTCGCGCGCCCGCGCGTCGGCGTCGAAGGCAGCGGCCGTCAGATGCTGCCGGCACCGGGGCCGGCCTGATCCCGCTTCTCCTGCTCGATCCGCGCCTGCTCCTGGGCGGCGCGCTCGGCGGCGGGATCCTCGGAAGAGGCACGCGAGCGTCCCCAGCTCCTGACGAGCAGCACGACGATCACCGCGAGTATCGCGAGCCCGACGATCCACCACAGCGGATCCATGATCCACCTCCTCGTGCACGACGCCGCCGGCGTCGATCGTACCTACGATATTCCCGCCGTTTCGGAGCCGCAATGAGCTCGTCCGGCGGCCGGACCCTGCTCGACCGTGAAGGCGCAGCGAAGGTCCAACCAGCCAGGCTCCGATGTCCGCGTCGCGTAGGCGGTTGGGCGGATCGACCTAGCGGGCCGCCGTGCGCGGCGCCGCGAGCATCGCGTCGATCGCGGACTCGACGGTGGCGTGCGTGAAGCGGTAGCCGTCGTCGATGAGGCGCTGCGGGCGCACCTTCTGGCTCGACAGCAGCAGTTCGTCGGCGGCACGCCCGAGGGCGACCTCGAGCATGCGCTCGGGCACGCCGAGGGCGTGCGGCCGATGCATCCGCTCCGCCATCGCGGTCATCACGCGATCGGCGGTCGCCGGTGTCGGGCCGGCGATGTTCACCGGCCCCGAGAGCGATGACCCGAGCAGGTGCACGATGGCGCCGACCTCGTCGTCGAGTGCGACCCAGGGCCAGTGCTGGCCGCCCGTGCCGAGCCTGGCCGAGATGCCCAGGCGGGTGAGGGTGCCGACGCGCTTCAAGGCGCCGCCGTGCCCGACCACCATGCCGCTGCGGAAGACGACGGTGCGCGTCTCTTCGGGGGCGAGCCCGGCCGCGGACTCCCAGCGGCCGACGACCTCGGCGAGGAAGCCGGTTCCGGCGCTCGAGTACTCGGTGAGGAGCTCGCCCGGTCGGTCGCCGTAATAGCCGACCGCTGAGGCGTTGAGGAAGACCGTCGGAGGACGCCGCGCCTTGCGCATCGCGTCGGCGAGGGTGCGGGTCGCCGTGATGCGCGACTCGAGGATCTCGCCGCGGTACGACTTCGACCACGGCAGCCGGGCGAGCGAGGCGCCCGAGAGGTTCACGACCGCGTCGACGCGGTCCATGACGGTGAAGTCGATGATGCCTGCCGCCGGCGACCACGAGGCCTCATCGGCGCCCTGGGCGCGTCGGCGCACGAGGCGCACGACGTCGTGCCCGTCAGCGGTCAATGCGGTGACCAGCGCGGTGCCGATGAATCCGGATGCACCGGCGACGAGTACCCGCATGGATCAGGCGAGTTCGGCTTCGATCGTGATCGGAACGCCGGCGAGCGCCTGCGAGATCGGGCAGTTCTTCTTCGCGTCTTCGGCGAGGGCCTCGAACTGCTCCTCGGTGAGTCCCGGCACCCGGGCGCTCACCAGCAGGTGGCTGCCGAGCACGCCCTTGCCGGCCTCGAAGGTGACGGCCGCGGTGGTCTGGATGCTCTCGGCCGGCGTGCCCGCCTGGGCGAGGCCCAGCGAGAGCGCCATCGAGAAGCACGAGGAGTGTGCTGCCGCGAGCAGCTCTTCGGGGTTGGTCGTGCCTTCTGCGCCCTCGGCGCGGGCCTTCCAGTTGACGGGGAATGAGGCGAGGCCCGAGGAGTCGAGGGCGACATCGCCCGATCCCTCGAAGAGCGTGCCCTTCCAGACGGTGGTCGCTTCACTCGTGACTGCCATGTGATCCTCCTCGTCGAGCCGGGACACCAGCCTATCGGCGAGTGCCGCCGCAGGTCAGACCCCCGGGATGATCCTCGCCCGTGCGAGCAGCAGGTAGATCTGGCAGCCGAGGCAGAAGTCGAAGGCGGCGTTCAGGAAGGCGGCGAAGAACACGATCGCCGCGGCGATCGGCACCGCGTACTCGAGGCCGAGGAGCGAGAGCAGCACGCCGGCGAGACCGACGGCGAAGCCGACGCCCTGCGCGAAGGTCGGCGGGCGCGGGTCCTCGAGTTCGGCGGGCGGCTCGAGCCGCGGACGCACGAGCTTGGCGAAGATCAAGCCGTACGGATGCCGGCGGATGCCCGCGAACGCGCCCCACGCGAAGAGCAGCGTGATCGCGACGAGCAGCCAGAACGCCGCGGCATCCGCGCCTGCGATCGCGAGCACGACGGTGATGAGCAGCAGGGTCGCCGTGATGGCGGCGCCGAAGCGCGGGCCGCGCGGGTCGATGCCTGCAGGAGCGCGGGCCGCCTGCGTCGATTCAGCCGACGATGCCGATTCAGCCGGAGATGACATGGGGGCTCCTCAGGAGGTCGTCGAGTCGTTCGCGCACGGCGGCGGCGCGGGGGAGTCCTGCGATGCGGGCGCGCACCGCGCCGTCGGCGTCGAGCAGCAGCGTCGTCGGCGTCTCGGTGACGCGGAAACGGCCGGCGAGGTCGGGGCGATGCGTGAGATCGACCTCGACGTGCGCCGCGCCCTCGTGCTCACCGGCGAGCCGGGTCAGCAGTCGCCCCGTCGCCGGGCAGCGGGCGCAGAACTCCGTCGAGAACTGCACGAGCGTGGCCCGTTCGCCGAACGCGGTGACGCCGAGCTCGGCCGGCCGCACGACGTCGCCGGAGCCGCTGCGGGCGACGCCCTGCCGCGAACGCCAGACGAGGCCGACCGCGGTCGCCGCGGCGAGCAGCGCTGCGCCGGTCGCGAGCGCGGGGAGCCAGTCCATGCGGCCAGCGTACGCAGCACGCGCCGCCCCGTGCGGAGTGTGACCGACGATGACGGGGATGCCGCGGCATCCGCTCGCCTTCGCCGAAGTGTCGCCGGTGCGGGTTAGCCTTGTGGGGATGGCCGAGACGATCTCAACTCCGTACGAAGACCTGCTGCGCGACGTGCTCGAGCACGGCGCCGTCAAGACCGATCGCACGGGCACCGGCACGCGCAGCGTGTTCGGCCGCCAGCTGCGATTCGACCTCTCCGAGGGCTTCCCGCTCGTCACGACGAAGCGGGTGCACTTCAAGTCGATCGCCTACGAGCTGCTCTGGTTCCTGCAGGGCTCGTCGAACGTCGGCTGGCTGCGCGAGCACGGCGTGACCATCTGGGACGAGTGGGCCGATTCCGCCGGCGAGCTCGGTCCCGTCTACGGCGTGCAGTGGCGGTCGTGGCCGACGCCGTCGGGCGAGCAGATCGACCAGATCTCCGAGGTCATCGAGCAGATCCGCACGAACCCCGACTCGCGCCGGCTCATCGTCTCGGCGTGGAACCCCGCCGACATCCCGTCCATGGCGCTCGCGCCCTGCCACGCGCTGTTCCAGTTCTACGTCGCCGACGGCAAGCTCTCGTGCCAGCTCTACCAGCGCAGCGCCGACCTCTTCCTCGGCGTGCCGTTCAACATCGCCTCCTACGCGCTGCTGACGCACATGATCGCGGCGCAGACCGGGCTCGAGGTCGGCGACTTCGTCTGGACCGGCGGCGACTGCCACATCTACGACAACCACGTCGAGCAGGTCACCGAGCAGCTCACCCGCGAGCCCTTCGCGCCGCCGACGCTGCGCCTCGCGCGCACCCCCGACTCGATCTTCGACTACGAGTACGAGGACTTCATCGTCGAGGGCTACCAGCACCACCCGCCGATCCGCGCGGCCGTCGCGGTATGAGCGAAGCGGATGCCTCGGCAGCGCGGACACCAAAGCTCGGGCTCATCTGGGCCGAGGCGCACGGCGGGGTGATCGGGGCCGGGGGAGTGATGCCCTGGCACCTGCCCGAAGACCTCGCCCACTTCAAGGCCGTCACGCTCGGCAACCCCGTCATCATGGGCCGCAAGACCTGGGACTCGCTGCCCGAGCGGTTCCGGCCCCTCCCGGGGCGCACGAATATCGTCGTCACCCGCAACGCGCAGTGGGCGGCCGAAGGGGCCGTGCGGGCGGGCTCGATCGACGAGGCGCTGGCGTCGGCCGCGGCATCCGGCCCCGAATGGATCTGGGGCATCGGCGGCGGCGAGCTCTACGCCCGCCTCATCGACCGTGCCGATCGGCTCGAGGTCACCGAGCTCGACCTCGACCTCCCCGGCGACGCCTACGCCCCGTCGATCGACATGAGCTGGCGGCTCGTCGACACCGACGACGCGGCGAATCACCTCTCTCGCACCGGCACCGGCTACCGCTTCCGCCGCTACGACCGCCCCTGACCCGTCGCCCGTCTGCCCTCGCCAGCGCGTGAACGTCAGCGAGTCGGCGGATGTTTCGCACGACGCGCCGACCGGCCCCGGCGCGTCGTTCGATTCATCCGCTGACTCGCAGATGCTTTTGACTTCACCTCGACACCGTGCGCTTCGTCGAATCTTTCCTCAGACAGCTCCGGCTGATCAGGAGTGTCATGCGCCCTTGAGCAGGGTCGGAGCATGCCCGTCGACCTCGTCCGCATTCAGCGTCTCTGCTCTGCACTGAAGATCGCTCGCACGTCGGACTTCGCCCGGGCCGGCGTCTCGCGTCATGCGCTTGCGGTCGCGGTGCGAGAAGGCAGCGTGCTCCGAGTGCGAGAGGGCGTGTTCGTGCCGGCAGACGCCCTCCCGGAGGTGCGCACGGCCGCGGCACACGGCGGTGTGCTCGGCTGCATCAGTCGACTTCGTCTCGCGGGGCTCTGGGTGCTCGACGATGACGATGGGTCGGTGCATGTCGTGCTTCCGCGCCACGGACACCGGCGGCGATCGCATATGGACTGCACTTGCGTCGTGCACTGGGTCGCTGCCGATCCCCGCGGCGACCGCACAACCTTGGTCGAGGCGCTCCGGTGCCTGCTGGCGTGTCGTGGCGAGGAGTCGTTCTTCGTGGCACTCGAGTCGGCGATGCGCAAGCGGATCGTCACCGAGACGGTAGTCGCACGGCTGCGCGACTCGATTCCTTCGAAGTGGCGGTGGCTCGTCGACTTCGCGCGTTGGGATGCGGACAGTGGGCTCGAGTCCCTGCTCCGTCTGAGACTGCGGACGCTCGGCATCACGCTCGCCTCCCAGGTCGAGATCCCCGGTGTCGGCCGCGTCGACTTCATCCTCGGCGATCGACTCATCCTCGAGGTAGACGGGCGACTGAACCACGAGGGCGTCTCGATGCGGCACAAGGACCGCGTTCGCGACGCAGTCGCGGCCGCCCACGGCCTCGACACACTGCGCTTCGACCACGCGATGATCGTGCACGAATGGCCGCTCGTGGAAGCAGCAATCCTCGCCCGCATCGATCGAGGCCTGCATCTCGAGCGGCGAGTCGGCGGACGTGCGCGTTGACACGCCGACCGAGCCCAGCGTGTCGCGCGATGCATCCGCTGACTCGCAGTTGCGACGAGCCCGCGGGGCCGCCGCGGGGCACGCGGCGCGGGGCCGACCCGATACGCTGGAGAGCGTGACCTCTGAGAACCCCTTCGGACAAGTGCTCGTCGCGCTCGTCACGCCGATGACGGCGGACGGCGAAGTCGATTGGCCCGGGGTCGAGAAGCACGTCGACGATGTCATCTCGGCGGGCGCCGACGGCATCGTCGTCACCGGCACCACGGGTGAGACGTCGACGCTCACCGACCCCGAGAAGATCCGTCTCGTCGAGGTCGGCAAGGATGTCGCCGCGGGCCGCGCCAAGATCATCACGGGCGGAGGGTCGAACGAGACCGCACACGCGATCGAGCTCTACAAGCACTCCGAACGCGTCGGCGCCGACGGCATCATGATCGTCACGCCGTACTACAACAAACCGACGCAGGCCGGCATCCTGACGCACTTCCGGCTCGTGGCCGACGCCACCGACCTGCCGGTCATCCTCTACGACATCCCCGGTCGCACGGGCGTGCCCATCAAGTACGAGACGATCCTGCGGCTCGCCAAGCACCCCAACATCCTCGCCGTGAAAGACGCCAAGGGCGACTTCTCCGAGGTGAGCCGAGTGCTGAACCAGACCGACCTCATGTACTTCTCGGGCGACGACGCCAACGTGCTGCCGCACCTCGCGATCGGCGCGACGGGTCTCATCGGCGTCACCGCGAACATCGCGCCGGCGCCGTACCGCACGATCGTCGACGCCGTGAACCGCGGCGACCTCGCCACGGCCACGGCCGCGCATCAGCAGCTCGAGCCGCTCGTGCGCGCCACCATGACCCACGTGCCGGGCACGGTCGCGGCGAAGTACATCCTGCACGGCCTCGGGCGCATCTCGAGCCCGCGCGTGCGCCTGCCCCTCGTCGGCCCCGAAGAGTGGGAGGCCGCCCTCATCGAAGACGAGATCGACCACGTGCAGGGCATCCCGGGCGTCGACTTCCACAACTTCCGTCCCGACCGCAACGCCGCCGCCGGCGGCGCACTGCCGAAGGTCGCGGGAACCACCCGCTGAACGAGCGGATGCCGCGGCGCGCACCTGCCCGCTCCGACATCCGCCCCGAGACATCCGCCGGTCACAGGGCCGGCACCGAACTGAACACCGCAACAGAAGGAGGGCACATGCCCGACGTCGTCATCGATCCCGCCCCGCTCGAGGCCGGAACGCTCCGCATCATCCCCATCGGCGGCCTGGGGGAGGTCGGCCGCAACATGACCAGCTACGAGATCGACGGCAAGATCCTCATCGTCGACTGCGGCGTGCTCTTCCCCGAAGAGCACCAGCCGGGCGTCGACCTGATCCTGCCCGACTTCGGTTTCCTGAAGTCGCGCATCGACGACATCGTCGGCGTCGTGCTCACGCACGGTCACGAGGACCACATCGGTGCGGTGCCGTATCTCCTGAAGCTCCGCGGCGACATCCCCCTGATCGGTTCGCAGCTGACGCTCGCGCTCATCGAGGCGAAGCTCAAAGAGCACCGCATCAAGCCGTACACCCTCACGGTCAAGGAGGGCGGGCACGAGCAGATCGGCCCGTTCCGCCTCGAGTTCATCGCCGTCAACCACTCGATCCCCGACGCGCTCGCCGTGGCGATCAAGACCGACGCGGGCACCGTGCTCGCGACGGGCGACTTCAAGATGGACCAGCTGCCGCTCGACGGCCGCCTGACCGACCTGCGCGAGTTCGCGCGTCTCGGCGAAGAGGGCGTCGACGTCTTCATGGTCGACTCCACGAACGCGGATGTCCCGGGCTTCACGCCCCTCGAGCGCTCGATCGGCCCCGTGCTCGACGAGGTCATCAACCGCGCGCCCCGCCGGGTCATCGTGGCGAGCTTCTCGAGCCATGTGCACCGCGTGCAGCAGGTGCTCGACGCCGCATGGGCGAACCACCGGCGCGTGGCGCTGCTCGGCCGCAGCATGGTGCGCAACATGACGATCGCCGCCGACCTCGGCTACCTGAAGGTGCCCGAGGGCGTGCTGATCGACTACAAGAAGGCCGGCAACATCCCCGACGACGAGATCGTCTACATGTCGACCGGGTCGCAGGGCGAGCCGATGGCCGTGCTCTCGCGCATGGCCAACCGCGACCACCAGATCGAGATCGGCGAGGGCGACACGGTCATCCTCGCGTCGAGCCTGATCCCGGGCAACGAGAACGCGGTCTACCGCGTCATCGACGGCCTCACGAAGCTCGGTGCGAACGTCGTGCACAAGGCGAATGCGAAGGTGCACGTCTCGGGCCACGCCGCCGCCGGCGAGCTGCTCTACTGCTACAACATCCTGAAGCCGAAGAACGTGCTGCCGATCCACGGCGAGTACCGGCACCTCTTCGCGAACGCGAAGCTCGCACAAGACACCGGCATCCCCGAGAAGAACACCTTCATCGGCGAGAACGGCACGGTCTACGACCTGCGCGGCGGCGAGCTCCGCGTGGTCGGCCAGCTCGACCTCGGGTTCGTCTACGTCGACGGCTCGACCGTCGGCGAGATCACCGATGCCGACCTGAAGGACCGCCGCATCCTCGCGGAGGAGGGCTTCATCTCGGTCATCGTCGTGGTCGACGCCTCGACGGGCCGTGTCATCACCGGTCCTGAGATCCACGCGCGCGGATTCGCCGAAGACGACTCCGTCTTCGACGACGTCAAGCCGAAGATCATCGACGCCCTCGCCGAGGCCGCTCGCAACGGCGTGCGCGACTCGCACGCGCTGTCGCAGATCGTACGGCGGGTGCTCGGCGGCTGGGTCAACCGTCGCCTGCGCCGTCGCCCGATGCTCGTGCCGCTCGTCATCGAGGCGTAGCACGGGGCGCACTCCCCAGAACGGCCCGTCTTCGGACGGGCCGTTCGGCGTTTCGGCGCGGCGACACCGCGGGTCTCGGGGATGACCCGGAATCCTCCCTGAGGAGGATTCCGCTGTCGTCGCCGAATCCCTAAGGTGGGGGAGATGCCCGGCGGCCCCTACGCCCGGGCGACCCGACGAAGGAGTGCCGTGGGCGTCTGGCGCAAGTGGATCTTCCCGACCGTTCGCATCGTGCTGGTGGCGGTGATCGCGATCGCATTGGCGAAGCTCGCGTTCTTCCCCGATCGCGCCGAGGCCGAGACCGAGTCGCTCACGCCGACCGGGAGCGTGGCCGAGCCGCAGGTCGTGGTCGCGCGCGGTTCGATCGCGAACGACGTCGTGCTCACGGGCACGGTCAACGCGGATGCCGCGGCTCCCGTCAAGGCGACGGCCACGGGCACGGTCGACGAGGTGTTCGTCGCTGCGGGGCAGAAGGTCACCGCCGGGCAGAAGATCTACGACATCAAGGTGCAGGACGAGCCCGAACCGGTCGAGGCCGCACCCGGGCCCGACGGGGCGCCGGTGATGACCACCCCGGAGCCGACCTTCCACTTCGAGAAGGTGCTCGCGCCGACGGCCGGCGTGCTCTCGTCGCTCGACGTCATCGCGGGCCAGCCCGTTGCGACGGGCGATGTCACGGGGCAGGTCGCCCCGCCGACGTACAACGTCACCGCGACGCTCAGCCCCGAGCAGCAGTACCGGCTGACGAGCGCACCGACCGAGGCGGTCGTGACGATCGCGGGCGGCCCCGCGCCGTTCACCTGCGGCGGCCTCGTGATCTCCACGCCCTTGTCGGGCAGCGGCGCCGGGGCGGGCGGCGCGGGCGCGGCCGGCGGTGCCGGCGGCACGGGCGAAGAGACATCCGGTGGCACCACCGTGCGCTGCTCGGTGCCGGGTGACGTGCGCGTGTTCCCCGGACTCTCCGCGCAGGCGAAGATCTCGGCCGGCAGCGCCGACGACGTGCTCGTCGTGCCGGTCACGGCGGTCGAGGGCGGTGCGGAGACCGGCGTCGTCTGGCTCGTGACGCCCGAGGGCGAGCGGGTCGAGCAGCCTGTGAAGCTCGGCCTCAGCGACGGTACGCAGGTCGAGGTCGTGGAGGGCGTCGCCGAGGGCGACCAGGTGCTCGAGTTCGTTCCCGGCGCCCCTGGCGGCACCGGCGAGGAGAGCTGCGTGCAGGCGCCCGACGGCATGATGATGTGCGGAACGCTCACCAAATGACGCTCGTCGAAGCACGCGGCGTCGGCCGCACCGTCGAGCTGCCCGACGGGCGGCCGCTCACGATCCTGTCGGGCGTCGACCTCACCGTCTCCGAGGGCGACCGGGTCTCGATCGTGGGCCGTTCGGGTTCGGGCAAGTCGACGCTGCTGAACCTCCTCGGCCTGCTCGACGCGCCGACCGAGGGCGAGCTCGCGTTCCTCGGCCATGATGTGCGCCGCATCGGCAGCGGTGCCCGCGACCGTCTGCGCGGCAGTGAGGTCGGCTTCGTCTTCCAGCAGTTCAATCTGCTGCCGGGGCGCACCGCGCTCGAGAACGTGCAGACGCCGCTCCTCTACTCGGGCGGCCGGGAGTTCTGGCGGCGTGAGCGCATCGCCCGCGACATGCTCGAACGCGTCGGACTCGGCGAGCGGCTCACGACGAAGCCCGAGCGGCTGTCGGGCGGCGAGCAGCAGCGGGTGGCGATCGCCCGTGCTCTCGTGCGCAAGCCCCGACTCATCCTCGCCGACGAGCCGACCGGCGCCCTCGATCTCGAGACCGGCGCCGAGGTCATGTCGCTCATCGAGGCCGTCGCAGCCGAGACCGGTGCCGCGCTCGTGACGATCACGCACGACCCCACGATCGCAGCGCGATCGAATCGCCACTTCCTGCTGCGAGGCGGCAGGCTCGAGTCCGCGGATGCCGACGGCACGACTTCGGCCGACGACGACGCGGTCGCGGCCGAAGCGGACGACGACGCCCAGGCGGCCGTCGAGATCGGGGTCGTCGCATGATGGGCTGGCTGACCCGAACGGCGACCGGGATCGTGAGCACGATCGTCGAAGCCCTCGAAGAGCTGCGCATCCACCGCGGACGCGTGCTGCTCTCGCTCATCGGGGTCGCGGTCGCCGTGTGCGCGCTGACGACGGTCGTCGGCGCGGGGGCGATCGCCGAACAGGCGGGCCGCGAGATGCAGGAACGCGGCGGCGGGCGCCCCGCGACCGTGCAGATGACCCCGATGTCCCCGAACGGCTCGATCGATCCCGAGACCGCCGAAGTCGCGTGGCGCACGGCCCTCGAGCGGCACGGCATCGAGTACGCGAGTCGCATCGGATACGGCGGCCTGACCGTGCAGTTCGCCGACGGGGCCGTGCCCGTCTCGATGCAGGTCGTCGACCCCGACTACGGCGTGATGCACCGTGTCCGCCTGAGCGAGGGTGCCTGGTTCGTCGAACGGGATGCCGACCGCCTGGCGCCGGCGCTCATCGTCAACGAGGCGTTCTGGAAGCGGCTCGGGAGCCCGGCGCTCGACACGCACCCGACCGTGCAGCTCCTCGGCCGCGGTGCCGCCACGGGAGTCGTCACGGGAGTCACCCCTGCCCAGGGGGAGTGGGACACCGAGCCGACCGCGTTCATCCTCTCCGAGGGGTATCTCCCGCTCCAGCCTGCGACGCCTGATCCGATGATGGGCGCGTACGCGCCGTCGTACGAGATGTGGATTCCCGACGGTTCGGCCGATGAACTCACCGAATCGATGAAGCAGGCGTTCCAGTCCGAGCTCGGCGAGGGAGCCACGGTCGAGGGATGGCGCAGCGACTACGGCGCGATGGAGGGCGACCCGTTCCTCCCGCTCAAGCTGATGGTCATCGGGGTGGCGGTCGTCATCCTGCTGCTCGGCGCCCTCGGCCTCCTCACGATCGCGCTCGTGACCGTGCGCGGACGCATTCGCGAGATCGGCATCCGTCGGTCGTTCGGCGCCACAGCGGGGCGCGTGTTCTTCTCGGTGCTGATGGAGACCGTCGTGGGCACGTTCGTCGCGGGTGTCGTCGGGGTGGGTGCGGCGATCGCGATCGTGCGCAGTCCGCTCATGGGCATGGCGCTCGGTGGTGCCGAGGTGCAGGACATGCCGGGATTCCCGATCGAGGCGGCGCTGATCGGCATCGGAGCGGCAGTCGCGGTGGGTGCGCTCGCCGGACTCCTGCCTGCGCTCGGTGCGGTGCGGGTGAAGGTGATCGACGCGATCCGGTTCTGAGGCGACGCGCGGGGTGCGACGCGAAACACCGCCGTAACACCCCGCGCGTAGCATCCGCGCATGGCGGCATTCACGGTGCGACCGGCCATCCCCGACGACGGATCATTCCTCGCCGACATGGTGGTCGAGGCGGCGAACTGGCGGTCGGGAGGCATCCGGCCGCGACCGACGGTGCTCGCCGACCCCGCGTCGCGCGCGTACGTGGCCGGCTGGCAGCGTCCGGCCGATCGCGGCGTCGTCGCCCTCGACGGCGAGGGCAGGCCGGTCGGTGCGGCCTGGTACCGGCTGTTCGCCGCCGATGCTGCGGCTCACGGCTTCGTCGCCGTCGGCGTGCCCGAACTCATCATCGGCGTTCGACCGCTCTGGCGTGCGCAGGGCGTCGGCCGAGCGCTGATGCAGGCGCTCGCCGAGACGGCGCGCACGGCGGGCTTCGCACGGCTCGCGCTCAGCGTCGAGCACGGCAACTTCGCCGAGTCGCTGTATCGCTCCGAGGGGTTCGTGGTGGTCGGCTCCAGCTCCGGACGCGACACGATGGTGCGTTCGCTCGGCTGATGACGCAGCAATCCCGTGATCGCATCGTCGCCGGAGGCGGGGCGGATCGCCAACACTCGCACCCGGCTGTCGCCCGGTGTGGGCGCGCGGCCGTAGCCTAGGCACATGGCTACGAGCACCAGGTCGAATGGGCGTGCCTCGGGCGCGTCCTCGCGTGCTTCGAGTGCCCGCACCGCGCCCACGAAGAAGCTGCCGGCGGCGAGCACCCGTGGCACGGCCGCCAAGAAGCCGCCCGCGGCGCCCGAGGGGCCGAACATCCTCGTCCGCGCGTGGATGGGACTCGCCCACCTCACCGGTGGCGCTGCGCGCGCGCTCGGACCCGAGACGCTCTCGAAGGAGGAGCGTCGCGACGGCCTGCCATTCTTCATCGTCGTGCTCGCGATCATCGGCGCGGTGATCGAGTGGTTCCTCATCAACGAGCCCGTCGCCCAGACGCTCGACTCATGGACCTTCGGCGGGCTCTTCGGCCGCGTGGCCTTCGCCCTGCCCGTCGTGATGCTGCTCTTCGCGGTCTGGCTGTTCCGGCACCCGAGCTCCGTGCACGACAACACGCGCATCGGCATCGGGCTCGGCCTCCTGCTCCTGACCGTCTCCGCCCTCTGCGACATCTTCGGCGGCCAGCCCGAGCCGCGCGACGGCATGGCGGTGCTCGCCCGTGCCGGCGGCATCCTCGGTTGGCTGGTGGCCGCGCCGCTCATCGCGCTCATCACCGAGGCCGGCGCCGCCGTGGTCGTCATCGTGCTGCTCGTGCTGTCGCTGCTCATCATCACGAAGACCCCGCCGAACCGCATCCCGGCGCGCTTCCGCGAACTCTACGAGTGGCTCTTCGGCGCGACGCACGACGAACCGGTGACCGAGGTCGGCCCGAAGCCGACCAAGCGCGAGCGCAAGAAGTCGGTGCAGACCGAACTCGACGGCATCGACGCCCTCGGCGACGCCGAGGAGCCGAAGGGCGGCATGCTGCCGTGGTGGCGCCGCAATGACTCCAACCGTGAAGAGGATCCAGCATTCGAGGCCACCGGCGTCGAGGGCCTCACCGAGGTGTTCGGGGCGGGATCGGCAGCAGGCAGCTTCGAGACGCCCCTCGAGGGCGTCGGCCAGACCAGCTACAACACCGAGGTGCTCGGCGACCTCGAGCGCGCCGAGTCGGCGCTGCAGCAGTTCACGGGCGACGTGCCGCGCGGCGGCACCGGACTCCGCGGTGACGACGCCGGGGCCACGAACGTGCTCGCCGCGTTCGATGTCGCGAGCGACGCGGGCGATGCGGGCGCGCTGCCGGGCGCCGGCGCACCCGAGTCGTCGGAGTTCGATGCGGAGGCGTCATCCGAACCCGATCGCCCCTACAGCCTCCCCGCGGCGTCGACGCTCGCGGCCGGCGCACCTGCCAAGAAGCGCTCGCAGGCCAACGACGACGTCGTGCGCCAGATCACCGGCGTGCTCGAGCAGTTCGGCGTCGATGCGAAGGTCACGGGCTTCTCCCGCGGCCCGACCGTGACGCAGTACGAGATCGAACTCGGCCCGGGCGTCAAGGTCGAGCGCGTCACGGCGCTGTCGAAGAACCTCGCCTATGCCGTCGCCTCGAACGAGGTGCGCATCCTCTCGCCGATCCCCGGCAAGAGCGCGATCGGCATCGAGATCCCCAATGCCGACCGCGAGATCGTCACCCTCGGCGACGTGCTGCGCTCCGGCAACGCCGCGAACGCGACGCACTCCATGACGATCGGCGTCGGCAAAGACGTCGGCGGCGGCTACGTCGTCGCGAACCTCGCGAAGATGCCGCACCTCCTGGTGGCCGGCTCCACAGGCTCGGGCAAGTCGAGCTTCGTGAACTCGATGATCACCTCCCTCCTGATGCGGGCGAAGCCCTCCGATGTGCGCATGGTGCTCATCGACCCGAAGCGCGTCGAGCTCGCCCCGTACGCCGGCGTGCCGCACCTCATCACGCCCATCATCACGAACCCGAAGAAGGCCGCCGAGGCGCTCTCGTGGGTCGTGAAGGAGATGGACATGCGGTACGACGACCTCGCGTCGTTCGGCTTCCGCCACATCGACGACTTCAACAAGGCCGTCGTGGGCGGCGAGATCGTGCTGCCCGCCGGCTCCGAGCGCAAGCTCAAGCCGTACCCGTACCTGCTCGTCGTCGTCGACGAGCTCGCCGACCTCATGATGGTCGCCCCGCGCGACGTCGAGGACTCGATCGTGCGCATCACGCAGCTCGCCCGCGCCTCCGGCATCCACCTCGTGCTCGCGACCCAGCGACCGTCGGTCGACGTGGTCACGGGCCTCATCAAGGCCAACGTGCCGTCGCGTCTCGCGTTCGCGGTCACGAGCGTCACCGACTCGCGAGTCATCCTCGACCAGCCGGGCGCCGACAAGCTCATCGGGCAGGGCGACGCGCTCTTCCTGCCGATGGGGGCATCGAAGCCGCTCCGCGTGCAGGGCGCCTGGGTGAGCGAAGACGAGATCGAGCGGGTCGTCAAGCACGTGACCCGGCAGGCTCGTCCCGAGTACCGGCAGGATGTCGCGGAATCCGCTCCCCGCAAAGAGATCGACTCCGACATCGGCGACGACCTCGAGCTGCTGCTCGCCGCCGCCGAGCTCGTGGTGTCGACCCAGTTCGGCTCGACGTCGATGCTGCAGCGCAAGCTCCGCGTCGGCTTCGCGAAGGCCGGCCGCCTCATGGACCTGCTCGAGTCGCGAGAGATCGTCGGCCCGTCCGAGGGCTCGAAGGCGCGCGACGTGCTCGTGACCGCCGAGCAGCTGCCCGGTGTGCTCGCTCGCCTCCGCGGCGAGGAGCCGGCCGCGGCTCCGGCGACCCGGCCTGCTGCGGCCGCAGCGCCTGCCCCGGCGCAGACCGGTCCGCTCGGCGGCGGCATCGCACCCACCGAGGCGTACGACGCCCCTGACGCGCGCTACGAGGATCCGGTCGCGCGCATGAGCGAGGGCCTTCCCGAGGTCGAGGGCGACACCGACGAAGACGCCTGGGGCCTCACCGGTCGCGACTGATCCACGACCGGGCCGGCGTGCACGTCGGCCGCTCCGTGAGGGCCACCCGGCCGGTAGTCTGGCGGTATGACCTCTTCCGCCGGCACCCCCGCGCGATCGGCGAACTGGAACCTTCCGAACGCGATCACCGTCGTCCGCATCCTCATGGCTCCGCTGGTCTTCTGGCTGCTCCTCGCCGACGCGGGAGCCGACGGCCCGATGCGCTGGTGGGGCGCCGTGATCTTCATCGTCGCGATCTCGACCGACTGGGTCGACGGGTGGCTCGCTCGCTCCCGCGGTCTGGTCACCGACCTCGGCAAGATCCTCGACCCGATCGCCGACAAACTCCTCACGAGCGGCGCCCTGATCTGCCTCTCGATCCTCGGCGAACTGTGGTGGTGGGTCACGATCGTCATCGTGGTGCGCGAGGTGGGCATCACCGTGTGGCGCCTCGTCGAGCTGCGCCGCGGTAACGTGGTGCCCGCGTCGTCCGGCGGCAAGCTCAAGACCCTCGCGCAGTCGGTCGCGATCTCACTCGCGCTCGTGCCGCTGTGGACGATCGTCGGCGACTGGATCTACTGGCTCAATTGGGCGACGATGGCGGTCGCCCTCGTGCTCACCCTGTGGTCGGGTCTGCTCTACGTGCGCGACGCCGTGCGCCTCGCACGAGCGCCCCGCGACGCGAGCTGAGACGAGCGAGCGGATGCCTCGTGCCACCGAAGACTCGGCAGCCCGGCTCATCGCCGTGCTCACCGAGCGCGGCCTCAGGGTCGCGGTCGCGGAGTCGCTGACGGGCGGACTCGTGGTCGCCGAGCTCACGAGCGTGCCCGGGGCATCCGTCGTGGTCGCCGGCGGGGTCGTCGCGTACGACACCGCGGTGAAGCGATCGGTGCTGGGCGTCGACGCCGAGCTGCTCGCCGCCGAGGGGGCGGTGCACCCCGAGGTCGCCCGGCAGATGGCCGATCGCGTGCGCGTCGCGCTCGCGGTCGACGGGCGAGCGGCCGAGCTCGGCATCGCGACCACCGGGGTCGCCGGACCGACCGATCAGGACGGACGGCCGGTCGGCACCGTCTTCGTCGGCCTCGCGTTCGACGGCCGGGTCGAGGCGATCGAGCTCCCGCTGCTGCAGGGCACCCGGGCGGAGATCCGCGCCGCGACCGTGCAGGCCGCGATCGAGGCGGCGCTCGTCAGGATCCAGCGCGCCTGAGCGCGTCGACGCAGCCGGCCGGCGTGAGGGCGTCGGGCGCCGGGCGTCAGGCGTTCGGCACGCGGTAGCGGTGCTCGGGCCGGCCGGCCGTGCCGTAGCGAGGCGAGACCTCGGCGGCGCCGCTCGTGACGAGATGTTCGAGGTAGCGACGTGCGCTGACGCGGGACATGCCGAGCGATTCGGCGATCTCGGCGGCCGAGGCATCCGTCTCGCACCTCGCGAGCTGTGCGGCGACGCGCTCGAGACTCACGGGTGACAGGCCCTTCGGCAGCACCGCCCGACGTGCCGGCGCCGACCCGAGCACCTGGTCGACCGCGCGTTGGTCGAGCGTGGTGCCCGGCATCGCCAGGTTTGCGGCGATCCCGCGGCGCACCTCGTCGAGTCGTTCGCCGAGGGTTGCGCCCGAGAAGGGCTTCACGAGGTAGTGGCGCACTCCGAGCTGTCGCGCCCGGCGCACGGTGTCGAGGTCGCGTGCGGCGGTGACGGCGATGACCTCGACATCGTCATCGGCCGCGCGCAGCCGGCGGAGCACGTCGATGCCGCTGATGTCGGGCAGGTAGACGTCGAGCAGCACGAGTTGCGGCCGGTGTAGCTCGATGGCCGAGAGGGCTTCGGCGCCCGTATGGGCCTCGGCGACGACGGTGAAGCCCTGGCGCGCGTCCACGAAGGCGCGGTTGACCTGTGCGACGGCGAAGTCGTCGTCGACGATCACGACACGGATGTCGCTCATGCGTGCGCTCCCACGTCGTTGTCGGAGGCCGCCGTTCGCGCCCGCCGGTCGGGCGCGGGCCAGGGCAGCCGCACCGTGAATCGGGCGCCGCCGAGGGGCGAGGCATCGACCTCCGCTGATCCGCCCAGCCGGGCGGCGATGCGCGTCACGATCGTCAGGCCGATGCCGCGCCGGGCCTTTCCCGGTGCCGCCGACTTGTCGCTGACGTCGGGTTCGAAGATCGCGTCGCGCCGATGCGGCGCGATGCCCGGGCCGTCGTCGTCGACCTGCACGACCACGGTCGCCGGTTCGAGGTCGTCGCGAATCGAGAGCGCGATGCGTCCGCCGAGCACGCACGCCTCGATGGCGTTGTCGAGCAGGTTGCCGACGACGGTGAGCAGTTCGGTGCGCGGGGCCCCGTCGTCGACGGTGTCGAGGTGCGACCCGGGTGCCAGCACGAGTTCGAGTCCGAGCTCCTGTGCGCGAGACCGCTTCGCGAGCACGAGGGCGGCCATCTCGACGTCGCCGATGCCATCGTGCTCGTCGAGCGGCGAGAGCGCGCCGCCGCTGCCGACGCGCTCGATGAACGCGATCGCGGCCTCGACGTGGCCGAGTTCGAGCAGCCCGCTCACGACGTGCAGCTTGTTGGCGAACTCGTGCGACTGCGCGCGGAGACCCTCGGCCAGGCCCTGCGCACCCTCGAGCTCGCGGAGCATTGTCTCGAGCTCGGTGCGGTCGCGGAGGATCGCGATCGAGCCCACTTCGCGACCGTCGACGCGCACCCGGTCGCCGTGCACGAGCAGCACCCGCTCGCCAGACAGCACCGGTGTCTCACGGTTCTCGCCCGAGGCGATGAAGCTCGCGAGCTCGCGGTCGAGCACGTCGCCGATCTGCCTGCCGAGCACCGCTTCGGGGTCCGCGACCTCGAGGAGGCGCGCCGCGGCGTCGTTCATGAGCACGATGCGCCCACCGTCGTCGACGGCGACGAGCCCCTCGCGGATGCCGTGCAGCATCGCCTCGCGGGTCTCGAGGAGGGCCCGGATCTCGTCGGGCTCGAGTCCGTAGATCCGGCGACGGATGACGCGGCCGATCCAGGCCGAACCGATCACCCCGATCACGGCGGCCGCGACCAGCGCGACGAGGAGCACGGTGAGCCCGCCCGCGAAGTCGGCGCGCAGCTCGGACTCGAGGATGCCGACCGACACCTGCCCCATGACCTCGCCGTCGGGCGCGAAGATCGGCACCTTGACCCGCCATGACTCGCCGAGCGTGCCCGTCTGGGTGCCCACGTACACCTGCCCCGACAGCGGGATCGCCGGGTCGGTCGACACCTTCTCGCCGATGCGGTCGGGGTTCGGATGGGAGTAGCGGATCCCGTCGTCGTTCGCCACGACGATGTAGGTCACGTTCGACGCGCGCCGCACGACCTCCGCGACGGGCTGGATCGTCGCCGACGGGTCCTGGTCGTCGAATGCATCGGTGATGACCGGAAGGCCGGCGACCGATTGCGCGACCGCGATCATGCGGTCCTCGTAGGCGTCGCGGAGCTGCTGCTCCTGCATCCAGACCGCGGTGACGCCGGTGCCGACCACGGTCGTGAGCACGATGACAAGCTGCAGCAGCAGCAGCTGCATGCCAAGCGTCATCGACCGGCCCACCTGTCAAGTGTGCAGCACCGCGACCGGGCGGGCGTCCACGAGCCCGTGACCAATACGACCGAATCGACCGAAACGACCACTACGACCCTTACGACCGCAGACTTCCGACCCGGGTGACGCCCCTCCTAACGTCGGCGGCACACCGATCGTCAGCCCGCGGATGAACCCGGGCACTCAAGGAGGAGCATTGCGATCTCACAGCTGGCCGCGCACGTCGGCCGCACTCACTCGAACCCCTCGCACGGCGGCGCGCATCGCGTTCGCGAGCGTCGGCACGGCTGCACTGCTCGGCCTCGCCGCATGCGCGGCCCCGGCCGGCGGCGGCGGAGGCGAGGCGGATGCCGCAGCGGCATCCCTCGACGCCGTGAACCTCATCGCCCCAGCCGACCCCGGCGGCGGCTGGGACCAGACGGCCCGCGCCATGTCCCAGGTGCTGACTGACGAGGGCCTCGTCACGCAGGCGCCGGTGCAGAACATCGGCGGCGCCGGCGGCACTGTCGGGCTCGCCTCGCTGGCCAACGAGAAGGACCCGGCGACGCTCATGGTCACCGGTCTCGTCATGGTCGGCGCCGTCGAGACGAACGCCTCCGATGTGCGCATCGAGGACATGACCCCGATCGCGAAGCTCACCGAGGAGGCGCTGGTGCTCGTGGTGCCGGCCTCCTCGCCGTACAAGACGGCCGAGGACCTCGTCGACGCGATCGTCGAGGAGGGCGCGGCGATCTCGGTGACCGGAGGTTCGGCCGGCGGCGCCGACCACATCCTCGCCGGCATGCTGCTCACCGAGGCCGGGGTCGACCCGGCCGACATCCCCTCGACGCTCAACTACATCCCGAACTCGGGCGGCGGCGAGGCCGTCACGATGCTGCTCGGCAACACCGTGCAGGCGGGCATCTCGGGCGTCGGCGAGTTCGTCGAGCAGATCGAGGCCGGCGAGCTCCGCGCCCTCGCGGTCTCTTCGCCCGAGCCCGTCGAGCTGCTGCCCGACACCCCGACGCTCGTCGAGGAGGGCTACGACGTCGAGCTCACCAATTGGCGTGGCCTCCTCGCGCCCGGCGGCATCTCGGACGCCGACGTCGAGGCGCTCACCGCGCTCGTCACCGAGCTGCACGACTCGGAGGGCTGGACTGCGACGCTCGCCGACAAGGGCTGGGCCGACGCGTTCCTCGTCGGCGACGAGTTCCAGTCGTTCCTCGACGGCGACATCGCCGAGGTGACCGAGACGCTCACGACGATCGGCCTGGTCGCGCCGTGACCGATGCGACACCGGCTCCCCTCGACGCTTCGGCGTCGGGGGGAGCCGCCCCCGTTCGTGCACCGATCGGCGAGTTCGTCTTCGCCGCGGTGTGCGCCGCGCTCGGCCTGTACGCGATCATCGGCGCCGGATTCATCCGGGTGCCGCCGGGTTCGGCGAGCGTGCTCGGTCCCCGGGTCTTCCCGTACGCCGTCGGGGTGCTGCTCGTCGCGGCATCCGTCGCCGTCGTGGTGCAACTGCTGCGCGGTCGCCGCGGCGTGCCCGACGAGGGGGAGGACGTCGACCCCGACGCCCCGACCGACTGGCTCACGGTGGCCAAGCTCGTCGTCTGCTTCCTCTCGCAGATCGTGCTCATCGAGTTCGCCGGCTGGCCGCTCGCGGTGACGGTGCTCTTCGCGGGCGCGGCCTGGTCGCTCGGCGCGAAGCGCTGGTGGATGGCCGTCGCCGTCGGGTTCGGACTCGGACTCGTCACCCAACTCGTCTTCGGCTCGTGGCTCGGCCTCTCGCTGCCCGCCGGCCCCCTCCTCGACTGGATCCCGATCTTCCATGGATAGCCTCACCGCACTGCTCGAGGGCTTCGCCACCGCGCTGCAGCCCCAGTACCTGCTCTACGCCCTGTTCGGCGTGTTCATCGGCACCGCCGTCGGCGTGCTGCCGGGCATCGGCCCGGCGATGACCGTCGCGCTCCTGCTCCCGCTCACGTACTCGCTCGACCCGACGGGTGCACTCATCGTCTTCGCCGGCATCTACTACGGCGGCATGTACGGCGGGTCGACGACCTCGATCCTGCTGAACACGCCGGGGGAGTCCGCGTCGATCGTGACGGCGCTCGAGGGCAACCGGATGGCGAAGGCCGGTCGCGGTGCGGCGGCCCTCGCGACGGCGGCGATCGGGTCGTTCGTCGCGGGAACGGCGGCGACCCTCGCGCTCACCTTCCTCGCACCCGGCATCTCGAAGCTCGCGGTGCAGCTCGGCCCCGCCGACTACTTCGCCCTCATCGTCGTCGCCTTCCTCACGGTCGGCGCGCTGCTCGGGTCGAGCGTGCCGCGCGGACTCGTCTCGCTCGGCCTCGGCCTGCTGCTCGGACTCGTCGGCACCGAGGTGCTCTCGGGACAGCAGCGCTACACCTTCGGCATCCCGAGCCTCGCCGACGGCATCGACGTCGTGATCATCGCCGTCGGCCTCTTCGCTCTCGGCGAGACGCTCTACGTGGCGTCGCGACTCCGGCACGGGGCGGTGCGCGTCATCCCGGTCACGAAGGGGTGGCGCAGCTGGATGACCCGCAGCGACTGGTCGCGCTCGTGGCGACCGTGGCTGCGCGGCACCGCGATCGGCTTCCCGATCGGCACGATCCCGGCGGGCGGGGCGGATGTCGCGACCTTCCTCTCGTACGCGGCGGAGCGGAAGCTCGCGAAGGGCGATGCGCGGGCCGAGTTCGGCCGCGGCGCGATCGAGGGGGTCGCGGGTCCGGAGGCCGCCAACAACGCCGCGGCCGCGGGCGTGCTGGTTCCGCTCCTCACGCTCGGGCTGCCGACCACGGCGACGGCCGCGATCATCATCTCGGCGTTCCAGTCCTACGGGATCCGCCCTGGGCCGATGCTCTTCGAGAACCAGTCGGGGCTCGTCTGGGCGCTCATCGCGAGCCTCTACATCGGCAACGTCATGCTGCTCGTGCTGAACCTGCCGCTCGTCGGCATGTGGGTGAAGGTGCTGCGCATCCCTCGGCCGTACCTCTACGCGGGCATCCTCGCCTTCGCGGGGCTCGGGGCCTACGCGCTGCACTTCAACGTCTTCGACACGGTGACCCTGCTCGTCGTCGGCCTCGTCGGCTTCTTCATGCGCCGCTACGGGTACCCGGTGGCGCCGATGGTGGTCGGCGGCATCCTCGGTCCGATGGCCGAGGAGCAGCTGCGCAAGTCGATGGCCATCAGCCAGGGCGACCTCGCCTATCTCGTGCACAGCCCGTTCGCGATCGTGGCCTACAGCACGCTCGCCGTCATCATCGTGCTCGGCATCTGGCTGAAGCGGCGCAAGGCGAAGCTCGAGGCGACGCCGACGCTCGTACCGACGGCGGCGATCGCGGCCATCGAGGATCGGGAGCGCGAGACATCCGGGCGTCGAGGGAATTCCGGCCGGGACGCGGAATAGTCTTCGTGAACACCCTGTTACATGTGGCAGGTTCACACGAAAGCCCCAGTGTGCAACGCTAGATTGGTACAACGGAGAGTCGGCTAGACTGACGCTCCCGTTTCCGGCTCCGGGGGAGCCGCAGGCAGAGAGAAGGAGGTTCCCGATGGTCCTGGTTCGACAGGAGATCGGCGATGTGCTGAGGGACTTCCGTCTGCAGAAGGGTCGTACCCTTCGTCAGGTCGCGTCCAAGGCCAGCGTCGCGCTCGGCTACCTGAGCGAGGTGGAGCGAGGCCAGAAAGAGGCGTCCTCCGAGATCCTCGCCTCCGTCGCCGATGCGCTCGACACGCCCATCTCGGTGATCATGCACGAGGTCGGCGACCGCATCGCGGTGCTCGAAGGCCTCTCGGTGGTGCCCGACAGTCTGCCCGACGAGCTCGTGGCAGAGTTCGACGCCGACCTGATGGTCCGCTGACCACTCCCTATACGCAACGCAGATCGGCCGGTCGTGAGACCGGCCGATCGTCTGTCCAGAGGTGATCCGGTGAAGCAGAGCGAGTTCCAGGCCGCGGTCGCGGAGGAGTTCGGCGTCGGCTACGGCGGCGCGGTCGTCGGCGACCTCGTGCTCACCGCGCTCGGCGGCCGCACCGCCCGTGAGGCGCTCGCCGCCGGGGTGCGCCCGCGCGAGGTCTGGCTCGCCCTCTGCGAGGCGACGGATGTCCCGGAGGAGCGCCGGCACGGCGCCGGCCGCCCGGTGCCCGGGGAGACGCGCTCGCCGCGGCACCCGTAGCGGCGCCGCCGTTCGACGTGCCATCGACGCTCGCACTCGCGTCCGAAGACGTGTTCGACACGCGGGCGCGTCTTCGAACATGCGTTCGGGAGCTGGGGTAGGCTCCTCAACAGCAGGAGCTCCAGTGCAGCTGTCCACATCCCCGTCGAGTTCGGCGTCGGATGTCGGTGGCCGACCATACGGTCGATGCATCGGAACACACCGCAACCGCCTTGTCGCACGACCCCGCAGGTCAGCACCGAACGGTCAGCACCCGCAACGTGGAACGACAGCCTAGAGGCAGCAGCAATCGAGCATCGAAGGAGCCCCACCCATGGCATCACCAGCAGACCGCGAGAAGTCACTCGAGACCGCCCTCGCGCAGATCGACCGCCAGTTCGGCAAGGGCTCGGTCATGCGCCTCGGCAGCGAAGACCGCGCACCCGTCGAGGTCATCCCCACGGGCTCGATCGCGCTCGACGTCGCGCTCGGCATCGGCGGGCTCCCGCGCGGCCGCATCATCGAGATCTACGGTCCCGAGTCGTCGGGTAAGACGACGCTGACCCTCCACGCCATCGCCAACGCGCAGCGCAACGGCGGTATCGCCGCGTTCATCGACGCCGAGCACGCGCTCGACCCCGAGTACGCGAAGAAGCTCGGCGTCGACATCGACGCGCTGCTCGTCTCGCAGCCCGACACGGGTGAGCAGGCGCTCGAGATCGCCGACATGCTGGTGCGCTCCGGCTCCATCGACCTCATCGTCATCGACTCGGTCGCCGCGCTCGTGCCCCGCGCCGAGATCGAGGGCGAGATGGGCGACTCGCACGTGGGCCTGCAGGCCCGACTCATGTCGCAGGCGCTCCGCAAGCTCACCGGTGGTCTCAGCCAGACGAACACCACGATGATCTTCATCAACCAGTTGCGCGAGAAGATCGGCGTGTTCTTCGGCAGCCCCGAGACGACCGCGGGCGGCAAGGCGCTGAAGTTCTACGCCTCGGTGCGTCTCGACATCCGTCGCATCGAGACCCTGAAAGACGGCACCGACGCAGTCGGCAACCGCACCCGCGTCAAGGTCGTCAAGAACAAGATGGCGCCACCCTTCAAGCAGGCCGAGTTCGACATCCTCTACGGCGTCGGCATCTCGCGCGAGGGCAGCCTCATCGACTACGGCGTCGACCAGGCCATCGTCAAGAAGTCGGGTGCGTGGTACACGTACGACGGCGACCAGCTGGGTCAGGGCAAGGAGAACGCCCGCAACTTCCTGCTGCAGAACCCCGACATCGCCGCCGACATCGAGCAGAAGATCCTCGTCAAGCTGAACATCGGCCAGCCGGCCGGTGCGGCTGCTGCGGCTCCGGCGAATGTCGAGCCCATCGCACCGAAGCTCGGGCGCAAGGGCGCCTGAGCAAGAACCACGACACGACCGGGGTGAGTCAGACATGAGCGACGCATCATCAGAACGACTCGCCCCGGTCACGTACCTGCCGTGGGCGAAGGCCGAGCCGACGCCGCCGGTTGCGGCATCACGGAGCCGTCCGACGGCTGAACCCGAGTCGCCGCCCGTTGCGGCGCCACGGAATCGCCAGAAGGCCGACGGAGGTCGTGGTCGCCTTCGCTCGGTGTCGCGCAACGAGACCTGGGCCGAGTCCGAGGCGGGGTCGGAGTCACGAGAGCCGTCGGAGCCCGAAGAGTCCGGGGCGGAGCGCGATGAGCGCATCGACCGGCTCGTCATCTCACGGCTGCGCCGTTCGGCGCTCTCGGTCTCCGAGGTGCGCGCGGTGCTCGTCGAGCACGGGCTCGACGACATCGAGGTCGAGGAGTGGATCGAGCGCTACGAACGGCTCGGCTATCTCGACGACGCGAAGCTCGCCGAGCAGGTCGTGCACAGTCACGGCGTGCGCCGCGGCCGGGGCAGCGGCGCGATCATGCAGGAGCTCGGGCGCCGCGGCGTCGACAACGCGCTCGCGCGGGCGGCGGTCGAAGACCTCGACCCCGAGACCGAGCTCGAGAACGCGAGGGCCGTCGCCGAGCGACGGGCACGTCAGCTGCGCGGGCTCGACCGGCAGACCGCCGAGCGCCGGCTGTCGGCGTTCCTCCAGCGGCGGGGCTACCCGGGCGATGTCGTGCGCGAGGCGGTGACGGCGGCACTGGCTGCCGAAGGCTCGTAAACTGGTGCGATCATGAGCACCATTCACGACGTCTCCATTGATGAGGTGCCCGGCGACTCGCTCGCCGGAGCGGCAACGACGCCGCGCACCTACGAGGTCCGCACCTTCGGGTGCCAGATGAACGTGCACGACTCCGAGCGGCTCTCGGGCTCGCTCGAGGCCGCCGGGTACGTGCCCGCCGACGGCGCGGAGCCCGACGTCGTGGTCATCAACACCTGCGCCGTCCGCGAGAACGCCGACAACAAGCTCTACGGCAACCTCGGTCACCTCGCGTCGGTCAAGCGCCGCCACGAGGGCATGCAGATCGCCGTCGGCGGATGCCTCGCCCAGAAGGACAAGAACGTCATCCTCGAGAAGGCGCCCTGGGTCGATGTCGTCTTCGGCACCCACAACATGGGCGCGCTGCCCAGCCTGCTCGAGCGTGCCCGCCACAACGACGAGGCGCAGCTCGAGATCCTCGACTCGCTCGAGGTGTTCCCGTCGACGCTGCCCACGAAGCGCGACTCCAGCTACAGCGGATGGGTGTCGATCTCGGTCGGCTGCAACAACACCTGCACCTTCTGCATCGTGCCGGCGCTTCGCGGCAAAGAGAAAGATCGCCGGCCCGGCGACATCCTCGCCGAGATGCAGGCGCTCGTCGACGACGGCGTGATGGAGATCACGCTGCTCGGCCAGAACGTCAACTCCTACGGCGTCGAGTTCGGCGACCGCCAGGCGTTCGGCAAGCTGCTCCGTGCGGCGGGCCAGATCGAGGGCCTCGAGCGCATCCGCTTCACGAGCCCCCACCCCGCCGCGTTCACCGACGACGTCATCGACGCGATGGCCGAGACGTCGAACGTCATGCCGCAGCTGCACATGCCCCTGCAGTCGGGTTCCGACCGCGTGCTGAAGGCGATGCGCCGCTCCTACCGCTCCGAGAAGTTCCTCGGCATCCTCGACCGGGTGCGCGCGCGCATCCCGAACGCGGCGATCTCGACCGACATCATCGTGGGCTTCCCAGGCGAGACCGAAGCGGACTTCCAGGAGACGCTCCGCGTCGTCGAAGCGGCGCGGTTCGCCTCGGCCTTCACGTTCCAGTACTCCATCCGCCCCGGCACGCCTGCGGCGACGATGGAGGACCAGGTGCCCAAGGAGGTCGTGCAGGAGCGCTACGAACGACTGCTCGCCCTGCAGGACCGCATCTCGTGGGAGGAGAACCAGCGCCTCATCGGTCACCCCGTCGAGGTGCTCGTCGCGACCGGCGAGGGCAAGAAGGACGCAGAGACGCACCGCCTGAGCGGTCGCGCCGAAGACAGCCGCCTCGTGCACTTCGAGGTCCCCGCCGGCTCCGAGCTGCCGCGGCCGGGTGACGTCGTCTCCGTGACCATCACGCAGGCCGCGCCGTTCCACCTGATCGCCGACTCGCTCGACGACGCACCGCTGCGCATTCGCCGCACCCGGGCCGGTGACGCATGGGATCGCGCGCAGGCAGAGAGCTGCGGCGTACCGGCCGCGCCTGGGGCATCCGCAGCCGGCCGTGTGTCCCTCGGCTTGCCCACGCTTCGCGCGCGCGGCGCCGAGCCGCTCATCTCGCCCGGCGTGGGCACAATGCCGATCTACGACCCCACCGACGGCCAACGCTGACGTGACGCTCATCGCGATCGTCGGCGCGACCGGCACGGGCAAGTCCGCATTCGCGCTCGACCTCGCCGAGGCGTACGGCAGGGTCGGCCGTGTCGCCGAGGTGGTGAACGCCGACGCCATGCAGCTCTATCGGGGCATGGACATCGGCACCGCCAAGCTCCCGCCCGCCGAGCGGCGCGGGGTGCCGCATCACCTCCTCGACGTGCTCGACGTCGTCGACGAGGCATCCGTCGCCGAGTACCAGACGGCGGCGCGCGCCGCGGTCGACGAGATCCTCGCCCGCGACTCGGTCGCGCTGCTCGTCGGCGGCTCCGGCCTCTACGTCTCGTCGGTCATCCACGACTTCCGCTTTCCGGGCACGGATGCCGCGGTGCGCGCCCGGCTCGAGGCGGAGCTCGCCGCGCAGGGCCCCGGCATGCTGCATGCGCGTCTCCGCGAGCTCGACCCCGTGACGGCGGCGAGCGTCGACGCGCAGAACGGGCGCCGTCTCGTGCGCGCCCTCGAGGTGATCGAGGTGACCGGGGAGCCGAAGGCCGCGCGGTTGCCCGACGAGCCCATGCCCTGGCGTTCGCACGGCATCGTGCACCTCCGCAGCGACCGGTCGACGCTCGTCGGGCGCCTCGACGAGCGGGTCGAGGGCATGTGGCGAGACGGACTCGTCGACGAGGTGCGGGGGCTCATCCCGGCGGGCATCGAGCAGGGCGTCACCGCGCGCAGGGCCATCGGCTACGCGCAGGCGCTCGGCGAGATCACGGGCCGGCTCGCGCGCGCCGAGGCCATCGCCGAGACGCAGCAGCTCACCCGGACCTACGCCCGCCGCCAGGTGAGCTGGTTCAAGCGGTACCGCGAAGCGGTCATGATCGACGCGGACGACGCCGTCTCGCGAGGCACCGAACTCGCCCGGATCGCGGCCACGGACTGATCCGACGGCAATCGATCTGCGCTGCACGAAGGCGCCCGGATCGCAGCCATAGACTGATCGGATGGCATTCGATCTGCGGTTCACCAAGGGCCAGGGCACCGGCAACGACTTCGTGCTCTTCAGCGACCCCGAGGGGGAGTCGGAGCTCACCCCGACCCAGATCGCCGCAGTCTGCGACCGCCGGTTCGGCGTCGGCGCCGACGGGGTCATCCGCGCCGTGCGCTCGGCGAACCTCGAGGCGGGCGCCGCGGCCCTCGCCGAAGACCCGTATGCGGTGTGGTTCATGGACTACTGGAACGCCGACGGCACCGTCTCCGAGATGTGCGGCAACGGCATCCGCGTCTTCACGAGCTACCTGATCGACCAGGGGCTCGCCGACCTCGGCGCGAACGAGTCGATCGCGATCGGCACCCGTGCCGGTGTTCGCACCGTGCGACGCACGGTGGCGGGGTTCGAGGCCGACCTCGGCCTCTGGCGTCTGGCCGGCGGCGAGCCGCTCGTGCGCGGCAAGAGCCTGCCGGTCGCCCGGCCCGGCCTCGGCATCGACGTTGGCAACCCGCACATCGTCGTCGCCCTGGCCGACGACGAAGAGCTCGACGGGCTCGACCTCGCCTACCAGCCGATCATCGAGCCCGAACCCGAGGCGGGCGCCAACATCGAGTTCGTCGTGCCCGCCGAGCCGCTCGTCGAAGAGGGAGTCGGGCGCATCCGCATGCGGGTGCACGAGCGCGGCTCGGGTGAGACGCTCTCGTGCGGCACCGGAGCTGTGGCCTCCGCGCTCGCGGTGCGCTACTGGGCCGGCGAGGCCGCTCCGGACCGTTGGCGGGTGCAGGTGCCCGGCGGTGTGCTCGGCGTGCGCATGTTCCAGGCCGCCGACGGCGAGCACGTGTCGCTCTCGGGTCCGGCCGAACTCGTCTTCGACGGAGTGCTCAGCCTCGCCTGAACCGGCGGCGCCTGCCGTTCGACGGCGTGGACCTCGCGGTCAGCGAGCGGATGCCGCCGCGCTCACCTCGAGCACCCGGAAGCCCTTGTCCTGCGCGACACGGTCGACCTCGAAGTCGAGGTCATCGCCGATCCAGCGCTGCAGCGACTCGGCGCCGAGGTGCTTCGCGACGACGAGCCACGCACTCGCCTCGCCTTCCAGGCGGGGGAGCCAGCGCTCGAGGAGCGCGTGCAACTCGGCCTTGCCGACCCTGATCGGCGGGTTCGACCAGATGCCCGCGAAGCGCACGTCGCCGGGAACATCGTCCGGCAGCACCGCGTTGACGTTCGTGATGCCGACGCGTGCGCAGTTGCGACGCACGAGGTCGAGGGCGCGCTCGTTGACGTCGACGGCCCACACCGTGGCATCCGGTGCCCGCAGCGCCAGTGAGATCGCGATCGGGCCCCAACCGCAGCCGAGGTCGAGCAGATCGCCGGTCGCCGGCGGCGCGGGGGCGCGGTCGAGCAGGATGCGGGTGCCGGTGTCGAGGTGCTCGGGACTGAAGACGCCGCCCGAGGTCGAGAGCTTCAGTTCGCGCCCGGCGAGGGTCGCGGTGATGGTGCGGAGAGTGGCCTCGCCGCCCGGACGAGAGGAGAAGTAATGCTCGGAGGCCATACAGGGGAACCTATCGCAGCGATGGGAACTAGGGTTAACGCGATGAATGACGCTGAACAGAACTCCGCAGACGACGCCGTCGAGCGGGTGCTCAAGGGCGCCGAGACCAAGGCCGGGGTGACCCGCTTCGGATCGGATTCCGCCGAGGCGCTCATGTCGCCCGATTCAGTCGACCTGTTCGGCTCCGATACCGACGGCGAGCAGTACGACCGCGAGGCGCGGGCCGGTCTCCGCCGGGTCGGCGGACTCTCCACCGAGCTCGAAGACGTCACCGAGGTCGAGTACCGGCAGCTCCGGCTCGAGAACGTCGTGCTCATCGGCGTGTACTCGCAGGGCTCGCAGGACGAGGCCGAGAACTCCATGCGCGAGCTGGCGGCCCTCGCAGAGACCGCGGGTGCCCGCGTGCTCGACGGCGTGCTGCAGCGCCGTCCGCACCCCGACCCGAGCACGTATCTCGGCCGCGGCAAGGTCGACGAGCTGCGCCACATCGTCGCCTCGCTCGGCGCCGACACGGTCGTCGCCGACACCGAGCTCGCGCCGAGCCAGCGACGTGCCCTCGAAGACGCGATCAAGGTCAAGGTCATCGACCGCACCGCCGTCATCCTCGACATCTTCAGCCAGCACGCGAAGAGCCGTGAGGGCAAGGCGCAGGTCGAGCTCGCGCAGCTCGAGTACCTCCTGCCGCGTCTGCGCGGCTGGGGCGAGTCGATGTCGCGCCAGGCCGGTGGCCAGGTCGGCGGCGCCGGGGCGGGCATGGGCTCCCGTGGTCCCGGTGAGACGAAGATCGAGCTCGATCGCCGTCGCATCCACTCGCGCATGGCGAAGCTCCGCAAGCAGATCGCCGGCATGAAGCCCGCACGCGAGGCCAAGCGCGCCAACCGCCGACGCAACGCCGTGCCCTCGGTCGCGATCGCCGGCTACACGAACGCCGGCAAGTCGAGCATCCTGAACCGCATCACCGGTGCCGGGGTGCTCGTCGAGAACGCCCTGTTCGCCACGCTCGACGCGACCGTGCGCCGCAACACCACGGCCGACGGCCGCGTCTACACGATCGCCGACACCGTCGGCTTCGTGCGCAACCTCCCGCACCAGCTCGTCGAGGCGTTCCGCTCGACGCTCGAGGAGGTCGGCGACTCCGACCTCATCGTGCACGTCGTCGACGCAGCCCACCCCGACCCCGCCGGGCAGATCGCCACTGTGCGCGATGTCATCGGCGAAGTCGGTGCCCGCGACATCCCCGAGCTCATCGTCTTCAACAAGGCCGACCTCGTGACCCCCGAAGACCGGCTCGTGCTCCGCGGGCTCGAACCCGGCGCGATCTTCGCATCGGCCCGCACCGGCGAGGGCATCCCCGAGGTGCTCGAGGCCATCGCCCGAATGATGCCCGACCCCGCCGTCGAGATCGACCTGCTCGTGCCGTACGACCGGGGCGACGTCGTCTCGACGCTGCACGAGACCGGTCGAGTGCTCTCGATCGAGTACCTCGAAGACGGCACGCGCGTGCGTGCGCTCGCCTCGCCGGAGCTCGCAGGCCAGCTCGAGGAGTTCGCCGCGGCCTCCGCGGAGGCCTGAGCCGCGGCATCCGCTCTGCCGGCGCACGGTGCGACGACCGCACGTGCACGCCGGCGACCGGCCCTTCGGCGACCCGTGTTCCGGTGACGGATGCCTCGGCGAGGCCGCCCCGGCGACCGCTCCGCGTCACCGTGCGTCACAGTCGTGCGGTGCCTCGCGGTGCCGCGTATCGTCGCACCTGATCGATCAGTGACCGGCCCACGCCGACCACTTGGAGCGACCGCCGAGCCCGGCACCCGCCCGCGACATCCACCCGCCGTTCCGGCCGGGGGAACGCGGCCTGCCGTGTTCTTCCCGTTGCCGCTCGCCACGCAGGAGCACCATGGCATCGACCGCAACCGACGCATCGGGCGCCGACTGTCGCCCCCGACTGCCGCTCTCCTTCGAGCTCTTCCCGCCCCGCACCGATGCTGCGGCGCTCGCCCTCGGCCGCACGATCGACCGGCTCGCCGAGGTCGACCCCGCGTTCATCTCGGTGACGTTCGGCGCGGGCGGCAGCTCGCGCGCCCGTTCGCTGACCGTGCTCCGCTACATGCTCGAGCACACGCACGTCGAGCCGATGGCGCACCTGACGTGCGTGGGCTCCTCCCACGCCGAGGCCAACCGGCTCGTGAGAGAGTTCCTCGACGCGGGCATCACGAGCTTCCTCGCGCTGCGCGGCGACCCGCCGGCGAACGCCGACCCCGACGCGGGCATCGGCGACCTGGGCAGCGCCGCCGAACTCGTGCAGCTCATCCACCGGGTGCAGGAGGAGCGTGAGCCCTTCGGGCAGGTCGGCGTGCCGGGCAACCCCGGCGCGTCGCGCATCAGGGCGCGCCCGCGTCCCGAGCGGGTCGCGGTGGCGACGTTCCCGACCGGGCATCCGCGGTCGCGGAACCTCGGGCACGACGTCGACACGCTGCTCGCGAAGGAGATCGCCGGAGCGAACCTCGCGATCACCCAGCTCTTCTGGCGCGCCGACGACTACCTCGGCTTCGTCGAGCGCGCACGCGCCGGCGGGGTCACGATCCCGATCCTGCCGGGCATCATGCCCGTCACGAACCCGGCACGGCTGGGTCGGCTGACGGAGCTGACGGGCGTCGAACCGCCGGCCGAGCTCGCCATCGACCTCGAGATCGAACCGGATGCCGCGGCGCAGGCCGAGCTCGGCATCGCCTTCGCCACCCGCCTCGCCGCCGAGGTGATCGCGGGCCGCGCCCCCGGCCTGCATCTCTACACCTTCAACCGCCATGAAGCCGTGCTCGACGTCGTCGACCGGCTCGGACTGCGAACCGACCGGTTCGCCGACGAGAGGAACACCGCACGATGACCACCCCTGCACCCGCCTTCCCGAACGCGACGATCCTGGGCTACCCGCGCATCGGTCGCCGGCGCGAGCTCAAGCGGGCCGTCGAGGCGTTCTGGGCCGGATCCATCACAGCCGAAGAGCTCGAACGCGAGGCCGCAGCATTGCGCACCGCGACCCGTGAGCGCCTCGCGTCGCTCGGCCTCGCGCGCACCGGCTCGGCGATCCCCGAGACGTTCTCGTTCTACGACCAGGTGCTCGACACCGCCGTCGCCGTCGGCGCGGTGCCCGAGCGCTTCGCGGGGCTCGCCGACGAGCAGGGCTGGCTCGACCTCGCCGCCTACTTCACGATCGCCCGAGGCGTCGGCGACGACGCGCCGCTCGAGATGACGAAGTGGTTCGACTCCAACTACCACTACCTCGTGCCCGAGATCGGCCCCGACACCGTGTTCTCGCTCCACGCCGAGCGCATCCTCGCCGAGTTCGCCGAGGCGAAGGCGGCCGGGTTCACGACGCGTCCCGTGATCGTCGGGCCTGCGACCTTCCTGCTGCTCGCGAAGGCTGCCGACGGCGCCCCCGCCGGCTTCGCGCCGATCGACCGGCTCGCCGACCTCGTGCCCGTCTACGCGGAGCTGCTCGAGCAGCTCGCCGCGGTCGGCGCCGAGTGGGTGCAGCTCGACGAGCCCGCGCTCGTGAGCGAGAGCATCGACGTCGACCGGGCCCGCGTGATCGAGTCGGTCGGCGTCGCCTACGACGCCCTCGGCGCACTCGAGGCCCGACCGGCGATCTTCGTCGCCGCTCCCTACGGCTCGCTCGACGACGCCCTGCCGGCACTCGCGGCGACCCCCGTCGAGGCGATCGGCCTCGACCTCGTGCGCGGCACGCTGCCCGACGGACTCGACCCCGTGACCGCCGAGTCGCTCGCCGCGAAGACCCTCGTCGCCGGCGTCATCGACGGTCACAACATCTGGCGCGGCGACCTCGATGCGGCGTTCGAGCGGGTGGCTGCCGTGCAGCACCTCTCGCCGGCCGTCTCGGTGTCGACCTCGACGTCGCTGCTGCACGTTCCCCACGACGTCGCCGATGAAGACGAGCTCGACGCCCGTCTGGTCTCGTGGCTCGCGTTCGCCGACCAGAAGGTCGGTCAGGTGGCCGTGCTCGGTCGCGGGCTCGCCGAGGGGCGCGACGCGATCGAGGGCGAGCTCGCCGCGGCATCCGCTGCCCTCGCCGACCGCGACGCCGCACCGGGCGTGCGCGTGCCCTCGGTGCGCGACCGTCTCGCCGGGCTCGCCGAGGCGGACTTCGCCCGCGTGAGCTACGACGAGCGGGTCGCTGCGCAGGAGTCGCTGGGGCTGCCCGAGCTGCCGACGACCACGATCGGCTCGTTCCCGCAGACGGCCGAGATCCGTCGCGCCCGCGCCCGTCTCGTGAAGGGCGAGCTGAGCGCTGACGACTACGCGGCGCTCATGCGCGCCGAGATCGAGCGCGTCGTGCGACTGCAGGAGGAACTCGGACTCGACGTGCTCGTGCACGGCGAGCCCGAGCGCAACGACATGGTGCAGTACTTCGCCGAGCTGTTCGACGGCTTCGCCGTGACGAAGCACGGCTGGGTGCAGTCGTACGGCTCCCGCTGCACGCGGCCGTCGATCCTCTGGGGCGACGTCTCGCGGCCCGCGCCGATGACGGTCGAGTGGTCGAGCTACGCGCAGTCGCTCACCGAGCAGCACATGAAGGGCATGCTCACCGGCCCCGTCACGATCCTCGCGTGGTCGTTCGTTCGCGACGACCAGCCGCTCGGCGACACGGCGCGGCAGGTGGCACTCGCCCTCCGCGACGAGATCACCGACCTCGAGACGGCGGGCATCCGCATCATCCAGGTCGACGAGCCCGCCCTGCGCGAGCTGCTCCCGCTGAAGCTGGCCGATCAGCCCGCGTACCTCGACTGGTCGGTCGGCTCGTTCCGCCTCGCGACGGGCGGCGCCGTGCCCGGCACGCAGGTGCACACGCACCTCTGCTACTCGGAGTTCGGCGTCGTCATCGACGCGATCAAGAACCTCGACGCCGACGTCACCTCGATCGAGGCGGCCCGCAGCCGCATGGAGGTCGTCGACGACCTCGAGACGAGCGGCTTCGACCACGGCATCGGCCCGGGCGTCTACGACATCCACTCGCCGCGCGTGCCCGGCGTCGCCGAGGTGCAGGCCTTGCTCGAGCGCGCGGCGGGGGCGATCCCCGCGACGCGGCTCTGGGTCAACCCCGACTGCGGCCTGAAGACCCGCGGCTACGACGAGACCGTCGAGTCGCTGCGGCACATCGTCGAGGCGACCGCGGCGGTGCGGGCCGAGCGCGCCGCCCCGGTGCTCGCCGGGTAGCTGCGACCGAGCGGATGTCGCGGCTCGCGGCATCCGTTCCTGCGACCGAGCGGATGTCGCGGCTCGCGGCATCCGCTCGGCTCACGCCGGGGTGATGCACAGGCGCGGAACGTATGGTCGACGCATGCAACTCGCGGTCCACGAATCCGGCGGGGGTACGCGCACCGCGATCCTCATCCACGGCATCATGTCGGACTCGCGCGCCTGGCATCGCGTCACCGCCGAACTCGAGGCGCAGGGGTTCCGCGTGCTCGCGGTCGACCTCGCCGGCCACGGCCGCAGCCCGCGGGCTCTGCGCTATTCGCCGGCCGCGTGGGCGAGCGACGTCGTCGAGACACTCGAACCGCTGCTCGACGGGCCGCCCGACGTCGTCATGGGGCACTCGCTCGGCGGGCTCGTCGCAAGCCTCGTGGCCGACCGCCTCGCTCCTCGGGCCGCGATCTACATCGACCCGGCCTTCTCGTTCCCGAAGGGGGTCAAGGGGTGGGCCTTCAAGGCCTTCTTCGCCGTGGCGCCTCGGCCCCGGCGTTCGGCGCTCGTGCGCATGAACCCGAAGTGGAGTGCCGCCGACGTCGACATCGAACTCGCGACGCTGCGCGACTGGGACAAGCGCACGATCCTCGGCTTCACCGACACCCGGCCGCTCGTGCCGCCGGCCCGGCTCGTCGCCCCGACGCTCGTCGTGCTCGCCGAGAAGAGCCTGCTCATCACCGCGAAGGTCGCTCGTCAGCTACGACACCAGGGCATGACGGTCGAGACGGTGCAGGGCACCGGGCACACGGTGTTCCGCGACGACCACGCCGGCTTCATGGACGCCGTGCTCGGATGGCTGCGCGAGCTGTCTCCGCTGACGCCGGAGCAGGTGCCGGTCCGGGTGCACGCCGCCGCGTAGCGGGAGACATCCGCTCGCTCGCTGCCGCTGCCGGTGCGTGCGTCGGCTGCGTGCGTCGGTGTCAGACCGAGCGCAGCACAGCGACGATCTTGCCGAGCACCTCGGCGTGGTCGCCGACGATCGGTTCGAACGCGCTGTTGCGGGGGAGCAGCCAGGTGTGCCCGTCGCGCTGGCGGAACACCTTGACGGTGGCCTCGCCGTCGAGCATCGCCGCGACGATCTCGCCGTTCTCGGCGGTGCGCTGCGATCGCACGACGACCCAGTCGCCGTCGCAGATGGCGGCGTCGATCATGGAGTCGCCGACGACCTTCAACATGAACAGCTCGCCCTTGCCGACGAGCTGCCGGGGGAGCGGGAACACCTCGTCGACCTGCTGTTCGGCGGTGATCGGCACACCGGCCGCGATGCGCCCGACGAGGGGCACCATCGCCGCATCGCCGACCGGGGTCGGGTCGGACGATGTCGCCGGGCGGTCGGTGACGCCCGGCAGCTCGATGAGCACTTCGAGCGCACGCGGGCGGTTGGGGTCGCGCCGGAGGTAGCCGGCGAGTTCGAGCTGGTTGAGCTGGTGGGTCACGCTCGAGAGCGACGAGAGGCCGACAGCGTCGCCGATCTCGCGCATGCTCGGCGGGTAGCCGCGGCTCGAGACCGAACGCTGGATCATCTCGAGGATGGCGATCTGCTTCGCGCTCAGACTCTTGCGGCGGCGCGGCCTGCCGGCTGCCTGCACGTCGTCGATGTCGGTGCTCAACGTCTTCGCCCCTCGTAGCGGCCACGCGGCCGGATGTCGGTGGTGTCTGGTCGACTGTCTTCCAGACATTCGAAACTGTATCCGTCTCGCGTGCGTGCGGCAAACATCTGTTCGAGTGTGTCGGAGATCCGGTTTCCCGGGTTTCCGGAGTTTCATCCTTGCCATGTTCGAAATTCGAATGTATGTTCGGAACAGAGTTTCGCATCCGGTCCTCCCGGCCGAGGGCCGGATGCGACTCCTACAGGAGGTGTGACATGAGCGCAGCGATCGCAACGACCGGCTTCCAGCCCTCGCGGGCCCTCCCGCGTGAATCGGCTCGGAGCAACGACTCGACATCGAGCACGGTGGTGCGCACCCGCCTTCGGCTGACCCGCCGCGGTCGCATCGTCTTCACCGCGCTCGCGCCGCTTCCGCTCGTGATCTGGGCGTTCGTCGTGGTGCTCGGGTCGGGGACTGCCGCCGCCGATGTCGACTCCGTCGGTGCGGCCTTCGAGGCGGCATCCTTCGAATACGTGACCGTCGGCCAGGGCGACTCGCTCTGGGCGATCGCCGAATCGGTCGACCCCAGTGGCGACGTGCGCGAGGTCATCGAAGAGATCATCCGGCTCAACGGTCTCGACGACGCGGTCGTCGAGCCCGGGCAGCGGCTCGCGTTGCCGCTCGCCCCGTGACCGTCGGCGCGTGACGAGCGGCTGAAACACTCGGGCGAGCCTCGTTAGGCTTGCATGGTGACGAGTCTCGAAGACCTCCCCATCCGCGACGACCTCCGTGGTCGCACCCCGTACGGGGCACCGCAGCAGGCCGTGCCGGTCGCACTCAACGTCAACGAGAACACGCATCCGATTCCCGAGGCCGTCGCGCACGACATCGTCGCCCGCGTCGCCGCCGCGATCATGACGCTCAACCGCTATCCCGACCGTGAGTTCTCCGTGCTGCGCCGAGCACTCGCCGACTACCTCGGGCACGATCTCGACCCCGCGCAGATCTGGGCGGCGAACGGGTCCAACGAGGTGCTGCAGCACATCCTGCAGGCCTATGGCGGACCCGGGCGCTCGGTACTGGGGTTCGCGCCGACGTACTCCATGTACGGGCTGCTCGCTTCGGGTACCGGCACCGAGTGGATCACCGCGGGCCGTGACGACGAGTTCGAACTCAGTCCCGAAACGGCCGTCGCCGCGGTGCACGAGCACGACCCAGACATCGTGCTGCTCTGCGCGCCGAACAACCCCACGGGCACACCGCTCCCGATCGAGACGATCGAGGCGGTCGCCGACGCCGCACGCGGCATCGTCGTCGTCGACGAGGCGTACTTCGAGTTCGCCGAGCCGGGCACGCCGAGTGCACTGACCCTGCTCGAGGGGCGGCCGCGCCTGCTCGTCTCGCGCACGATGAGCAAGGCGTTCGCCTTCGCCGGTGCGCGAGTCGGCTACCTCGCCGGCGACCCTGCGGCGATCGACGCACTCCGACTCGTGCGCCTGCCCTACCACCTGTCGGCGCTGACGCAGGCGGCGGCACTCGGTGCGCTCGCCCACTCGGCCGAGATGCTCGCGATGGTCGACGAGATCCGCGGGCAGCGGGAGCGCATCTCGGGCGAGCTCGCCCGGCTCGGGTTCCACCCGTACCGCAGCGGCTCGAACTTCGTGCTGTTCGGCGGTGTCGACGACCCCCGTGCCGTGTTCGAGCAACTGCTCGCCCGCGGCATCCTGATCCGGGAGATCGGCATCCCCGGTCACCTGAGGGTCACCGCGGGCACGGAGGCCGAGACCACGGCCTTCCTCGAAGCGATCGCCGTATCCGCCCCGAATAGGATTGCCTCATGACCGCATCGAGCCCTTCGCGCACTGCCCGGGTGCAGCGCGAGACGAGCGAATCCAGCATCGACCTCTCGATCGACCTCGACGGCTCGGGCACGAGCGACATCGAGACCGGCGTTCCGTTCTACGACCACCTGCTCACGGCGTTCGCGAAGCACTCGCTGACCGACCTGACGGTGCGCGCGAGCGGCGACCTCGAGATCGACGTGCACCACACGGTCGAAGACGTCGGCATCGTGCTCGGGCAGGCCATCAAGCAGGCGCTCGGCGACAAGCGCGGCATCTCCCGCTACGGCGACGCGCTCGTGCCGCTCGACGAGGCGCTCGCGCAGGCCGTCGTCGACATCTCCGGCAGGCCGTTCCTCGTGCACACGGGCGAGCCCGTCGGCTTCGAGTACCACCTCATCGGCGGCCACTTCACGGGTTCCATGGTGCGGCACGTCTTCGAGGCGATCGCGTACAACGCGGCGCTCACCGTGCACGTCACCGTGCTCGGCGGCCGTGACCCGCACCACATCGCCGAAGCGGAGTTCAAGGCGTTCGCGCGCGCGTTCCGCCAGGCGAAGGCATTCGACCCGCTGGTGTCGGGCGTTCCGTCGACCAAGGGTGCGCTGTGACCCGCAGCCGTCGTGTCGTCGTGCTCGACTACGGTTCGGGCAACGTGCACTCGGCCGCGAAGGCACTCGAGCACGCCGGTGCCGAGGTGACGGTGACCGCCGATCGCACGGCGGCGCTCGAGGCCGACGGCCTCCTCGTGCCCGGCGTCGGCGCCTTCAAGGCAGTCATGGACCAACTGCACGCGGTGCGCGGCGGTGAGATCATCGATCGCCGACTCGCGGGCGGACGCCCGGTGCTCGGCATCTGCGTGGGCATGCAGGTGCTCTTCGAGCACGGCGTCGAACGCGGCGTCGACACCGAGGGGCTCGGCGAGTGGCCCGGAACCGTCACCGAGCTGCCCGCCCCGGTGCTGCCGCACATGGGCTGGAACACCGTCGAGGCGGGTGAGGGTTCCGCCCTCTTCGCCGGCATCGAAGACGAGCGGTTCTACTTCGTGCACTCGTTCGCCGCACAGGAGTGGCTGCTCGACGTCGAGCCGCCGTTCCCCGCGCCGACGCTGACCTGGGCCGAGCACGGCGGCCGGTTCCTCGCCGCCGTCGAGAACGGCCCGCTGACGGCGACCCAGTTCCACCCCGAGAAGTCGGCCGAGGCGGGCATCCGCCTGCTCGCCAACTGGATCGGGACCCTCGGCTGAGCCGTTCGACCGTCATGTGCACTCGGCTCCGACATGGTCGGACTAGGATGCTGTGACTGTGCCGACTCGCAAGGCGCGACCGCGATGACTAGGACAGTGAATGAGTGAATTCAACAAGACCCCCCGCCTCGTGCTGCTCCCGGCGGTCGACGTCGCCGGTGGCAAGGCGGTGCGCCTGACCAAGGGCGAGGCCGGCACCGAGACCAGTTACGGCGACCCCGTCGACGCTGCGGTCGAGTGGGCCGATCAGGGTGCGGAGTGGATTCACCTCGTCGACCTCGACGCTGCGTTCGGACGCGGCTCGAACGCGGGCGTGCTGAAGAAGACCATCCGTCAGGTGCGCGGCGTCAACGTCGAGCTCTCCGGCGGCATCCGCGACGACGAGTCGCTCGAGCACGCCCTCGAGATCGGTGCCAAGCGCATCAACCTCGGCACGGCGGCCCTCGAGAACCCCGAGTGGGCGGCCTCGGTCATCGCGCAGTACGGAGAGGCGATCGCGGTCGGGCTCGACGTGCGTGGCACCACGCTCGCCGCCCGCGGCTGGACGAAGGACGGCGGCGACCTCTGGCAGGTCATGGAGCGCCTCGAAGAGGCGGGTGCCGCTCGCTACGTCGTCACCGACGTCACGAAAGACGGCACGCTGCAGGGCCCGAACCTCGACCTGCTCCGCCAGGTCATGGAGCGCACGCACCGGCCGGTCGTCGCATCGGGCGGCATCTCGAGCCTCGACGACATCGTGGCGCTGCGCGAACTGGTCCCGCTCGGCCTCGAGGGCACGATCGTGGGCAAGGCGCTGTATGCGGGCGCCTTTACCCTGGTCGAGGCATTGGATGTCGCTTCGCAGTGAGTGCTGACGCTGGCGAGGGCCGCTCCGGCGACAACGCCGCTGCCGCCGACTCCGCCGGCGTGCCGTGGGCCGGGCGTTCCTTCCAGCCCAACACGCACGCCTCTGACGACGGCCGGGCGCCCGAGGCGCTCGCCGCGGCCCTCGACGCGTTCCATGCCGGCGACGCCGGGCAGGCGCCCGTCGTGGCGGAGTTCGCGCGTTCGCGCCTCCTGATCCCCTTGCTCGCCGAACTCGGCGACGGGGGCTCAGAAGTCGGCGCTCACGGTCTCGCGGTCGACAAGAGCCAGGAGCTCTCGATCGTGACGGTGCAGGGCCCCGACGGTCGCAAGGTGCTTCCCGTGTTCGCCTCGGTCGAGGCGATGTCGCGGTGGAACCCGCTCGCGAGGCCGGTGCCGGCCGACGGCGTGCGCGTCGCCCTCGCGGCCGCCGACGACGGCACCGATCTCGTCGTGCTCGACCCGGGTTCGCCGACCGAGTTCGTGCTTCGGCGCCCGGCGGTATGGTCGGTCGCGCAGTCGCACGAGTGGCAGCCGCCGTTCGAGTCGCCCGCCGTCGGCGCGGCGTTCCGGGGTTCGATCGAGCGAGAGCTCGCCGTGCTCGGCGTGACCCTGCTCCCCGGCGACCCGACGGCCCGCCTCACCGGACCCGAGCTCGTCGTGCGTCTCGAGCTCGTCGCCGGCCTCAGCCGTGAGGAGCTCGACGTGATCACGGCGCGGCTCGCCCGGCGCTGGGCGGCCGACGACGTCATCGCGACCTCGGTCGATTCGCTGACGGTCAAGCTCGTCGGCACGCCCACCGGCTGAGCCGGGGCGCCGAAGCGGCTCGAGCGGCCGCGGTGCCCCCGACAGGGGTGCTCACCGCCCGTTCGTGGCGTTGACCACACCGGCGAAGCGGCGCACAATCGGTGGTGTGCGCTCGTCGCACGGAATCCAGGTGCGCCATGACTGAAGCGAACACGACGTCCGGCGCGTCGGGCGAGGCCGCCCAGACAGCGGATGCCTCGTACGACGCGGTGATCGAGGCATCCGGCCGCCACGCCCGAGCGTGGCTCTCGAGTGTCCGCGAGCGGGCGATCCCGCCGCAGGCGACGGCCGACGACATCAAGGACCGCCTCGGGCGCGAGCTGCCGGAGGCGGGCGAACCCGACCTCGAGGTCATCGCGCGACTGGCCGAGGGTGTCGAGCCCGGACTCATCGCGATCGGCTCGCCGCGCTTCTACGGTTGGGTGATCGGCGGCACGCAGCCCGTCGCGCTCGGCGCCGACTGGCTCGTCTCGGCATGGGACCAGAACACAGGCCTGCGCGCGATAACGCCTGGGGCGGTCGCCGTCGAGGAGCTCGCCGGCGAGTGGCTGCTCGACCTGCTCGGCCTGCCGCCGCAGAGCGACGTGGGCTTCACGACGGGCGCCACGATGGCGCAGTTCTCGTGCATGGCGGCCGCGCGGGGCGAGGTACTGCGCCGGGCGGGATGGGACGTCGAGGCTGATGGGCTCGCCGGCGGTCCGGCCATACGATTCATCGCCGGCGACGAGCGTCACGGCACCATGGACCTCGCAGCACGGTACCTGGGGCTGGGCGCACCGATCGCGGTACCCGCTGACGAACAGGGGCGCATCCGCGTCGACGAACTGGCCGCGGTGCTCGCCGCCGGCCAGGGCCCGGCGATCGTCGCGCTCCAGGCCGGCAACATCCACTCCGGTGCGTTCGACGACTTCGCCGCCGCGATCGAGGTGGCGCACGCGGCCGGCGCGTGGGTGCACGTCGACGGCGCATTCGGGCTCTGGGCTGCGGCGTCTCCGTCGCTGCGCCACCTGACCGCGGGGTTCGCGGCCGCCGACTCGTGGTCGACCGACGCGCACAAGACCCTGAACGTGCCGTACGACTGCGGCATCGCGATCGTGCGCGACCCGGCAGCGATGCGGCGCGCCCTCGGCATGCACGCGAGCTACCTGCAGGCCACCGAGGTCGGCGCAGACCCCCACGAGAAGGCGCCTGAGCTCTCGCGTCGCGCTCGCGGCGTACCGACCTGGGCGGTGCTCCGCTCCCTCGGTCGCGAGGGCGTCGCGCGGCTCGTCGACGGACTCGCCGAAGCTGCGCGCGGCATCGCCGACGGGGTCGGCGCTCTGCCCGGCGTCGAGGTGCTGAACGAGGTGGTCTTCACCCAGGTCTGCATCGCCCTCGACGACGACGCGGTCACCGAAGCGCTCAGCGAGCGGCTCTGGAACGAGGGCGAGGTGCTCGCCATGACCTCCCGCTGGCATGGCCGCGCCGTCGTGCGCTTCTCGGTGAGCAATTGGCGAACGGATGCCGCGGAGGTGCGCCGAACGGTCGACACCGTCGCCCGCACGCTCACCGCGATCCGGGGCTGAGGCTGACCGGAACGATGAGGTCGGCCCACGCAGCAGACCCGGCGTCGGCGGCATCCGCTTGAATGGAGACATGACTGAGGCGCTCGACGCGTTCTCGCCCGCGACCCGGGCGTGGTTCACCGAGTCCTTCAGCGCACCCACCACCGTGCAGAACGGCGCCTGGCAGGCGATCTCGCGCGGCGAGCACTCGCTCGTCGTCGCTCCGACCGGCTCGGGCAAGACCCTTGCCGCCTTCCTCTGGGCGATCGACCGGCTGCACCACGAGGCTGCTGATGCCGAGTCGACGGGCACGCGCGTCATCTACCTCTCCCCGCTGAAGGCGCTCGGCGTCGACGTCGAGCGCAACCTCAGGGCGCCGCTGGTCGGCATCGCCCGCACCGCGGCGGCGCACGGTTTCGAGGTGCCCGAGGTCTCGGTCGGCGTGCGTTCGGGCGACACGCCGCCAGGTGAACGGCGACGGCTCGTGACGCACCCGCCCGAGATCCTCATCACGACGCCCGAGTCGCTGTTTCTCATGCTCACCTCGGCGGCGCGCGAGACACTCCGCGGCGTGCAGACGGTGATCGTCGACGAGATCCACGCGCTCGCCGGCACGAAGCGCGGTTCGCACCTCGCACTCTCGCTCGAGCGGCTCGACGAACTCACCGCCGCGCCGGTGCAGCGCATCGGGTTGTCGGCGACGGTGCGACCCCACGAAGAGGTGGCGCGGTTCCTCGGCGGCACTCGAGCGGTCACGATCGTGGCGCCGGCCTCGGGCAAGAGGTTCGACCTGCAGGTCACGGTGCCCGTCGACGACCTCTCCGACCTCGCCGGCGAGACGGGCGCGGGCACCGTGTGGCCGCACGTCGAAGAGGCGATCCTCGACGAGGTGCTCGCCCATCGCTCCACGATCGTGTTCGCGAACTCCCGGCGTCTCGCGGAGCGGTTGACGGCACGGCTCAACGAGCTGTGGGCCGAGCGCACCGCGGTGCCGGTCGAGGCGCTGACGGTGCCGACGGAGGCGACGGCGGTGAAGCGAACGCCGGCAGAGGCGGTCGGCGCCTCGGGCATCACGACCGGAGCCCCGCCCGTGATCGCGCGGTCGCATCACGGCTCGGTGAGCAAAGAGGAGCGGGCCCTCGTCGAAGACGACCTCAAGTCGGGGCGGCTCCGCTGCGTCGTGGCGACGTCGAGCCTCGAACTCGGCATCGACATGGGAGCGGTCGACCTCGTCATGCAGGTGGAGTCGCCGCCCTCGGTCGCGAGCGGACTGCAGCGGCTCGGCCGGGCCGGTCACCAGGTCGGCGAGGTCTCGAAGGGCCTCATCTTCCCGAAGCATCGCGCCGACGTGCTGCACTCGGCGGTCGTCGCCGAACGCATGATCGGCGGCGCCATCGAAGAACTCCGCATCCCCGCGAACCCGCTCGACGTGCTCGCCCAGCAGACCATCGCGGCGACCGCGCTCGACGAATGGGACGTCGAGGCGTGGTTCGCGCTCGTGCGCCGTGCGGCGCCGTACGCCGCACTGCCCCGATCGGCGTTCGACGCCACGCTCGACCTCCTCGCGGGGCGCTACCCCTCCGACCGCTTCGGCGAGCTGCGCGCCCGCATCGTCTGGGACCGCGACACCGGCACCATCGTCGGCCGCCGTGGGGCCCAGCGCCTCGCGGTCACGAGCGGCGGCACCATCCCCGACCGAGGCCTGTTCGGCGTGTTCATGGTCGGCGAGGCCGGACCCGGCCGCCGTGTCGGCGAGCTCGATGAGGAGATGGTCTACGAGTCGCGTGTCGGCGACGTGTTCGCCCTCGGGGCCACGAGTTGGCGCATCCAGGAGATCACGCACGACCGGGTGCTCGTGGCTCCCGCCTTCGGCGAGCCCGGGCGCCTGCCGTTCTGGAAGGGTGACGGCATCGGTCGCCCTGCCGAACTCGGGGCGGCGATCGGCGGGTTCATCGCCGAACTCGCGGGCGCACCGGCATCCGATGCCTTCGCTCGCAGCCGTGCCGCCGGACTCGACGAGCGGGCCGCCACGAATCTCGTGAAGTTCATCGATGACCAGCGCGCGGCGACCCGGGTGGTGCCCGATGCGACGAACCTCGTGGTCGAGCGCTTCCGCGACGAGCTCGGCGACTGGCGCATCGTGCTGCATTCGCCCTACGGCATGCGTGTGCACGCGCCATGGGCGCTCGCCATCGGCGCACGCGTGCGCGAGCAGAGCGGCGTCGACTCCAACGCCGTGGCGAGCGACGACGGCATCGTGCTGCGCATGCCCGACACGGGCGACGATCCGCCGGGCGCCGAGCTCTTCGCGTTCGAGCCGGCAGAGCTCACCGAGCTCGTCACGGCGAACGTGGGCGGTTCGGCGCTGTTCGCGGCGCGGTTCCGGGAGTGCGCGGCGCGGGCGCTCATCCTGCCGCGGTCGAACCCTGGCAAACGATCACCGCTCTGGCAGCAGCGGCAGCGGGCGTCGCAACTGCTCGAGGTCGCCCGCGACTTCCCCGAGTTCCCGATCGTGCTCGAGGCGGTGCGCGAGTGCCTGCAGGACGTCTACGACCTGCCGGCCCTCACGCGTCTCGCCGAACGCATCGAGCGCCGCGAGCTGCGATTCGTCGACGTCACGACCGAGTCGCCGAGTCCCTTCGCGTCGAGCCTCCTCTTCGGGTACGTCGGCGCCTTCATGTACGAGGGCGACGCCCCGCTCGCCGAACGGCGGGCCGCGGCGCTCTCACTCGACCCGGCGCTCCTCGCCGAATTGCTCGGCACGGTCGAGCTGCGAGAGCTCCTCGACCCCGAGGTGGTCGACGAGGTCGAGCGCATGCTCCAGCGCGTCCACCCCGAGCGCCTCGCGCGAGGCGAGGAGGGCGTCGCGGACCTGCTGGGCGACCTGGGCCCGCTCACGGCCGACGAGGTGGCGGCGAGGGTCGACGACGAGACGGATGCCGCAGCGGCGCTCGCCGCACTCGTCGCGGCGCGCCGGGCGGCGCCGGTGAGCTTCGCCGGCCGGTCGTGGTTCGTCGCCGTCGAAGACGTCAGCCGGCTGCGCGACGCCCTCGGGGTGCCGATCCCGCCGGGCCTGCCCGAGGTGTTCGGCGAGGGGGTTCGCGACCCGCTCGGCGATCTCGTCGCCCGCTACGCCCGCACGCACGGCCCGTTCACGGCAGCGTCGGTGGCCGCCCGCTTCGGCATCGGCCAGGCCGTGGCATCCGCTGCGCTCGCGAGGCTCGGCGGGGAGCGCCGCGTCGTCGAGGGCGAGTTCCTGCCGCATGGGTCGGGCATGGAGTGGTGCGACAGCGGGGTGCTCCGGCGCATCCGTCGACGCTCGCTCGCGGTGCTGCGCAATGAGGTCGAACCGGTCGAGCCCCGCGAGTTCGCGCGGTTCCTGCCTGCCTGGCAGCACGTGGGCGGCAAGGTCAGCGGTGTCGACGGCGTCGCCGCGGTGATCGAGCAGCTCGAGGGCGCGCGCATCCCCGCCTCCGCGTGGGAGGCGTACGTGCTGCCGGCCAGGGTCGCCGACTACCGGCCGGGCATGCTCGACGAGCTGACCGCGTCGGGCGAAGTGCTCTGGGCCGGCACGGGTTCGCTCGGCGGCGACGACGGCTGGATCAGCCTGCACCTCGCCGAGACGGCCGAGCTCACACTGCCGGCGCCCGCGGCCGCACCCCTCGACCCGCTGGAATCCGAGTTGATCGCGGTGCTCGGCGGCGGAGGCGGTTTCTTCTTCCGGCAATTGGCCGAGGCAGTCGGCTCCGAAGACGACCGCGCGCTCGCCGACGCCCTCTGGCGCCTCGTCTGGGCCGGGCTCGTGACCAACGACACCTTCGCCCCGGTGCGCGGCCTGCTCGCCGGCGGGGGAGCGCACAAGACCGCGGCGCCCACCCCTCGGGCACGGCTCCGGGCGGGGTCGCTCTCACGTCGGTCGCTCGCGGCGACCGTGCAGGCCGGGCGCACGGCGGCTGCCCGGGCCAATCCGCCGAGGGCCGCCGGGCGCTGGTCGGTGCTGCCGCTCGCGAGCAGCGCCGCCACGCCGCGGGCGCATGCGCTCGGCGAGGCGCTGCTCGAGCGCTACGGCATCGTCACGCGCGGCTCCGTCATGGCAGAGGCGCACGTCGGCGGGTTCGCGCTCGCGTATCGCACCCTCTCGGGGTTCGAGGACTCCGGGCGAGTGCGCCGCGGGTACTTCATCGACGGCCAGGGCGGGGCGCAGTTCGCGACCGGGGCAGCCGTCGACCGCCTCCGCGCTGCGCCGAAGGGCGAGGCGGTCGCGCTCGCGGCCACCGACCCGGCCAATCCGTTCGGCGCCGCCCTCGACTGGCCCGAGCTTCCCGGCGAGAATGCGCATCGCCCGGGGCGCAAGGCGGGCGCCTTCGTCGCCGTCGTCGACGGCGAGGCGGTGCTCTACCTCGAGCGCGGCGGGCGCACGACCCTCGTCTTCACCGACGACGAGTCCGCCCTCGCCGCGGCGACCGCGGCGCTCGCCACCGCGCTCACCCGGGGTCGCACCGAGCGGCTCCGGGTCGAGACGGTGAACGGCGGCGCGGTGTTCGGCTCCGTGCTCGACCGGCCGCTGCGTGCTGCAGGGTTCCGGGAGACGCCGAGAGGGCTTCGCTTCGATGCCAGAGGGTGACACCGTCTACCGGGCTGCACGACTGCTCGACGAGGCGCTCGCCGGTCGCACCGTGACGCGCACCGACTTCCGGGTGCCCGCGCTCGCCGAGGTCGACCTGGCGGGCGAGCCGGTGCACTCGGTCGCGAGCCGCGGCAAGCACCTCCTGATGCGCATCGGCGGGGTCGTCGTGCACTCGCACCTGAAGATGGAGGGGGAGTGGCGATTGCTCCGGGCCGGCCAGCCGTGGCGACGGCCCGCTTGGCAGGCGCGCGCGATCATCGACGTGCCGGATGCCTCCGCGGTCGGCTTCGACCTCGGCACCCTCGAGCTGTTCGGCGCCGCCGAAGAGGCGGAACGGCTCGCCTACCTCGGGCCCGACCTGCTCGGGCCCGACTGGGACGCAGAGGAGGCCGTGCGCCGGCTCGCGAGCTCGCCCGAGACGCCGATCGGAGTCGCCCTCGCCGAGCAGCGCAACCTCGCCGGGCTCGGCAACGTCTACGTCAACGAGGTGTGCTTCCTCCGGGGCATCCTGCCGGCCCGACCGGTCGCCGAGGTCGAGCTCGCGCCCCTCGTGGCACTCGCGAGCCGGGTCATCCGTGCCAACCGCGATCGCGCGGTGCGCACGACCACCGGCGACACGCATCGAGGCCGGCAGCTCTGGGTCTACGGCCGAGGCGGCGAGGCGTGCCGTCGATGCGGCACGCTCATCGAACACGGTCGCCTCGGGCGGAACGCCGTCGAGCAGCGCGAGAGCTGGTGGTGCCCCAACTGCCAGCGCCCGCGCGCGGCCGGCCCGCCTGAGATCAGCTGACCGGGCCGGTCCACTTCTCGCCCGGGCCCTTGCCGATCGGGTCGGGAATGACGGATGCCTCGCGGAACGCGAGCTGCAGCGACCGCAGGCCGTCGCGCAGCGAACGCGCGTGCATGTCGCTGATCTCGGGAGCGCCCGCCGTGATGAGTCCGGCGAGGGCGTTGATGAGCTTGCGCGCCTCGTCGAGGTCGATCTGCTCATCGGGGTCTTCGGCCAGTCCGACCTTCACGGCTGCGGCGCTCATGAGGTGCACGGCGGCGGTCGTGATGATCTCGACTGCGGGGACCTCGGCGATGTCGCGGGTGGCGCCCTCGACCGTGGTCTCGTCTGAACTACTGTTCACGGATTTCCTCTGCTAGACTACTTCGGGCTCCGGGGCTTCACCCCGGTACGAAAGTGGAGATTCTCCCACCCGCGCATACCGCTTCATCAAGGTTACCGGGTCATTGCACTCCGCTCCCACGTCGCAAGACGGGGGAGTAGGTAGGGTGCCGCATGAACAGCACGGTGGAAATCCGTGCACGCATGCGCGAATTTCTCCTTTCGTCGTCGGGCGGCATCCGCCTTCCGACCGAGCGAAACAGCTTGAGTAGAGGAGAACACGCATCAGCGATCCCCGTACAAACGACCGTATCCGCGTCCCCGAGGTTCGACTCGTGGGGCCTGCCGGAGAGCAGGTCGGCGTCGTGAAGATCGAGGTGGCCCTGCGGCTCGCGCAGGAGGCCGATCTCGATCTCGTCGAGGTCGCTCCGAACTCGAAGCCGCCGGTCGCGAAGATCATGGACTACGGCAAGTTCAAGTACGAGGCTGCGCAGAAGGCGAAAGAGGCCCGGCGCAACCAGGCGAACACCATCCTCAAAGAGGTGCGGTTCCGTCTCAAGATCGACAAGCACGACTACGAGACCAAGATGAAGCGCGCCATCGGCTTCCTGAAGGCCGGCGACAAGGTCAAGGCGATGATCCTCTTCCGCGGTCGCGAGCAGTCGCGTCCCGAGATGGGCGTCCGCCTGCTGCAGCGCTTCGCGGAAGACGTGGCCGAGTTCGGCACGGTCGAGCACAACCCGACGATCGACGGCCGCAACATGGTCATGGTGATCGGGCCCCTCAAGAACAAGGCCGAGGCCAAGGCCGAGGCCAACGCACAGCGTGCTGCTGCGAAGGCGCGACCGGCGGCAGATGCCCCGGCCGACGGCGACGAGCAGACGGCCGAGCCCGTCGAGGGCTGAGCCAAACATCCCCGTCCGTCACTCGCGTGACGGCAGAACCAAGGAGAAATACGAGATGCCGAAGCAGAAGACCCACTCCGGGTCCAAGAAGCGCTTCAAGATCACCGGTAGCGGCAAGATCAAGAAGCAGCAGGCCGGTATGCGCCACAACCTCGAGGTCAAGTCCTCGAAGCGCAAGGCCCGTCTGAACCAGGACAAGGTCGTGTCGGCCCCCGACGCCAAGGTCATCAAGAAGCTTCTCGGCCACTGAGCCGCGAGACCCGTTAAGGAAGAAACAGAGTCATGGCAAGAGTGAAGCGGGCGGTCAACGCCCACAAGAAGCGCCGGGTCATTCTCGAGCGCGCCAGTGGTTACCGCGGCCAGCGTTCGCGTCTCTACCGCAAGGCCAAGGAGCAGGTCACCCACTCCCTCGTCTACGCGTACCGCGACCGCCGCCAGAAGAAGGGCGACTTCCGTCGCCTCTGGATCCAGCGCATCAACGCCGCGTCGCGTGCGAACGGCCTCACGTACAACCGCCTGATCCAGGGCCTCGGCCTTGCAGGCATCCAGGTCGACCGTCGCATCCTCGCCGACCTCGCGGTCAACGAGCCCGCGACGTTCGCCGCGCTCGTCGAGTCGGCCAAGAAGGCACTCCCGGCCGACACCTCGGCTCCGAAGACCGCCGCGTAAGCAGCGACTTCAGCTTCGAACGGCCCGGCACCCTCCGCTCGCACGAGCAGGGAGTGCCGGGCCGTTCCGCATTCCCCCGGTAGAATCGGGGCATGCTCGAGAACCCCCGATCGCCGCGCGTGCGCGCGGTAGCGAAGCTCGCCCGCAAGGCCGCACGTGTCGAGAGCGGCATGTTCCTGCTCGAGGGCCCCCAGGCGGTCGCCGAGGCGCTCACCTTCCGGTCCGAACTCGTCATCGAGCTCTTCGCCACGCCGAGCGCACTCGAGCGCCACCCCGAGATCGCCGATGCCGCCGCGTCGTCAGACGTCGAGATCGAGTTCGTCACCGAAGAGGTGCTCGACTCGATGGCCGACACGGTGACGCCGCAGGGGTTCGTGGCTATCTGCCGGCAGTTCCCGACCGCGGTGAAAGACGTGTTCGCCGCGAAGCCGAAGCTCGTCGCCATCCTCGAAGAGGTGCGCGACCCCGGCAACGCCGGCACCATCGTGCGTGCCGCCGATGCCGCCGGCGCCGACGCCGTCATCTTCACCGGGCGCACCGTCGACCTCTACAACCCCAAGGTCGTCCGCTCCTCGACCGGCTCGATCTTCCACCTGCCCGTCGCCATCGGCGCCGAACTCGCCGACGTGCTCGTGCGGGCACGTGCCGCGGGCCTCACCGTCCTCGCCGCCGATGTGAAGGGCGACGACCTGCTCTCCGCCCGTAACGACGGCGTGCTCGCCGGGCCGACCGCCTGGGTGTTCGGCAACGAGGCCAGGGGCCTGCCCGACGAACAGCTCGAGCTCGCCGATCGCGTGGTCACCGTGCCGATCTACGGGCACGCCGAATCCATGAACCTCGCCACCGCGGCATCCGTCTGCCTGTATGAGAGCGCCTTCGCGCAGCGCACCGCTGATCACGGTTAGGTAACCACTGCCCGACTCCGTGTCGCTGGGCCGTCGCTGGCCCTAGTTTTGGGGATATGGAGCCAATGCAGCCTGCCCCGCCGACCTCCAACATCTCGGTGCGTCGCGGCGAGCCGCTCGTGGTCATCGACCACGTCGACAAGCACTACGGCGAGCTGCACGTGCTGAACGACATCAACACCGTCGTGAACCGCGGCGAGGTCGTCGTCGTCATCGGTCCGAGCGGCTCGGGCAAGTCGACGCTCTGTCGTGCGATCAACCGTCTCGAGACCATCGATTCGGGCTCCATCGCCATCGACGGCGTGAAGCTGCCCGAAGAGGGCGCGGCGCTCGCGAAGCTGCGTGCCGACGTCGGCATGGTGTTCCAGTCGTTCAACCTGTTCGCGCACAAGACCGTGCTCGAGAACGTCACGCTCGCGCCGATCAGGGTCAAGCGGATGTCGCGCAAAGCGGCAGAGGCCGAGGCGATGAAGCTCCTCGAGCGCGTCGGCGTGGCGAACCAGGCGAAGAAGCTCCCGGCCCAGCTCTCGGGCGGCCAGCAGCAGCGTGTCGCCATCGCCCGTTCGCTCGCGATGAACCCCAAGCTCATCCTCATGGACGAGCCGACGAGCGCGCTCGACCCCGAGATGATCAACGAGGTGCTCGACGTCATGATCGGTCTGGCCAAAGACGGCATGACCATGATCGTCGTCACGCACGAGATGGGCTTCGCTCGCAAAGCAGCAGATCGAGTGCTGTTCATGGCCGACGGCAAGATCGTCGAAGAGGCGACCCCCGCGGAGTTCTTCGACCACCCGAAGTCCGATCGCGCGAAGGACTTCCTCTCGAAGATCCTCGAGCACTAGACCCGCGCCGCCACGAGCGGCGGGGATTCACCACACAGGAAAGAGGCAACGGACATGACACGCATGAGAATCGCCCTCGTCGCAGCCGCAGCGGCCGCAACACTTGCCTTCGCCGGCTGTGCCAGCGGCGGCGGCGGCGAAGCAGAGGAGTCGGCCGAGCCTGCTCCCACGTTCGAGGCGGGCACGACCATGGCCGCCCTGCAGGAGGCCGGCGAGATCACGATCGGCACGAAGTTCGACCAGCCTCTGTTCGGCCTGGTCGGTCCGTCGGGTGACCCGGAGGGCTTCGACGTCGAGATCGGCAAGATCATCGCCTCGGAGCTCGGCATCGACGAGGAGAACATCAACTGGACCGAGACCGTCTCGGCCAACCGCGAGCCGTTCATCGAGGGCGGCCAGGTCGACCTCGTCGTCGCCACTTACACGATCAACGACAAGCGCAAGGAGGTCGTCTCCTTCGCGGGCCCGTACTACGAGGCCGGTCAGTCGATCCTCGTGCTCGCCGACAACGACGACATCAAGAGCGAAGAAGACCTCGTCGGTCAGCCCGTCTGCTCGGTGACGGGTTCGACTCCTGCGGCGAACCTGAAGGAACTCGGCGCCGAGGTGCTGGAGACCGACACCTACTCCAACTGCCTCGAGCCGCTCCGCCAGGGCGACGTCGTCGCGGTGTCGACCGACAACGTGATCCTCGCGGGCCTCGTAGCCCAGAACGAGGGCGAGTTCAAGGTCGTCGGTGAGCCGTTCACCGAAGAGCCGTACGGAATCGGCGTGAAGCTCGACGACACCGACTTCCGCATGTTCATCAACGACGTGCTGGAAGAGGCCTACGAAGACGGCCGCTACGAGGAGGCATGGAACTCCACGGCCGGCACGGTGCTGCCGTTCGCCGACCCGCCCGCGGTCGACCGCTACTGATTCGAATGGACCCGGACCCCGATGGGGTCCGGGTCCACTCCCTCACCATCGAGAGGACCCGCGTGGACGTCGTCATCGCGAATCTCCCGCTCTACCTCCAGGGCTTCAGTGTCACGCTGCTGCTGCTCGCGGTCGGCGGGGTGGGCGCGCTCGTGCTCGGCACGCTCATCGCAGCCATGCGGATCTCGCCGATCGCGACGCTCCGCGTGATCGCCACGGTCTACACCGAGATCATCCGCAACACTCCGTTGACGCTCGTGGTGATCTTCTGCGCGATCATCCTGCCGATCCTGGGATCCGACCTCTCGTTTCTCGTTTCGGGCATGATCGCCCTCGCGGTCTACACGTCGCCGTTCATCGCGGAGGCGCTCCGGTCCGGCATCAACGGCGTGCCGGTCGGCCAGGCCGAGGCCGCGCGGAGCCTGGGTCTCGGCTTCGGCCTGACGGTCTCGATGATCGTGCTGCCGCAGGCGTTCCGCATGACCATCCCGCCGCTCATCAACGTCTTCATCGCGCTGACGAAGAACACCTCCGTCGTCGGTGGTGTCGGATTCGTGAGCGAGCTGTTCGGTGTCGGCCGCACCCTCGCGAATGCGAACGGCGATGCCGTCATCGCCATCCTCGTCGGCATCGCATTCTTCTACCTCATCGTGACCGTGCCGCTCGGCCTACTCGCGACGCAGCTCGAGCGGAAGTGGGTGGTGCAGCGATGAGCGGCGCCAGTGTCCTGTTTGACGCGCCCGGCCCCAAGGCTCGGCGTCTCTCCCGCATCTTCTCGGTCGTCACGGCCGTGCTGGTGGTGGCGGGCCTCGGCTGGGTCGTCGCCACGCTGAACGCGCCCCGCGAATCCGGCGGGATCACCCTGCCCGGGATGTTCGATCCGAGCCGCTGGGACATCGTGCAGGATCCCGAGATGTGGGGCTTCATCTTCTCGGTCGGTGTGTGGGGAACGCTCCGCGCCGCGATCGTCGCAGCCGTGCTCGCCATCGCACTCGGCATCGTCCTGTCACTGCTGCGCAGCTCGACGATCGCATGGGTCCGCATTCCGACCGCAGTGCTGATCGAGTTCTTCCGCGGCATGCCGGTGCTGCTGATGATGCTGTTCATCCTCCTCGTCGCCGGAACCGGCCAGTACTGGGCTGTCGTGTCCGCCCTGGCGATCTACAACGGCGCGCTGATCGGCGAGGCACTCCGCGCGGGCCTGGTGGCGCTGCCGAGAGGCCAGCGCGAGGCCGCCCTCAGCGTCGGAATGCGACCCCTGCAGTCCAAGATGCTCGTCGAGTTCCCGCAGGCGTTCCGCCAGATGCTGCCCATCATCGTCGCGCAGCTGGTCGTGCTGCTGAAGGACACGTCGCTCGCCTACATCGTGGGCTACCCCGAACTGCTCCGCGTCACGCTCAACAACCTGGGTAGCTTCTACGGCAACCGGTACCTGTTCACGCTGTGGTGCATCGCGTTCGTCCTCTACCTCGCGATGAACCTCTCGCTCTCGTGGTTCGCGCGCTGGCTGTCGCGGCGCACCGACCGTCGATACCACCCGGGCAAGGCCGGCCCGCGACCGGATGACCCGAGCCAGGCGCTGCTCCTCGCCGACGCCACGGCGGAGGCGAGCGAATCCGCACGCGGCCCGCTGCGTTGACGGCCGGCATCACGCCCGCACGATCCCCTGAGCCCGCCCGCTAGACTCGTTCCTTGTGTCCGAGCCCCGTGAAATCACCGAGCAGTCCGTCGAGTCCGCGGTCGCCGCGGCGCTCGCCGCGATCGCCTCGGCCGGCGATTCCGCCGCGCTGAAGGCCGTCCGCGCCGAGCACACCGGCGAGAAGAGCGAACTCGCCCAGTTGAACGCCCAGCTGCGCAACGTCCCCAACGAGCAGAAGGCCGCACTCGGCAAGCTCGTCGGCGGTGCGCGCGGTCGTGTGAACCAGGCGTTCACCGCCCGCGAGGCCGAGATCCTCGAGGCCGAGGCCGCCGAGCAACTCGCGGCCGAGACGGTGGACGTCACCGCGCTCGCCTCGCGGTACCGGGCGGGTGCGCGGCATCCGCTGTCGCTCCTGCAAGACCGGGTCTGCGACGTCTTCACCGGCATGGGCTGGGAGGTCGCCGAGGGGCCCGAGGTCGAGAGCGAGTGGTTCAACTTCGACGCGCTGAACTTCGACGCCGACCACCCTGCGCGTGCCATGCAGGACACCTTCTTCGTCGACCCGCCCGAGTCCCACCTCGTGCTGCGCACGCACACGAGCCCCGTGCAGATCCGCTCGATGCTCGAGCGCGAGCTGCCGCTCTACGTGCTCGCTCCGGGCCGCGTGTACCGAACCGACGAGTTCGACGCCACGCACCTGCCCGTCTTCATGCAGTTCGAGGGCGTCGCCGTCGACAAGGGCCTCACCATGGCGCACCTCAAGGGCACGCTCGACCACTTCGTGAAGTCGATCTTCGGCGACGAGGCGAAGATCCGCCTGCGCCCGAGCTTCTTCCCCTTCACCGAGCCATCGGCCGAACTCGACTTCTGGCACCCGACCTTCAAGGGCGGCGCGCGGTGGATCGAGTGGGGCGGCTGCGGCATGATGCACCCCAACGTGCTGAAGGCGGCCGGTATCGACCCCGAGGTCTACACCGGGTTCGCCTTCGGCATGGGCATCGAGCGCGGGCTCATGCTCCGCAACGACGTGCAGGACATGCGCGAAATGGTCGAGGGAGACATCCGCTTCTCCCAGCAGTTCGGAATGGTGGTCTGAGACATGCGAGTTCCACTGAGTTGGCTCGCCGAGTACGTCGAGCTCGTGCCGGGCACGACGCCTGAAGACGTGCATGCAGCGCTCGTCAAGGTCGGCCTCGAAGAGGAGGACGTGCACACGTTTGACCTCGAGGGCCCGATCGTCGTGGGCGAGGTGCTGGAGTTCGTCGAGGAGCCGCAGTCCAACGGCAAGACCATCCGCTGGTGCCAGGTGCGCGTCGCGGCCGACGGTGAGACCGCTGCCGACGGCGGCGACGCCGTGCACGGCATCGTCTGCGGTGCCCGCAACTTCTTCGTGGGCGACAAGGTCGTCGTGACGCTGCCGGGCGCCGTGCTGCCCGGCCCCTTCCCGATCGCCGCCCGCAAGACCTACGGGCACGTCTCCGATGGCATGATCGCCTCGGCGCGCGAGCTCGGCCTCGGCGAAGACCACGACGGCATCCTGCGGCTCTCGACGCTCGGCATCGACGCGCCCGTCGGCACCGATGCGATCAAGCTGCTCGGCCTCGACGACGCCGCCATCGAGATCAACGTCACCCCCGATCGCGGCTACGCGTTCTCGATCCGCGGGGTCGCCCGCGAGTACGCGCACGCCACCGGGGCGCGCTTCCGCGACCCGGTCGAGCAGGCGGCGCCGGCGGATGTCTCGGACGACGCGTTCTCCGTCGTGATCGACGACGCGGCCCCGATCCGCGGCAAGATCGGCTCCTCGGTCTTCGCCACGCGCATCGTGCGCGACGTCGACGCCTCCCGCCCGACGCCGGCGTGGATGATCGCGCGGCTGAAGCTCGCCGGCATCCGCTCGATCTCGCTGCTCGTCGACATCACGAACTACGTCATGCTCGAGCTCGGCCAGCCGATCCACGGGTACGACCTCGACCAGCTCCGCGGCGGCATCGTCGTGCGGCGCGCGACGCCGGGGGAGAAGTTCACCACGCTCGACGGCAAGGAGCGCACGCTCCACGTCGAGGACCTCGTCGTCACCGACGACCGCGGGCCGATCGGCCTCGGCGGCGTCATGGGCGGCGCTGAGACCGAGATGGGAGACGAGACGCGCAACGTGCTCGTCGAAGCCGCCAACTGGGACCCGGTGTCGATCGCGCGCACCGCGCGTCGCCACAAGCTGCCGAGCGAGGCCGCCAAGCGTTACGAGCGAGGTGTCGACCCCGAGATCGCGGCCGCGGCCGTCTCCCGCGTCGCGCAGCTCATGGTCGACCTCGCCGGGGGCACCGCCGATGCAGGCGGCTCCCTGATCTCCACGGCTCCGGCGCGCGAGGCGATCCTCTTGCCCGCCGGCTTCGTCTCGTCGATCATCGGCGTCGAGTACACCGAAGACGAGGTGCACGACGCCCTCGCCGAGATCGGCGGCGTCATCACCGCCGTCGACGGCGGATTCTCGGTCGTGCCGCCGGCCTGGCGCCCCGACTTGACGGGCCGCGAAGAGCTCGCGGAGGAGGTCGCCCGACTGATCGGCTACGACCGCATCCCCTCGGTGCTGCCCGTCGCGCCTCCCGGCCGCGGACTCACCCGCTCGCAGCGGCTGCGCCGGCGCACCGCCGACACGCTCGCGGCGGCAGGATCGGTCGAGGTGCTCTCCTTCCCGTTCGTCTCCGACGCCGACAACGCGGTGTTCGGCAGTGCCGACGGCGCCCCCGTGGCATCCGTGCGCATCGCGAACGCGCTCGACCAGACGGTGCCGTTCCTGCGTCGTTCGCTCGTGCCCGGCCTGATCGGCGCCGCGCGACGCAACCTCTCGCGCGGCCTCACCGACCTCGACCTCTTCGAGATCGGCACGGTGTTCCTGCCCGAGACGGGTCGCACCTACGGTTCGCTCGAGCTGCCCGTGGGCGACGAGAAGCCGAGCGACGAGGTGCTCGCGGCGCTCGACGCCGGCATCCCGCCGCAGCCGCGCCATCTCGGTGCGCTCATCGTCGGCGACGTCGTGGTGAAGCAGCCGGGTCAGCCCGCGGTGCCCGCCGGCATCGCCGACGCGCTCGACGTCGTGCGCCAGGTCGAACTCGCGACCGGTGCGCGCATCGACGTCGCGCAGGGTTCGCACCAGGCGATGCACCCCGGCCGCACGGCAGAGCTCCGCGTCGACGGCACCCTCGTCGGCTTCGCCGGCGAACTGCTGCCGGTGCTCGCCGCCGAAGCCGACCTGCCGCGGGTGGTCGCCGTCGTCGAGCTCGATCTCGACGCCGTCATCGCGCTGACCGAGCCCGCCCTCGAAGCGCGCACGATCGACACGATGCCCGCCGCGACGCAGGACCTCTCGCTCATCGTTCCCGTCGAGGTCGCAGCGGCCGAGGTCGCCGCGGCGATCCGCGAGGGCGCGGGCTCGCTGCTCGAGCACCTCTCGATCGTCGACGACTACCGCGGCCAGGGCGTGCCCGCCGGGGCGAAGAGCCTGACGTTCGCGCTCCGGTTCCGGGCCGACGACCGCACGCTCACGGCGGCCGAGGCCAGTGAGGCGAAGCTCGCCGGTGCGGCGCTCGCGAACGACCGCTTCGGGGCGACCGTCCGCGAATGACCCCGCGCGCACGATCCGTCGGCGACGTCGTCGCGGCCATCGATTCGGTGGGCGCGCGGCGTGCCGGCCGGCGGATGGTGGTCGGGGTCTCCGGCTTCGGCGGCGCGGGCAAGTCCACGCTCGCCCGGGCGCTGGTCGGCGAGATCGACGGCGCCGTGCGGTTGCGGGGGGACGACTTCCTCGAACCCGCGCGCTCGCATCACCGATCACCCGACTGGGACGGCGTCGAGCGGCACCGCATCCGCGATGAGGTGCTCGATCCGTTCCTCGCCGGCCGACCGGCCGCGTTCCGCCGGTACGACTGGTCGGCCCGCGAGCTGGGCGCGCCCGAAAGGCTCGAGCCGGCCGACGTGCTCGTGCTCGACGCCGTCGGGATCTTCCATCCCGACCTCGACGGATTCCTCGACCTGCGGGTCTGGGTCGACGTCGACCTCGAGGAGGCGACCCGGCGCGGCATGGCCCGCGACGCCGCCGAGGGGCGCCTGCACGAGGAGTTCTGGCGCGACATCTGGGTGCCGAACGAACGCGACTTCGCTGCGGCCTTCGACCCGCGCGGCCACGCCGACCTCTGGTACGAGCCCGCGGGGGGCGACGGCGCCTGACGTCACGCGTTTGCACGGTGCCACCCGCCCCGGATAGGGTCGCCTGTATGTCCGCCGCTCGGTTCGCAGTCCCCGCACGCATCTCGCGTGTCGTCGTGGTGCGCAGCCGACGTCGTGGCGAGCGCCGACTCTAGGCGACCCCGCATGCGGCAACGAGGCCGTCAGCAGGTGTCGCCGGAGCCATCCTCGACCACTCCGACCTTTCAGGTCGTGTGCGTCGCCGGGAGCCAACCTCGACCACTCCGACCTTTAAGGTCGTGTGCTTGGCCGGGAGCCGACCTCGACCACTTCAGACCTTTAAGGTGGAACCATGACGTTCACCGTCGCCGTTTCCGGCGCGTCCGGCTATGCCGGAGGCGAGATCCTTCGCCTCCTCGCCGACCATCCCGATTTCGATGTGCGCACCGTGACCGCGCACTCCAACGCCGGCCAGCCGCTCATCGCGGTGCAGCCGCACCTGCGCAGCTATACGCATCTCACGCTGAAGGACACGACGGCCGAGAACCTCGCCGGTCACGACATCGTGTTCCTCGCGCTGCCGCACGGGGCATCCGGTGCGATCGCCGCGCAGCTGCCGGCCGAGACCCTCGTGATCGACTGCGGTGCCGACCACCGACTCGAGAGCAAGGCCGACTGGGCGGCGTTCTACGGCGGTGACTTCCACGGCGCGTGGACCTACGGGGTGCCCGAGCTTCCGCGCCTGTCGGGCACGCAGCGCGACCGGCTCGCCAAGACGAAGCGCATCGCGGCGCCGGGCTGCAACGCCTCCACCGTCGCGTTGTCGCTCGCGCCCGGCATCCGTGCCGGCGTCATCGAGGCCTCCGATATCGTGTCGGTGCTCGCGGTCGGCCCATCGGGTGCCGGCAAGAGCTTGAAGGCGCACCTGCTCGGCTCCGAGCTCCTCGGCTCGGCGAACCCGTACTCGGTCGGCGGCGTGCATCGCCACATCCCCGAGATCCAGCAGGCGCTGCGCTGGGCGGGCGGCGGCAACCCCACCATCTCGTTCACCCCGGTCATCGTGCCGATGTCGCGGGGCATCCTCGCGACCTCGACGGCGCGCATCGTGCCCGGCACGGATGCCGCGACGGTCCGTGCGGCATGGGAGGACGCCTACGCGGGCGAGCGCTTCGTGCAGCTGCTGCCCGAAGGCCAGTTCCCGCGGACCGCCGACGTGCTCGGTGCGAACACCGCGCTCCTCGGCCTCCAGATCGACGAGAACTCGGGCCGCGTCGTCGTGGTCGCCGCCGTCGACAACCTCGTGAAGGGCACCGCGGGTGCCGCCATCCAGTCCGCGAACATCGCACTCGGGCTCACCGAGTCGACCGGACTGCCCGTGAACGGAGTCGCCCCGTGACCGTCACCCATCCGCAGGGATTCGAGGCCGCGGGCATCGCCGCGGGCATCAAGCGCTCGGGCGCACTCGACCTCGCCCTCGTCGTGAACCGCGGGCCCGCGCAGCAGGCGGCGGTCGTGTTCACCTCGAACCGCGCGCAGGCCAACCCGATCATCTGGTCGAAGCAGGTCGCGGCCGACGGCATCGTGTCGGCGATCGTGCTGAACTCGGGCGGCGCGAACTGCTTCACCGGGCCCGAGGGGTTCCAGGTCACGCACCGCACGGCCGAGGCCGTCGCGTCGGGGCTGGGAATCGCAGCCGGCGACGTGCTCGTCTGCTCGACCGGACTCATCGGCGACCAGCTCGACGGCGAGGTGCTCGAAGAGGGCGTCGTCTCGGCCCTCGCCCGTCTCTCGACCGATGGCGGCGACGATGCGGCCCGTGCGATCATGACCACCGACTCGAAGCCGAAGCAGGTCGTCGTCGAGGGCGACGGCTGGTCGATCGGCGGCATCGCGAAGGGCGCCGGCATGCTGGCGCCGGGGCTCGCGACGATGCTGGTGGTCGTGACGACGGATGCCGCGTTGCCGGCCGATGACCTCGACACCGCGCTCCGCGCCGCCACCCGCGTGACCTTCGATCGGCTCGACTCCGACGGCTGCATGTCGACGAACGACCAGGTCTCGCTGCTCTCCTCCGGGGCGTCGGGCGTCACGCCTGATCTCGGCGAGTTCACCGCGGCACTCACCGAGGCGTGCCGCAACCTCGCGTTGCAGCTGCAGGCCGACGCCGAGGGCGCGAGCCACGACATCGCGATCGAGGTCGTCGGTGCGGTGACCGAAGACGACGCGGTCGAGGTCGGCCGCTCGGTCGCCCGCAACAACCTCTTCAAGGCGGCGATCTTCGGAAACGACCCCAACTGGGGCCGGGTGCTCGCCGCGATCGGCACCACGAGCGCGCCGTTCGATCCGTACCTCGTCGACGTCTCGATGAACGGGGTGCGCGTCTGCCACGCCGGACGCCCCGACGCTCCTCGAGACGAGGTCGACCTCACGCCGCGCGCGACGCACGTGCTCATCGAGCTGCACGCCGGCGAGGCATCCGCCACCATCTTCACGAACGATCTCACGCACGACTACGTGCACGAGAACAGCGCCTACGCGAGTTGAGCATGAGCGACGAGACAGAACCAGAAGACACCAACGACGCCGCGGCGAAAGCCCAGGTGCTCATCGATTCGCTGCCCTGGCTGAAGCGCTTCCACGGCGAGACGATCGTGGTGAAGTTCGGCGGCAACGCCATGGTGAGCCCCGAACTGCAGCGCGCGTTCGCCGAAGACATGGTCTACCTGCGCTACGCGGGCATCAAGCCCGTCGTCGTGCACGGCGGCGGCCCCCAGATCTCGGCGATGCTCGAGCGGCTCGGCATTGCGAGCGAGTTCCGCGGCGGCTACCGGGTCACGACCCCCGAGACGATGGACGTCGTGCGCATGGTGCTCTCGGGCCAGGTGAACCGAGAGCTCGTCTCGCTCATCAACGAGCACGGACCGCTCGCCTCGGGCCTCTCGGGCGAAGACGCCGGCCTCTTCACCGGGCGCCGGCGCGGCGCGATCGTCGACGGCGAAGAGGTCGACCTCGGGCTCGTGGGCGACGTCGTCGCGGTCGACCCGGCCGCGGTGCTCGCCGAACTCGCTGCCGAGCGCATTCCCGTGGTGTCGTCGATCGCCCCCGACGGCGACGTGACCGGGCAGTCGCTCAACGTGAACGCCGATTCGGCTGCTGCATCGCTCGCCGTCGCTCTCGGCGCGGCGAAGCTCGTGATCCTCACCGACGTGGCGGGCCTCTACCGCGATTGGCCGAACCGCGACTCGCTCGTCTCGGTCATCGACGTGCCCTCGCTCGTCGAACTGCTGCCGAGTCTCGAGTCGGGCATGATCCCCAAGATGGCCGCGTGCCTCGAGGCCGTCGAGGGCGGCGTCGCGAAGGCTGCGATCATCGACGGCCGGGTGCCGCACTCGATCCTGCTCGAGGTCTTCACGCAGTCGGGCATCGGCACCGAGGTGGTGGCGGCATGAACGACTGGCAGCTGCGGTTCGACCAGCGCATCATGCGCTCCATCGGCATGCCGCTCGCGAAGCTCGAGCACGGTTCGGGCGCCTGGGTGACGGATGCCGCGGGCACGACGTACCTGGACTTCCTCGCGGGCATCGCGGTGAACTCCCTCGGGCACGCCCATCCGGTGTTCGTCGAGGCGGTCACGGCGCAGGCGTCGAAGCTCGCACACGTCTCGAACTACTTCACGACCGAGCCTGCGCTCGAGCTCGCCGAGCGCCTCGTGCGCCTCGCCGGTGCGGGGCCCGACGGGCGCGCCTGGTTCGGCAACTCGGGCGCCGAGGCGAATGAGGCCGCGTTCAAGCTCGCCCGGCTCAACAACTCGGGTGGCGCACGCACCCGCGTGATCGCGCTCGTCGACGCCTTCCACGGGCGCACGATGGGTTCGCTCGCGCTCACCGGCAAGCCGCACATGCGGGCGCCGTTCGAGCCGATGGCGGGGGGAGTGGAGCACATCCCCGCGACGATCGAGGCGCTCGAGGCATCCATCGACGACGCGGTCGCTGCCGTCTTCGTCGAGCCCATCCAGGGCGAGGCCGGCGTCGTCGAACTGCCCGAGGGGTTCCTCGAGCGGGCGCGCGAGCTGACGCTCCGCCACGGCGCGCTGCTCATCGTCGACGAGATCCAGACCGGTGCCGGGCGCACCGGAGCATGGTTCGGCTTCCAGCACGACGGCATCACGCCCGACGCGATCACGGTGGCGAAGGGCATCGGCGGCGGCATCCCGATCGGCGGGCTCATCACCTTCGGCCGAGCCTCCGAGCTCTACCAGAAGGGCCACCACGGCTCGACGTTCGGCGGCAATCCGCTCGCGACCGCGGTGGCGAATGCCGTGCTCGGCGAGATCGAGCGCGCCCGTCTCGTCGAGAACGCCGCCAGGCGCGGTCCGCAGCTGCGCAAGCGGATCGAGGCGATCGGCTCGCCGCTCGTCGCGGGCACGCGCGGCCGGGGACTCCTCATCGGAGTGGCCCTCACGGCGCCGGTCGCCGGCGACGTCGTCGCCCACGCCATGCGTCACGAACTCATCGTGAACGCCGCCAACGACACCACCATCCGCATCGCGCCGCCGCTCATCATCGGCGACGCCGAGATCGACGAGTTCGAGGCGCGCTTCGCGCGCGCCCTCGTCGACGCTCACCCGTACTGACCCGACCGACCTCTCCACGAACGGATGTACCGCATGACCCGCCACTTCCTCCGCGACGACGACCTCACCCAGGCCGAGCAGACCGAGATCCTCGACCTCGCCGAGCAGCTGAAGGCCGACCGCTGGTCGCAGACGCCGCTCGCCGGCCCGCAGACCGTCGCCGTGATCTTCGACAAGTCCTCCACCCGCACGCGCGTGTCGTTCGCCGTCGGCATCGCCGATCTCGGCGGCTCGCCGCTCATCATCTCGACGGCGAACAGCCAGCTCGGCGGCAAGGAGACCCCCTCCGACACCGCTCGCGTGCTCGAGCGCATGGTCTCGGCGATCGTCTGGCGCACCTACGCGCAGTCGGGCCTCGAGGAGATGGCCGCCGGCACGACCGTGCCCGTCGTCAACGCCCTCTCCGACGACTTCCACCCGTGCCAGCTGCTCGCCGACCTGCTCACCATCCGCGAGCACAAGGGCCGGCTCGCCGGCCTCACGGTCACCTTCCTCGGCGACGGCCGCAGCAACATGGCCCAGTCGTACCTGCTCGCGGGCGCCACGGCGGGCATGCACGTGCGCATCGCCGCTCCGGCGGAGTTCGCCCCCGAGGCATCCGTCGTCGCGGATGCCGAGCGCATCGCGTCCACGACCGGGGGCTCCGTCGCCATCGTCACCGACGCGCGCGAGTCCGTGACCGGTGCCGACGTCGTCGTCACCGACACCTGGGTGTCGATGGGCAAGGAGGAGGAGAAGGCGCATCGCGTCGCCACCTTCGGCGGGTACCAGGTCGACGCCGAACTCATGTCGCACGCGGCATCCGATGCGGTGTTCATGCACTGCCTGCCCGCCGACCGCGGCTACGAGGTCAGCGCCGAGGTCATCGACGGCCCGCAGTCGATCATCTGGGACGAGGCCGAGAACCGCCTGCACGCGCAGAAGGCGCTGCTGGTCTGGCTGCTCGCGAGGAAGGACGCCTGATGAGCGACGTGAACGGCACCGACGGCACGGCGGGCACCGAGCCCGGGGCCGAGGCCCACGGCACCAACGAGGGCTCGCTCTGGGGTGCTCGATTCGCGAGTGGCCCGTCGCCCGAGCTGCAGCGCCTCTCGAAGTCGACGCACTTCGACTGGCAGCTTGCGGGCTACGACCTCGCCGGCTCACGCGCACACGCCCGCGCGCTGGCCGCGGCCGGATACCTGGAGGCCGACGAACTCGAGGCCATGCTCGCAGGGCTCGACACCCTCGAGGCGCGCGTCGTGTCGGGCGAGATCGTCGCCGGGGAGGCCGACGAAGACGTGCACGGCGCCCTCGAGGCCGCACTGATCACCATCGTCGGCTCCGAGCTCGGCGGCAAGCTCCGCGCGGGCCGCAGCCGCAACGACCAGATCGCCACGCTCGTGCGGCTCTACCTGAAGGACCACGCCGCGACCATCGGTCGCGACCTCGTGCACCTCATCGACGCGCTCGCCGCGCAGGCCGACGCACATCGCACGGCCATCATGCCGGGGCGAACGCACCTGCAGCACGCGCAGCCGGTGCTGCTCGCCCATCACCTGCTCGCGCACGCCTGGGCGCTGTCGCGCGACCTCGAGCGCCTCGTCGACTGGACGAAGCGAGCGGATGTCTCGCCCTACGGCGGGGGAGCCCTCGCCGGGTCGACGCTCGGCCTCGACGCGGCATCCGTCGCCCGCGACCTCGGGCTCGCGAGCCCCGCCGAGAACTCGATCGATGCGACCGCGAGCCGCGACGTCGTCGCCGAGTTCGCGTTCGTGACGGCGATGATCGGCATCGACCTCTCGCGCTTCGCCGAGGAGATCATCCTCTGGAACACCCGCGAGTTCGGCTTCGTCACGCTGCACGACGGCTACTCGACCGGGTCGTCGATCATGCCGCAGAAGAAGAACCCCGACATCGCCGAGCTCGCGCGCGGCAAGTCGGGCCGTCTCATCGGCAATCTCACGGGGCTGCTCGCGACGCTGAAGGCGCTGCCGCTCGCCTACAACCGCGACCTGCAGGAGGACAAGGAGCCCGTCTTCGACTCCGTCGAGACGCTCGAGGTGCTGCTGCCGGCGTTCACGGGCATGGTCGCCACGCTCACCTTCCACACCGAGCGCATGGCCGAGCTCGCACCGGCCGGCTTCTCGCTGGCGACGGATGTCGCGGAGTGGCTCGTGAAGCGGCGCGTGCCGTTCCGCGATGCCCACGAGATCACCGGTGCCCTCGTGCGATACGCCGAGGAGCACTCGCTCGAGCTCGACGCCGTCGACGACGCCGCACTCGCGGCGATCTCGCCGCACCTCACGCCCGACGTGCGCGAGGTGCTCACGGTCGAGGGCTCGGTCGCGAGCCGTGACGGCATCGGCGGCACCGCTCCCGTGCGGGTCGCCGAACAGTTCTCCCGCCTCGCCGATCGCGTGCGGCACCTCGTCGCGGGCCTGCCGGAGGCGCGCAGCTGAGCGGACTCGTCGCCCCTGGCCGGGAGTTCTTCGAACAGGATCCCGTCGTGCTCGCACCACTCCTGCTCGGAGCGGTGCTGAGTTACGACGCGCCCGACGGGCGGGTGGCGATCCGCCTCTCGGAGCTCGAGGCGTACCGGGGCGTCGGCGAGGATCCCGGTTCGCACGCGTTCCGGGGGCGCACGCCGCGCAACGCGGTGATGTTCGGCGAGCCCGGGCACCTGTACGCGTATTTCAGCTACGGCATGCACGTCTGCCTGAACATCGTCGCGCGTCCGGCGGGCTCCTCATCGGGTGTGCTCATGCGCGGTGCGACCGTGGTCGACGGTCTCGACCTGGCGAGGAGCCGTCGGCCCGGCGTGAACGATCGGGACCTCGCGAGAGGGCCCGGCCGGCTCGCGAAGGCGCTCGGCGTGCCGCTCGACGCCGGCGGCAGCGACTTGCTGGCACCGCCGTTCACGCTGCAGGTGGTGCAGACACCGCTCCATGCCGCGAGCGGCCCGCGCACTGGCGTCGGCGGCGAAGGCGGTGGCTCGCAGTACCCGTGGCGCTTCTGGCTGCCCGGCGACGAGGGCGTCTCGCCGTATCGGCGGCACAAGCTCGCGGCGGAGTGACGGGCGCCGCCACGTGGCATCCGCTGATCGCGGTGCGCCGCAGCAGGTTGCGAGCGCTCAGCGCAATGCGAGATGCACGACGAGTGCGCCGGCGCACGCCCAGATGAGGCTCGCGAAGGTGCCGATGATGAATCGCTCGCGCGCCTCGGGCGCCTCGAGTTCGGTGAAGCGGCCGACACCCTTGATGGCGACGACGATCGCGAGCGCCTCTGGGAAGCCGGCGATGATGGCGCCCGCCGAGGCGACGCGCTCGAGCACGCCGATCGTCAGGCCGCCGCGCAGCACTTCGCGCTTGGCGGTGGCTTGCACGCCGCGATGCTCCTCGTCGGCCGTTCGCTTCTCGGCGACGATGATGCCGCCGTGGAGTCCCGGTGCCACGGTGCCGCCCATCGCGAGGTCGAGCGCCGTGGCGGCAGCCGGGCTGCCGCCGAAGACGGCGACGGTGAGGCCGAGCACGGTGATGAGCGGCGCGAGGCCGAACTGTGCGGGGCCGCTCGCCGACGCCGCTGCGAGCAGCGCCACGCCGAGCGTGCCTGCCGCGAACCAGATGTAGGCGCGCCGCGGGCGCAGATAGGCGAGCACCGAGAGCGCCGCCGCGGCGACCAGCGAGACCACCAGGGCCGACCAGGTGATGGCGTCGGCGATGATGACGAAGTGGTTCATGCGTGGGCTCCCGTCGATTCGTCGAGGTTCTCGAGCAGCCTAGCGAGCGCCGGCACGGCGTCGAGCTCTGCGCGGATGTTCGCCGACCTCATGCGCGAGCTGATCGCCGGGGCGCTCACGCCGAGCTCATCGGCGATCTCGGTCTGCAGGGCACCGGCGACGATGCGGTCGTAGACCTCCCAGCCCTGGTCGGACCTGCGCTCGCGGAGGAGGAGGGCGAGCTTGAACAGTGCCTCGACGTGTTCGGCGTCGCCGTGGGCCGCCTCGATCGCGAGCCTGGGCGAGCTCTTCTTCGCGCGCTCGACCGCATCGCGTGCTGCGAAGAACGCCTCGCCGCTCGCCTCCCGGATGTCGGCCGGAAGCGGGTCGCGAACGTCGCCGCATCCGATGCCGACGCTCCAGGCCCCGTCGCGGGTGAGTTCGAACACGACCTCGACGACGGTGCGCGCGTCGCGGGTGAGCAGCTGGAGCTCGTCGCCTGCGTTTCGCGCGACCGGCAGCAGCAGCTTCTCGCCGTGCGCGCGCTGGATGCGGTCGCGCTCGGCGCCGGCGAGATCGGCCTGCGTGCGACTGGAGACCTGGTCCGCGGTGACGACGAGCATGATGGCTCCTTCAGTCTGTAGCCTTTATCTGTAGTCGAATAAGCATACAACATTAATCAGGAATCGGTTAGAGATGGGACCTAATCCGCTCGCTGATACCCTGACGGAGTGTCAGACCCAGTGATCCTCAACACCCAGCAGAACGACGCCGCTTTCGCAGACGTCTGGGAGGAGCTCGTCTGGCGCGGCCTCGTGCATGTGTCGACCGACCAGGCTGCGCTGAAAGAGCTTCTCGCGGGCGAGCCGATCACCTATTACTGCGGGTTCGACCCCACGGCGCCGAGCCTGCACCTCGGCAATCTCGTGCAGCTGCTGACGATGCGCCGCCTCCAGCTCGCCGGCCACAAGCCGCTCGGCCTGGTCGGCGGCTCGACCGGTCTGATCGGCGATCCCCGCCCGACGGCCGAGCGCACGCTGAACACCAAGGAGACCGTCGCCGAATGGGTCGGGTACCTGCAGGGTCAGGTCTCGCGATTCCTCTCAGGCGAGGGTGAGAACGCGGTTCGGCTCGTCAACAACCTCGACTGGACGGGCGGGCTGTCCGCCATCGACTTCCTGCGCGAGATCGGCAAGCACTACCGCGTCGGCACGATGCTGAAGAAGGACGCGGTGGCGTCGCGCCTGAACTCCGACGCCGGCATCAGCTACACCGAGTTCAGCTACCAGATCCTGCAGGGCTTCGACTACCTCGAGCTCTACCGCCAGTACGGCTGCGTGCTGCAGACGGGCGGCAGCGACCAGTGGGGCAACCTCACGAGCGGCACGGATCTCATCCACCGCGTCGAAGGCGCGAGCGTGCACGCGATCGGCACCCCGCTCGTCACGAACTCCGACGGCACGAAGTTCGGCAAGAGCGAGGGCAATGCGATCTGGCTGGATGCCTCGATGTGCAGCCCGTACGCGTTCTACCAGTTCTGGCTCAACACCGACGACGCCGACGTGATCTCGAGGCTGAAGATCTTCACGTTCCTCAGCCGGGAGCGCATCGAACAGCTCGAGGCGCTCGTCGCGACCGAGCCGTTCAAGCGCGAGGCGCAGAAGGTGCTCGCGAACGAGGTCACGACGCTCGTGCACGGCGCGGATGCAACGCAGGCCGTGATCGACGCGTCGCGTGCACTGTTCGGCCAAGGTGATCTCGCCGCCCTCGATCGCGAGACACTCGAGGCCGCACTGCGCGAGCTTCCGAACACCACGGCGACGACGGATGCCTCGATCATCCAGCTTCTCGTCGAGACCGGCCTCGTCTCGAGCCAGAGCGAGGGCCGGCGCGCCATCGCCCAGGGGGGAGTGTCACTCGACAACGTCCGCATCGACGATGACGCGGCGACGCTCGACGGTCGCGTCGAGCCAGGCGGCATGGCGGTGCTTCGTCGGGGGAAGAAGACGTTGGCGGGAGTCTTCGTCGGGTAGTCGCTGCAAACCTCGGTTCGGGCCCCGGTCATTCACTTCGGTGGGTGGTCGGGGCCTTGCGTGTTTCGGGGTGTCACGGTGCGACACGCCCGGGATGCGGGTGTGATTTGCGTGGTCGTGTGGAGTCCACGTATTGTTATCACTCGTTGCCCCACAGGAGCGGATGAGCGGGACTGCTGAGTAAGCGTCTGGTTCTCCTCCTCAAGTGGCACGAAGATCCCAAACCAAGTTGTTTCTTCTTCTTGTGTTTGAAGCGTTCGGATGCGTCCTGTTTCAGGATGGCCGGATGAGAACGAAAAGCTCCGGTGGTTTGATCCGTTTCGGGTCGGTTGTCGGGTGCGTCCGTTCCTTGAGAACTCAACAGCGTGCACTATGTTCAATGCCAAATTATTGAACCCCGACCAGTCCTTTGGGGCTGGGGAGGATTCCTTTGGATTGATGGACAGTCAGTTTGATTGTTCTTTCAGTCAGAGATTGAAACTCTCAATGCTCTTCGGAGTGTTGGAACCATTTTTTTTGGAGAGTTTGATCCTGGCTCAGGACGAACGCTGGCGGCGTGCTTAACACATGCAAGTCGAACGATGAACCTGGAGCTTGCTCTGGGGGATTAGTGGCGAACGGGTGAGTAACACGTGAGTAACCTGCCCTGGACTCTGGGATAACCCCGAGAAATCGGAGCTAATACCGGATAGGACCTGGAACCGCATGGTTTTGGGTGGAAAGTTTTTTCGGTCTGGGATGGACTCGCGGCCTATCAGCTTGTTGGTGAGGTAATGGCTCACCAAGGCGTCGACGGGTAGCCGGCCTGAGAGGGTGACCGGCCACACTGGGACTGAGACACGGCCCAGACTCCTACGGGAGGCAGCAGTGGGGAATATTGCACAATGGGCGAAAGCCTGATGCAGCAACGCCGCGTGAGGGATGACGGCCTTCGGGTTGTAAACCTCTTTTAGTAGGGAAGAAGGGCTTCGGCTTGACGGTACCTGCAGAAAAAGCACCGGCTAACTACGTGCCAGCAGCCGCGGTAATACGTAGGGTGCGAGCGTTGTCCGGAATTATTGGGCGTAAAGAGCTCGTAGGCGGTTTGTCACGTCTGCTGTGAAATCCCGAGGCTCAACCTCGGGCCTGCAGTGGGTACGGGCAGACTGGAGTGCGGTAGGGGAGATTGGAATTCCTGGTGTAGCGGTGGAATGCGCAGATATCAGGAGGAACACCGATGGCGAAGGCAGATCTCTGGGCCGTAACTGACGCTGAGGAGCGAAAGCGTGGGGAGCGAACAGGATTAGATACCCTGGTAGTCCACGCCGTAAACGTTGGGCGCTAGATGTGGGGACCATTCCACGGTTTCCGTGTCGTAGCTAACGCATTAAGCGCCCCGCCTGGGGAGTACGGCCGCAAGGCTAAAACTCAAAGGAATTGACGGGGGCCCGCACAAGCGGCGGAGCATGCGGATTAATTCGATGCAACGCGAAGAACCTTACCAAGGCTTGACATATACGAGAACGCCGCAGAAATGTGGAACTCTTTGGACACTCGTATACAGGTGGTGCATGGTTGTCGTCAGCTCGTGTCGTGAGATGTTGGGTTAAGTCCCGCAACGAGCGCAACCCTCGTCGTATGTTGCCAGCACGTAATGGTGGGAACTCATATGAGACTGCCGGGGTCAACTCGGAGGAAGGTGGGGATGACGTCAAATCATCATGCCCCTTATGTCTTGGGCTTCACGCATGCTACAATGGCCGGTACAAAGGGCTGCGATGTCGTAAGGCGGAGCGAATCCCAAAAAGCCGGTCTCAGTTCGGATTGAGGTCTGCAACTCGACCTCATGAAGTCGGAGTCGCTAGTAATCGCAGATCAGCAACGCTGCGGTGAATACGTTCCCGGGCCTTGTACACACCGCCCGTCAAGTCATGAAAGTCGGTAACACCCGAAGCCGGTGGCCTAACCCTTGTGGAGGGAGCCGTCGAAGGTGGGATCGGTGATTAGGACTAAGTCGTAACAAGGTAGCCGTACCGGAAGGTGCGGCTGGATCACCTCCTTTCTAAGGAGCACTGGCCACTTTGGTGGTCCAGGCATGCCAGATCAGACCGAACGTGTCTGCTGGCAGCTCATGGGTGGAACATTGACATAGGTGCTCGTCTGAATGGTTCAGACCTAGTACGCCGCTTCCTTTGGGGAGTGGTTGGAACGGTGGGGGCCGGCCGGTCGGGTGCATGCACGCTGTTGGGTCCTGAGGGGCCGGACAACTTCCCGCGCTTCGGCGTGGGGGTGATGGTTTCTTACAGACCTTCACGAAGCCGATGGGTTTTGATTCGGTGGGTGTGGGGGTTCTGGCCGTCTGTTGAGAACTACATAGTGGACGCGAGCATCTTAGAAACGGGACTTCGGTCCTGTTTCACAATAGGTGAGTCGCCAAGGGGTCGCCTTCGGGTGATCTTGTTGGCGTATTCACTGGTCAATTTCGCAGCATCGCCCTCGGGTGGTGTTGCACGATTCGATCTCATGTGATTTTCAAGTTTTTAAGAGCAAACGGTGGATGCCTTGGCATCTGGAGCCGAAGAAGGACGTCGTAATCTGCGATAAGCCTCGGGGAGCTGATAAACGAGCTGTGATCCGAGGATTTCCGAATGGGGAAACCCCGCCAGGCCCTTTGGGTGACCTGGTGACTCCCGCCTGAATATATAGGGCGGGTAGAGGGAACGTGGGGAAGTGAAACATCTCAGTACCCACAGGAAGAGAAAACAACCGTGATTCCGTTAGTAGTGGCGAGCGAACGCGGAAGAGGCTAAACCGAGCCATGTGTGATACCCGGCAGGGGTTGCATGGTCGGGGTTGTGGGACCTTTCGGACTGTACTGCCGTGCAGTCACGGTGACGCGTCAGGTATAGACGAACCGGATTGAAAGCCGGACCGGAGTGGGTGTGAGTCCCGTAGTCGAAATGCCTGGCGGCCCGGAGAGGTATCCCAAGTAGCGCGGGGCCCGAGAAATCCCGCGTGAATCTGTCAGGACCACCTGATAAGCCTAAATACTCCCAGATGACCGATAGCGGACAAGTACCGTGAGGGAAAGGTGAAAAGTACCCCGGGAGGGGAGTGAAATAGTACCTGAAACCGTTTGCTTACAAACCGTTGGAGCCTCCTTGTAGGGGTGACAGCGTGCCTTTTGAAGAATGAGCCTGCGAGTTAGTGATATGTGGCGAGGTTAACCCGTGAGGGGCAGCCGTAGCGAAAGCGAGTCTGAATAGGGCGATTCAGTCGCATGTCCTAGACCCGAAGCGAAGTGATCTATCCATGGCCAGGTTGAAGCGACGGTAAGACGTCGTGGAGGACCGAACCCACTTCAGTTGAAAATGGAGGGGATGAGCTGTGGATAGGGGTGAAAGGCCAATCAAACTTCGTGATAGCTGGTTCTCTCCGAAATGCATTTAGGTGCAGCGTTGCGTGTTTCTTGCCGGAGGTAGAGCTACTGGATGGCCGATGGGCCCCAAAAGGTTACTGACGTCAGCCAAACTCCGAATGCCGGTAAGTGAGAGCGCAGCAGTGAGACGGTGGGGGATAAGCTTCATCGTCGAGAGGGAAACAACCCAGACCACCAACTAAGGTCCCTAAGCGCGTGCTAAGTGGGAAAGGATGTGGAGTTGCACAGACAACCAGGAGGTTGGCTTAGAAGCAGCCACCCTTGAAAGAGTGCGTAATAGCTCACTGGTCAAGTGATTCCGCGCCGACAATGTAACGGGGCTCAAGCACGCCACCGAAGTTGTGGCATTGACATTGATGGTAGGCCTTCGTGGTCCAGCCGTGTTGATGGGTAGGAGAGCGTCGTGTGGGCAGTGAAGCGGCGGTGTGAACCAGCCGTGGAGGCCACACGAGTGAGAATGCAGGCATGAGTAGCGAAAGACGGGTGAGAAACCCGTCCTCCGGAAGACCAAGGGTTCCAGGGTCAAGCTAATCTGCCCTGGGTAAGTCGGGACCTAAGGCGAGGCCGACAGGCGTAGTCGATGGACAACGGGTTGATATTCCCGTACCGGCGAAGAACCGCCCACATGAAATCAGGAGTGCTAAGCATCCCAAGACGCGTGGATCCCTTCGGGGACGATCGTGAGGCGGCATGCGACCCCATCTGGTGGAGTGAGCGTATTAACAGGTGTGACGCAGGAAGGTAGCCCAACCCGGGCGATGGTTGACCCGGGGCAAGCGTGTAGGCCGAGCGATAGGCAAATCCGTCGCTCATGATGGCTGAGACGCGATGCGGATAAAAAGTGGGTGATCCTATGCTGCCAAGAAAAGCATCGACGCGAGGTTCCAGCCGCCCGTACCCCAAACCGACTCAGGTGGTCAGGTAGAGAATACTAAGGAGATCGAGAGAATCGTGGTTAAGGAACTCGGCAAAATGCCCCCGTAACTTCGGGAGAAGGGGGGCCTAAGGCGTGAATGGACTTGCTCCAGGAAGCGCTGCAGGGCCGCAGAGACCAGTGGGAAGCGACTGTTTACTAAAAACACAGGTCCGTGCTAAGTCGCAAGACGATGTATACGGACTGACGCCTGCCCGGTGCTGGAAGGTTAAGAGGACCGGTTAGCCGCAAGGCGAAGCTGAGAATTTAAGCCCCAGTAAACGGCGGTGGTAACTATAACCATCCTAAGGTAGCGAAATTCCTTGTCGGGTAAGTTCCGACCTGCACGAATGGCGTAACGACTTCCCAGCTGTCTCAACCGCGAACTCGGCGAAATTGCATTACGAGTAAAGATGCTCGTTACGCGCAGCAGGACGGAAAGACCCCGTGACCTTTACTACAGCTTGGTATTGGTGTTCGGTGTGGCTTGTGTAGGATAGGTGGGAGACTTTGAAGCTGGCACGCTAGTGTCGGTGGAGTCATTGTTGAAATACCACTCTGGTCACTCTGGATATCTAACTTCGAACCGTGATCCGGTTCAGGGACAGTGCCTGGTGGGTAGTTTAACTGGGGCGGTTGCCTCCCAAAAAGTAACGGAGGCGCCCAAAGGTTCCCTCAACCTGGTTGGCAATCAGGTGGCGAGTGTAAGTGCACAAGGGAGCTTGACTGTGAGACTGACAGGTCGAGCAGGGACGAAAGTCGGGACTAGTGATCCGGCAGTGGCTTGTGGAAGCGCTGTCGCTCAACGGATAAAAGGTACCTCGGGGATAACAGGCTGATCTTGCCCAAGAGTCCATATCGACGGCATGGTTTGGCACCTCGATGTCGGCTCGTCGCATCCTGGGGCTGGAGTAGGTCCCAAGGGTTGGGCTGTTCGCCCATTAAAGCGGTACGCGAGCTGGGTTTAGAACGTCGTGAGACAGTTCGGTCCCTATCCGCTGCGCGCGTAGGAAATTTGAGAGGATCTGACCCTAGTACGAGAGGACCGGGTTGGACGAACCTCTGGTGTGCCAGTTGTTCCGCCAGGAGCACCGCTGGTTAGCTACGTTCGGGATGGATAACCGCTGAAAGCATCTAAGCGGGAAGCCGGCCTCGAGATGAGATTTCCATACCCTTCGGGGTGAGAGGCTCCCAGCCAGACGACTGGGTTGATAGGCCGGATGTGGAAGACAGGACTAACGACTGTCGGAGCTGACCGGTACTAATAAGCCGATAACTTGATAATCACTACACTCACACACGTTTGAACATGTTCATGAAAAGGCCGTGTGAGTGGCCAAAGATACGCTCGCGTCCACTCTGTGGTTCCCTTCAGACGGAAACCCAACACATAACTCAACATTGTTGAACCCGCACCACCACACCCGCACGCGGGTGCAGGATGGTGCGGTCACCGAGACCACACACCCACCCCAACCCTGTTGGCGGGCGAGGTGTGGCAAGAGTTTCGGCGGCCATAGCGCGAGGGAAACGCCCGGACACATTCCGAACCCGGAAGCTAAGACTCGCAGCGCCGATGGTACTGCAGGGGGGACCCTGTGGGAGAGTAGGACACCGCCGGACAAACATTGAGGAGAGTGGCCACCCGAAGACGGGTGGCCATTCTTCGTTAACGGGGTACTTCACAAGGTGCCCCATTACGGTTGAGTCTCATGAGGACTCCACACACGACGGGACTATCGTGAGCGACTCCAAGAAGGACTCGGCAGACCAGGGACGACCCCAGCGGAGCGAACAGCGCAGCGGCGGCAACGGAGCCGGCCGACCAACAGGCGCGCGTTCCGGATCCGCCCACCGAGATGGCGCTCCAGCGAAGAAGCCGTACGGAGATCGTGACGCGAAGAAGCCCTATGGCGACCGCGACAACCGCAAGCTCTACGGCGATCGTGACGCGAAGAAGCCCAATGGCGACCGCGACAACCGCAAGCCCTACGGTGACCGTGACGCGAAGAAGCCCAATGGCGACCGCGACAACCGCAAGCCCTACGGTGACCGTGACGCGAAGAAGCCCTACGGCGATCGCGACAATCGCAAGCCGTACGGTGACCGTGACGCGAAGAAGCCGTATGGTGACCGCGACAACCGCAAGCCGTACGGTGACCGTGACGCGAAGCCCTATGGTGATCGCGGTGCGTCGAAGCCGTACGGCGACCGTGACAACCGCAAGCCGTACGGTGACCGCGATGCGAAGAAGCCGTACGGTGACCGCGACAACCGCGAGCCCTACGGTGACCGCGATGCGAAGAAGCCGTACGGTGACCGCGACAACCGCAAGCCCTACGGTGACCGTGACGCGAAGCCCTATGGTGATCGCGGCGCGTCGAAGCCCTACGGCGATCGCGACAACCGCAAGCCCTACGGTGACCGCGATGCGAAGAAGCCCTATGGTGACCGCGACAACCGCAAACCCTACGGTGACCGTGACGCGAAGCCCTATGGTGATCGCGGCGCGTCGAAGCCCTACGGCGACCGCGACAACCGCAAGCCCTACGGTGACCGCGATGCGAAGAAGCCCTATGGCGACCGCGACAACCGCAAGCCCTACGGCGATGGGCCGCGTGGCGGCCGCCCCGGTGGGCGTGACGACCAGCGCGAAGCTCCCCGCGAGGTCCACGGAGCGCCCGAACTGCAGGTGCGCCCGCGTCACGACGACCCGTTCATCCCAGAATCGATCGAGGCACGCGACCTCGACAAGGGCGCACGCGCCGAGCTGAAGACGCTGAGCAAGGAGAACGCCGACTGGGTCGCGCGGCACCTGGTGGCGGCATCCGAACTGCTCGAAGACGACCCCGAGCTCGCTCACCAGCACGCGCTCTCGGCAGGACGCCGCGCGGGCCGCATCGCGGTCGTGCGCGAGACGCTCGCGATCACCGCCTACGCGACCGGCGACTTCGCGCTCGCCCTTCGCGAGCTGCGCACGTATCGCCGCATCTCGGGCAGCAACGACCAGCTTCCGCTCCTGGTCGACAGCGAACGCGGAGTCGGCCGCCCCGACCGCGCCCTCGAGGTCGGTCGTGCGGTCGATCGCTCGACGCTGCCGGCTCCCGTGCAGGTCGGCCTCGCCATCGCGATGTCGGGCGCCCGACTCGACCTCGGCCAGCCCGAGATCGCCCTCGCCGAGCTCGAGATCCCGCAGCTCGACCCCGATCGTGCCTTCTCGTACAGCCCGGCGCTGTTCTCGGCATACGCCGAGGTGCTCGAAGAGCTGGGCCGCGCCGATGAGGCGGCGAAGTGGCGCGCCCGCGCCGACCGCGCCGAAGCCGCCCTCGGCGGCCCCGCCGAAGCCGAGTCGATCGAGATCTTCGAGGTGGAGCTCGAGGAGGTCGACGACACCGAGTCCGTCGAGACCGAGGCATCCGACGAGTCCGTCGAGACCGAGGCATCCGACGAGTCCGTCGAGACCGAGGCATCCGACGAGACCGTCGCAACCGAGGCATCCGACGAGGCTGAAGCAGCGGATGCCGCTGCCCAGGACGTATCCGCCGACGCACCCGAATCCTCCGACGAGTCCGACGATTCCGGCGCTGTGCTCGACGGCGACCCGGGCGACGTGCTCGAAGACGACGTGCGCGAGATGCTCGCCGCGCTCGAGGCCGACGAGAGCGAGGGCACGTCCGGTGGGACTGTTCCGCGCGAAGACTGAGCACGCGACGCCGCTCGACGGCGTCGACGCCGTGCTCGCCGACCTCGACGGCGTCGTTTACGCCGGCGCCCACGCGATTCCGCGCGCGGTCGAGAGCCTGAACCTCGCGAAGCGCGATCGGGCCGTCGGGTACATCACGAACAACGCGTCGCGCAGCGATGCATCCGTCGCCGGTCACCTGGCCGAACTCGGCCTCGAGGTCGTGCCGGCCGATGTCGTGACGTCGCCGCAGGCGGCGATGTCGCTGCTCGCCGAGCAGGTGGCGCCGGGGGCCCTCGTCTTCGTCGTCGGCGGCGAGGGCATCACGACCGAGCTCGAGAAGCGCGGCTACCGCATCACGCGTTCCGCCGATGATGCGCCCGAGGCCGTGGTGCAGGGCTTCACGCCCGAGATCGGATGGCGCGAGCTCGCCGAGGCATCCTTCGCACTGACCGCCGGCGGTCAGGACGGCGCAACGCCCGGGATCCCGTGGATCGCGACGAACATGGACTGGACGATCCCCGTCGCGCGTGGCATCGCGCCGGGCAACGGCACACTCGTCTCCGCGGTGCACACGGCCGTCGGGCGGTTCCCGCTCGTCGCAGGCAAGCCCGAGACGCCGATCTTCGACGAGGCCCGCCGCCGATTCGGCGCCGAGCGACCGCTCATGGTCGGCGATCGGCTCGACACCGACATCCTCGGCGCCCGGCGCGCCGGCATGCTGAGCGCCCTCGTGCTCACCGGCATCGACAAGGCGAAGCAGGTGCTCGCAGCTCCCGAATCGAGCCGGCCCGACTTCATCCTGGCCGACCTCGACGGCCTCCACGCCCCGTATCCGGTGACGGAGGAGGTACGCGGCGGGGTCACCCGAGTGGGTACCGCGCGGGTGCGCCTCTCGGGCAACCGGGTCGAGATCGTCGACGACGGCGGCGACCGGCTCGATCTGCTCCGTGCCGCATGCGCGGCGATCTGGGGGTCGGGCATGGGCATCCACGTGCTCGACGTTCCGGCGCGGCTCTACAGCTGATCGGTCGGTCGTCGGCTCGGCGTCAGCGGCTCGGGGTAGCGTTGAGGGGTGAGCACTGAACCCGATCGACCAGCAGCGGCCGAGACGACCCCGCCGGCGTCCGATGGGGCGTCCTCGTCGGTGTCGGTCGTGCTCGCCGACGTCGAGGGCCGACCGCTCGCCGAGCGCGCAGCGGCCTATCAGGCCCTCGCCGACGAGCTGCGCACCCAGCTCGAGCAGTCCGACCCGTCATTGCGCACCTGACGCATGACCGGACAACGACTGGACGCGGCCCTTGCTGAGCGCGGACTCGCTCGATCACGCACGCACGCCGCAACGCTCATCGCCGCGGGTGTGGTGACGGTCGACGGTCGCCCCGTCGTCAAGGCCTCCGCGAAGGTGGGCGATGACGCGGTGCTCGAGGTCGCGGAATCCGATCACTACGTGAGTCGTGCGGCGCACAAGCTCATCGCCGGTCTCGACGGGTTCGGTGTCGATGTCGCCGGGCGCATCGCGCTCGACGCGGGCGCCTCGACGGGCGGGTTCAGCCAGGTGCTCCTCGAGCGCGGCGCCCGGCAGGTGCTCGCCGTCGACGTCGGGCACGGTCAGCTCGCACCCGAACTCGCAGATGCCCCCGGTCTCGTGCTCGTCGAGGGCTGCAACGTGCGCCATCTCGATGCGGCGCGACTCGCGGAACTCACCGGGGTCGCCGAACGGCCGTCGCTCATCGTCGCCGACCTCTCGTTCATCTCGCTCACCGTGGTGCTGCCCGCGCTGCGCGCCAGCGCGACGGATGACGCGGATTTCGTGCTGCTCGTCAAGCCGCAGTTCGAGGTGGGCCGCGGGGGAGTGCGCGAGGGCGTCGTGCGCGACGCCGGTCTCCGCTCCGAGGCGGTCTCGAACGTGCTGTGGGCGGCGTTCGACATCGGACTCGGCACCGCGGGCATCCTGTCCTCCCCAATCGCCGGCGGCCACGGAAACCTCGAATACCTCGTGTATCTCAGCGCCGTGCGGGGGTCGAATCCGACAGAATGGTCACGTCAGGTCGACGAAGTGACGGGGAGGGCGAAGGCGTGAGCGACGCACGGCGCTTCCTGGTGGTCTCCCACACCGGTCGGCAGTCCGCCCTCGAGGCGACGAGCGAGGTCTGCGCTCAGCTGCTCGCCGCCGGCGCGGTGCCGGTCATCGCGGCCGAGCACTGGGACGAGGTGCACGACTTCGTACCCGAGCTCAACGGCTCGGTCGAACGATTCGAAGAGACCGATCCCACCGCCATCGAGCTCGTCATCGTGCTCGGCGGCGACGGCACGATCCTCCGGGCCGCCGAGATCATGCGCGACTACCCGGTGCCGCTGCTCGGCGTGAACCTCGGCCATGTCGGCTTCCTCGCCGAGAGCGAGCGCGACGACCTCGGCTACACGATCGGCCGTGCCCTGGCACGCGACTACACCGTCGAAGAGCGCATGACGCTCGGGGTGCGCGCGAAGGTCGGCGAGAGCGTCGTCTACGAGAGCTGGGCGCTCAACGAGGTCACCGTCGAGAAGGCCGAACGCGAGCGCATGCTCGAGGTCGTCATCGAGGTCGACCGCCGGCCACTCTCCTCCTTCGGCTGCGACGGCGTCGTGATGTCGACTCCGACCGGGTCGACCGCGTACTCGTTCTCCGCCGGCGGGCCGATCGTCTGGCCGAGCGTCGAAGCCCTGCTGCTCGTTCCGCTCAGCGCACACGCACTCTTCGCCCGCCCGCTCGTCGTCGGCCCCGAGTCGTCGCTCGCGGTCGAGATCCTGCAGCGCACCGAGGCATCCGCGGTCATCTGGTGCGACGGGCGGCGCACGTTCGACCTTCCGCCGGGTGCGCGCGTGATCGTGCGCAGGTCGCCCGTGCCGGTGCGCCTCGCTCGGCTGCACGAGGCGCCCTTCACCGATCGCCTCGTCAACAAGTTCCAGCTCCCGGTCACCGGGTGGAGGGGGCCGGTCGGGCGTGAGTGAGGCAGAGAGTGATCGAGGTCTGCAGTGATTGAGGAGCTTGGCATTCGCGACCTCGGCGTCATCGCCGAGGCGACGCTTCCGCTCGGGGCCGGGTTCACGGCGGTGACGGGTGAGACCGGCGCAGGCAAGACCATGGTCGTGACCGCGCTCGGGCTGCTGCTCGGCTCACGTGCCGATGCCGGTGCCGTGCGAGCCGGCGCCAAGCAGGCGTGGGTCGAGGGCCGCTGGCTCGTCCCCGACGACGGCGTCGTCGCCGAGCGCGTGGCCGAGACGGGCGGCGAGATCGAGGCGGGCGAGCTGTTGCTCGGCCGGTCTGTCTCGGCCGAGGGCCGCAGCCGTGCGGTCGTCGGCGGCCGAAGCGCTCCCGTCGGGGTGCTCTCCGACCTCGGCGACGAACTCGTCGTCGTGCACGGCCAAGCCGACCAGCAGCGGCTCCGCTCGGCGGTCGCGCAACGCGAGGCGCTCGATCGCTTCGCCGGGTCGAAGCTGCAGGCCGTGCTCGACGAGTATCGCGAGGCGTTCAACGCCTGGCGGACGGATACCGCGGAGCTCGAGCGACTGCGAGCCGACCACGAGTTGCGCCTCCGTGAAGCCGAAGAGCTGCGGGCAGCGCTCGACGAGGTCGAAGCCGCCGACCCGCAGCCCGGCGAAGACCTCGAGTTGCAGGAACGCGCCGACCGGCTCTCGAACCTCGAAGAGCTGCGGCTCGCCGCCGCGCAGGCGCGCGCACTGATCTCGGCCGAAGACGTGGTCGACGACGTTCCCGATGCGGTCGCACTCGTCGACGGCGCACGCCGGCAGCTCGAGCGCGTCGCCGAACACGACGCCGCGCTGCAGCCGATCGGCGAGATGCTGACGAACGCGGGCTTCCTGCTCGCCGATGCCGCCGCCGAGCTGTCGGGATACCTGGCCGGACTCGACGCCGACGGCGCGCGCGAGCTCGAGGTCGTGCAAGAACGTCGCGCCGTGCTCGGCGGTCTCGTGCGCCGTCACGGCGGTGGTCTCGACGACGTGCTCGAGTTCCGCCGCAACGGTGGTCTCCGGCTCGTCGAGCTCGACAGCGACGACGAGCGCATCGAGGGGCTCGAGGCATCCGTCGCCTCGCTCAAGGCCGACGTCGACCGGCTCGCCGGTGCGCTCACCGAACTGCGCACCGATGCCGCGGGCCGTCTCGCGGCCGCAGTGACCACCGAACTCGCAGCGCTCGCGATGCCCGACGCCCAGCTCGCGGTCGCGATCGAGCCGACGGCCGAAGCGACGACCCACGGCCGCGATGCCGTGTCGATCCTGCTGCGACCGCACCCCGGCGCCGAGCCGCGGCCGGTGTCGCGCGGCGCCTCGGGCGGCGAGCTGTCACGGGTGATGCTCGCGATCGAGGTCGTCATCGCGGGCAGCGATCCGGTGCCGACGTTCGTGTTCGACGAGGTCGACGCGGGTGTCGGCGGTGCCGCCGCGATCGAGATCGGGCGGCGACTTGCTCGACTCGCCGAACGCTCGCAGGTCATCGTCGTTACCCACCTCGCGCAGGTCGCCGCGTTCGCGACGAATCACCTGAGCGTGGTGAAGGGCACCGACGGGCAGGTCACCTCGTCGAGCGTGCGCCAGCTCGCCGGTGCCGAGCGAGAAGCCGAGATGGCGCGGCTGCTGTCGGGGCTGGCCGACTCGCAGAGCGGACTCGCGCACGCGAGGGAGTTGTTGGAGATCGCCGCCGACCGCGCGGCGTGACAGGCGGTCGACGACCGTGAACGAACGGGATCGAGTGGATCCCGAGAAAAATGGGGGAGCGCGTGGGGCATGTCGGGTCGAATGATCAGGAACGTGGGTTAGGCTATAAGCCCGTGGTGGATGAACGCGGAACAGACAATCAGAACGACACGACCAAGCACATCTTCGTGACCGGTGGTGTCGTTTCTTCGTTGGGCAAGGGACTCACGGCGGCGAGTCTCGGCAACCTCCTGACTGCCAGGGGCCTCAGAGTCGTCATGCAGAAGCTCGATCCATATCTGAACGTGGATCCGGGCACGATGAACCCCTTCCAGCACGGCGAGGTCTTCGTGACCGACGACGGCGCTGAGACCGACCTCGACATCGGTCACTACGAGCGGTTCCTCGACATCAACCTGAGCCAGGCGGCGAACGTCACCACCGGCCAGATCTACTCGACGGTGATCGCCAAGGAGCGCCGCGGCGAGTACCTCGGCGACACGGTGCAGGTGATTCCGCACATCACCGACGAGATCAAGCGGCGCATGCGGCTGCAGGCCTCGGAGTCGCCGAAGCCCGACGTCATCATCACCGAGATCGGCGGCACCGTCGGCGACATCGAGTCGCAGCCGTTCATCGAGTCGGCACGCCAGGTGCGTCACGAGCTCGGTCGCAAGAACGTCTTCTTCGTGCACGTCTCGCTCGTGCCCTTCATGGGCGCGTCGGGCGAGCAGAAGACGAAGCCCACGCAGCACTCCGTCGCCGCCCTGCGCTCGATCGGCATCCAGCCCGACGCACTCGTGCTGCGCAGCGACCGGCCCGTCACCGAGTCCAACAAGCGCAAGATCGCGCTCATGTGCGACGTCGACGAGCAGGCCGTCGTGAACGCGGTCGACGTGCCGTCGATCTACGACATCCCGACGATGCTGCACGACCAGGGACTCGACGCCTACATCATCGACACCCTCGGTCTCGCCGAGAAGGCGGCCGACGTCGACTGGTCGGGCTGGAGCGGCCTCCTCGACGTCGTGCACGATCCCAAGCACGAGGTCACGATCGGGCTCGTCGGCAAGTACATCGACCTGCCTGACGCGTACCTCTCGGTGACCGAGGCGCTGCGCGCCGGCGGTTTCGCGAACGACGCCAAGGTCAACATCGAGTGGATCCCGTCCGACGAGTGCCAGACGCCCGAGGGTGCGCAGAAGCACCTCGCCCACCTCGACGGCATCTGCGTGCCCGGCGGCTTCGGCGTGCGCGGCATCGAGGGCAAGCTCGGCGCACTGCTCTTCGCACGTGAGAACGCCATCCCGGTGCTCGGTCTCTGCCTCGGCCTGCAGTGCATGGTCATCGAGTACTCGCGCAACGTCGCCGGCCTGCCCGGCGCCTCGTCGAGCGAGTTCGACCCCGACACGCAGTACCCGGTCATCGCCACGATGGAGGAGCAGGTCGAGATCATCGCCGGCGGCGACCTCGGCGGCACCATGCGCCTCGGCCTCTACCCGGCCAAGCTCGCAGAGGGTTCGATCGCGGCCGAGCTCTACGGCTCGACCGAGGTCTCCGAGCGCCACCGTCACCGCTACGAGGTCAACAACGCCTACCGCGACCGCATCGCAGAGGCGGGCCTCTCGTTCTCGGGCATGTCGCCCGACCGGCACCTCGTCGAGTTCGTCGAGCTGCCGCGCGATGTGCACCCGTTCTACGTCGGCACGCAGGCTCACCCCGAGCTGCGCAGCCGCCCGAACGACGCGCACCCCCTGTTCCGCGGCCTCGTCGGTGCGGCGCTCGAGCGCCAGCAGGCGAGCAAGCTGTTCGACGACGTCAGCAATGGCTGAATCCCACGACACCGGCATCGGCGGGCGGCGCGAGCCGCTCGCCGATGAGCGGGTCGAGGTGCCCGTCGTCTCGAGCGATCGGGTCTTCGAGGGTCGTGTGTGGGACATCCGTCGCGACGCGTTCGAGTTCGGCGGCGAGACCATCGTGCGCGAGTACATGGATCACACCGGCGCCGTCGGCGTGCTCGCGATCGACGACGACGACAACGTGCTGCTGATCAAGCAGTACCGGCACCCCGTGCGCGTGCGCGACTGGGAGATCCCCGCCGGGCTCCTCGACATCGACGGCGAGCCGCCACTGGCCGCCGCGAAGCGGGAGCTCGCCGAAGAGGCCGATCTCGAGGCATCCGACTGGGCGGTGCTCAGTGACTTCGCGACGTCGCCCGGCGGCAGCGACGAGCTGATCCGGGTGTACCTGGCGCGCGGGCTGTCGGCGACGGCCGAGCCGTTCGCCCGAGAGGGCGAGGAAGCCGACATGGAGACCCGATGGGTGCCGCTCGACGAGTGCGTCGACGCGGTGCTCGATCGACGCCTCCTCAACGCCCCGCTGGCGATCGCGGTGCTCGCGGCTGCAGCGGGCCGCGCACGCGGCTGGTCGAGCCTCGGTGCAGCGGATGCCCCGTGGCCCGGGCAGGCCATCGGTCGTATGGAGCCTCCGCGACGATGACGCGAACCCCCGTCGACGACTACCTGCGGCATCTCGCCGTGGAGCGGGGGCTCGCGCAGAACACGATCTCGTCGTATCGACGCGACCTCGCGATCTACGCCGACTGGCTCGCGTCCCGGGGCATCGGCGGACCATCGGCGGCGACCGAGCAGGACCTCGGCGACTTCGTGCGGTTCCTCGGCGCCGACCGGGTGCCGCCGCTCGCGACTTCGTCGATCGCGCGCGTCCTGTCGGCCGTGCGCGGCCTGCACCGCTTCCTCGCCGAGGAGGGTCTGGTAGCAGCGGATGTCTCGCGCGAGCTGCGCCCGCCGAAGCTGCCGATGCGGCTGCCGAAGGCGATCCCGGTCGACGACGTCGAGGCGCTCATCGCGGCCGCCGGCGGCGACGAGCCGACCGACCTCCGCGACACCGCCCTGCTCGAGGTGCTCTACGCGACCGGCGCGCGCGTCTCCGAGGCCGTGTCGTTGAACGTCGACGACCTCGTCGACCAGGAGGTCGTGCGGCTCTTCGGCAAGGGCGGAAAACAGCGCATCGTGCCGCTCGGCAGCTACGCACGGCGGGCGGTCGACGCCTACCTCGTGCGTGCCCGCCCACTGCTCTCCGCTCGCGGCACGGCGACGCCCGCGCTCTTCCTCGGCGCGCGCGGCAAGCGGATGTCACGGCAGGCCGCCTGGGAGGCGATCCGCGATGCCGCAGCGACGGCGGGGCTCGCGTCATCCGTCTCGCCGCACACCCTGCGCCACTCGTTCGCGACCCATCTGCTCGAGGGCGGTGCCGACGTGCGCGTCGTGCAGGAGCTCCTCGGCCACTCCTCGGTCGCCACTACGCAGATCTACACGCTCGTCACAGCGGACACACTCCGGGAGATGTACACCGCGGCCCACCCGCGTGCTCGCTAGAATCGACCAAGCACCCGCCCGGCCCAGGAGAGAAGACGACACGTGACGCACCAGACGAACCACTCAGCGGACGGAATCGCAACTCCGCCAGAGCTCGGTCCCACTGGTCGTCCCGCTCGCGAGTTCCCCGAGCCCGCGACGCTCACCTCGCATGGCCCGGCACGCATCATCGCGCTCTGCAACCAGAAGGGCGGCGTCGGCAAGACGACCACCACGATCAACCTCGGCGCGACGCTCGCCGAGTACGGCCGCCGGGTGCTCGCGATCGACTTCGACCCGCAGGGCGCGCTCTCGGCGGGGCTCGGCGTGCCGACGCACGACGTGCCGACGATCTACGACCTGCTGCTCTCGCGCACGCTCGACCCCGCCGACGTGATCCAGAAGACGAGCGTCGACGGCCTCGACGTGATCCCCGCGAACATCGACCTCTCGGCCGCCGAGGTGCACCTCGTCACCGAGGTCGCCCGCGAGCAGATCCTCGCGAGCGTGCTGCGCCGCGTCTCGGCCGACTACGACGTCATCCTCATCGACTGCCAGCCGTCGCTCGGCCTGCTCACCGTGAACGCGCTGACGGCCAGCCACGGTGTCGTCATCCCGCTCGAGTGCGAGTACTTCGCACTGCGCGGCGTCGCGCTGCTCATCGAGACGATCGACAAGGTGCGCGACCGCCTGAACCCCGCGATCAAGCTCGACGGCATCCTCGCGACGATGTACGACTCCCGCACCCTGCACTCCCGCGAGGTGCTCGAGCGCGTCGTCGACGCGTTCGGCGACGAGGTGCTCGAGACCGTGATCACCCGCACCGTGAAGTTCCCCGACGCGAGCGTGGCCGGCACGCCGATCACCGAGTTCGCACCCGAGCACCAGGCGTCGCGGGCGTACCGCCAGCTCGCCAGGGAGCTGGTCTTCCGTGGCGCGGTCGCCTGAGGCGGCTTCGGCCCCCGAACAGCACGCGCCCGACGCGACGGTGTCGGCCGAAGGACAGCACGCGCACGCGCGGACGGATGACTCGGTCAACGAGGAGGGCGGCTTCCGCGTCGCGCTCACGAACTTCGAGGGCCCGTTCGACCTGCTGCTCTCGCTCATCACGAAGCACGAGCTCGACATCACCGAGGTCTCGCTGTCGGCCGTGACCGATGAGTTCATCTCCTACCTTCGCGGCCTCGATTCCGAAGAGGAGCTCGATCGCGCCTCCGAGTTCCTCGTCGTCGCGGCGACGCTGCTCGACCTGAAGGTCGCCGGTCTCCTTCCGCAGGGCGAGCTCGTCGACGCCGAAGACGTCGCCCTGCTCGAGGCCCGCGACCTGCTGTTCGCACGCCTGCTGCAGTACCGAGCCTTCAAGGAGGCTGCGCGCTGGTTCTCGGGCAACCTCGAGCGCGAGTCGCTGCGGCACGCCCGCAACGTGCGCCTCGAGGAGAAGTTCCGCCGGCGCGCGCCCGAGCTCGTCTGGACCCTGTCTGCAGAAGACTTCGCTGCGCTCGCGACGCTGGCGCTGACGCCGCGCGAGATCCCGGTCGTCGGCCTCGACCACCTGCACGCACCGCTCGTCTCGATCCGCGAGCAGGCCGCGCACGTCGTCGCCGTGCTCCGCCGCGGCGATCCCGTGACCTTCCGTCAGCTCATCGCCGGCGTCGGCCAGTCGGGAGTCGTCGTCGCACGATTCCTCGCCGTGCTCGAGCTCTATCGCCATGCCGCGATCGGCTTCGAGCAGCTCGAGCCGCTCGGCGAGCTGACGCTGCGCTGGTCGGCCGAGAACTGGTCGGACGAGAACCTCGAGAGCCTGGGGGCTGACTATGACGAATGAGACGGATGTCGCGGCGACGGACGTGCCCGACGAGCAGGTCGTCGACGCAGTGAACGAGCCCGACGCGGCGAACGAGTCGGAGCCCGGCGGCCCCGAGCTCTCGATCGTGACCCCGCTCGACGTGCCCGGCCAGCCCCGACTCGACCTCGACCGCGCGCTCGAGGCGATCCTCTTCATCGCCGATGAGCCGCAGAGCGTCGTGTCGCTCGCGGCAGCCGTCGCGCGCCCCGTCGCCGAGGTGCGCGCCGCGATCGCGCGGCTCCGGGCTGACTACGACGGGGCCGGCGCGTCGGGCGAGCCGCGAACGGATGTCGCGGGGGAGCCCGAGCCGCGAAGCATCCGTCGCGGGTTCGAACTCCGCGAGGTCGGCGGCGGCTGGCGGTTCTACGTGCGTGCCGAGTACGACACCCTCGTGGCCGACTTCGTGCTCACCCAGTCGTCGACCAGGCTCTCGCAGGCGGCGCTCGAGACGCTCTCGGTGATCGCCTACAAGCAGCCCATCTCGCGCTCGCAGGTCGCATCGATCCGCGCGGTGAACGTCGACTCGGTCGTGCGCACACTGCTCGGGCGCGGCCTCGTCACCGAGGTCGACACCGACCCCGAGACCGGCGCGATCCTCTACGGCACGACCGAGCTGCTGCTCACCAACCTCGGCATCAACTCGCTCGACGAGCTGCCCCACATCTCGCCGTTGCTCGACGACGGCCAGGAAGGATTCGATTTTGACTGACGCAACCGGCTGGGGCGGCGAACCCGCCCCTGAGGGCGTACGACTGCAGAAGGTGCTCGCCGCCGCGGGCGTCGCGAGCCGGCGGGTCTCCGAGCAGTACATCGCCGAGGGCCGCGTCGAAGTGAACGGCGAGATCGTCACCGAACTCGGCCGTCGCATCGACCCCGAGACCGACCTCGTCGCGGTCGACGGCGTCGCCGTGCAGCTCGACCCTGCGAAGCGCTACTACATGCTGAACAAGCCGCGCGGCGTCGTCTCGTCGATGCGCGACGAGCAGGGCCGCCCCGACCTCACCCGCTTCACCGACGACCTCGAGGAACGGGTGTTCAACGTCGGTCGCCTCGACGCGGAGACGAGCGGCCTGCTGCTGCTCACGAACGACGGCGACCTCGCGCACGTGCTCGCGCACCCGTCGTTCGGCGTCTCGAAGACGTACATCGCGAAGGTGACCGGCCGGGTCACGCCGCAGGTCATCCAGCAATTGAAGAACGGCATCGAGCTCGACGACGGCCCCATCAAGGCCGACAAGGCCCGCATCCTGCAGCAGCAGGGCGACGACCGGCACTCGATGGTCGAGCTCACGCTCCACTCGGGCCGCAACCGCATCGTGCGCCGCATGCTCGACGCCGTGGGGCATCCGGTCGTCGACCTCGTGCGCCGCAGCTTCGGCCCGCTGAACCTCGGCACCCTCCGTTCGGGTCAGATGCGCGAGTTGACTAAAGTGGAGCGGGGCCAGCTGCTCACCATCTCCCGCGCCGCGGACGCTGGCCGGGAGGACGGCGCCGACCCGAACGAAGGTGAGTCGTGACCGAATCACGTCTGACCGGCCCGGTTCGCGTGGTCGGTGTGGGCCTGCTCGGCGCGAGCATCGGGCTCGGGCTGCGCGCCAAGGGCGTCGACGTGATCCTCGCCGATGCCTCGCCGACGCACCTCGCGATCGCGGTCGACTACGGTGCCGGCCGAGCCGCCGCCGCAGGTGACCGCCCGCAGCTCATCGTCGTGTGCGTACCGCCCGATGTCACCGCCGATGTCGTGGCCGCCGAACTCGAGGCGTACCCCGAGGCCATCGTCACGGATGTCGCGAGCGTCAAGCTCGCCGTCTACGAGAACCTGAAGGCGCGTGGCGCGGATCTCTCGCGCTACATCGGCACCCACCCCATGGCCGGGCGCGAACGCGGCGGTCCCATGTCGGGCCGCGCCGACCTCTTCGTCGGTCGCCCGTGGGTCGTGGCCGCCCACGGCGGTATCTCGTATCAAGACGGCTCGGCGATCGACGACCTCATCCTCGACCTCGGTGCCACGCTCGTCGAGCTCACGCCCGAGCAGCACGACGCCGCCGTCGCCCTCGTCTCGCACGTGCCGCAGGTCGTCTCGAGCCTCATGGCGCGTCGCCTCATCGACGCCCCGCACGCCTCGGTCAACCTCGCCGGGCAGGGCGTGCGCGACGTCACGCGGGTGGCCGCGAGCGACCCCGAGCTCTGGGTGCAGATCCTCGGTCAGAACTCCGCGCCGGTCGCCGAGATCCTCCGCGGCTACCGCGACGACCTCGACCGCTTCATCGACGCGCTCGACAACATGGATGCCCCGGGCGCCCGTCGCCGCATCGCCGAGGAGCTCTTCGGCGGCAACACCGGCGTCGAACGGCTGCCCGGCAAGCACGGCGTCGACCGTCGCTACTCGAGCCTCATCGTCATGATCGACGACCGGCCCGGCCAGCTCGCCCGGCTCTTCAACGACGTCGGCGAGGCCGGCGCCAACATCGAAGACCTGCGGCTCGAGCACTCGCCGGGCGCGCAGATCGGCCTCGCCGAGATCTCGGTGCTCCCCGAGGTGCAGCAGCATCTCACTGATGAGCTGGCCGCACGCGGCTGGCGGATTGCAGGTTGAACGTGTCACTCGTCATCCCGTTCGTCGTGGCCGTCGATGGTCCGGCAGGCAGCGGAAAGTCGAGCGTCTCCAAAGAGGTCGCACGCCGACTCGACTTCGGCTTCCTCGACACGGGCGCCGCGTACCGTGCGCTGGCGTGGCACGTCGAGGCATCCGGCGTCGACACCGACGACGAGGCATCCGTCGTCTCGTGCCTCGACTCCTTCGGCTACCGCATCGGCACCGACCCGACCGGGTACTCCGTGCACGTCGGCGAGGTCGACGTGACCGAGGCGATCCGCGACCCGCAGATCTCCGCCGTCGTGAGCGCCGTCGCCCGGGTGCCCGAGGTGCGCCGTCACCTCATCGAGCTGTTCCGGTCGATCATGGCGGCGGTCGATGCTCCCGGCATCATCGTCGAGGGGCGCGACATCACGACCGTGGTGGCGCCCGACGCCCCCGTTCGCATACTCCTCACAGCATCCGAAGCGGTTAGAATGAGCAGGCGCTCCGCAGAGCTGACCGGATCGTCGGTCGAAGCTGTGGGGGAGCAGCTGCGGAAGCGCGACGCGGCGGACTCCAAGGTCGTGGACTTCATGACCGCGGCAGACGGCGTCACCACCGTCGATTCCACGGAACTCGACTTCGACCAGACAGTCGATGCGGTGATCGGCGTGATCCGCGCAGCGCAACCCGCGCTCGCCCCGGGGCACGATGCCAGGGGCGCACAGATTTCAGAGGAGACACCATGACCGACCAGAGCGAAGAGTTCGACGCTCCCGACGACGACCTCGTCGAACGTCTCGCCGGCGTCGACGACGAGCTCGCCGAGCAGCGCGCAGCCACGCTGCGCTCGGGGCTCGCCGACTATGCGCTCGACGACGACGACCTCGACGTGCTCGAGCTCTCGGAGGAGGGCGAGGAGGGCATCCGCTACCTCCCCGCGCTGCCCGTCATCGCGATCGTCGGTCGACCGAACGTCGGCAAGTCCGCGCTCGTCAACCGCATCCTCGGCCGCCGCGAGGCCGTCGTCGAAGACACCCCCGGTGTCACGCGCGACCGCGTCTCGTACAAGGGCGAGTACCTCGACCGCCGCTTCACGCTCGTCGACACCGGCGGTTGGGAGCCCGACGCGAAGGGCATCGACGCCTCGGTCGCCCTGCAGGCCGAGGTCGCCATCGAACTCTGCGACGTCGTGCTCTTCGTCGTCGACGCCACGGTCGGTGCGACCTCGACCGACGAGCACGTCGTTCGCCTGCTCCGCAAGACGAAGAAGCCCGTCTTCCTGCTGGCCAACAAAGTCGACGACGCGCGTCAGGAGCCCGAAGCCGCAGCGCTCTGGAATCTCGGCCTCGGCGAGCCCTACCCGGTCTCGGCACTGCACGGTCGCGGCGTCGCCGACATGCTCGAGTCGGTCTTCAAGGTGCTGCCGCAGGTCTCTGCGGTCGCGAAGGACGAGTTCGGCGGCCCCCGCCGCGTCGCGATCCTCGGTCGCCCGAACGTCGGCAAGTCGAGCTTGCTCAACAAGTCGGCGGGCGAAGAGCGCGTCGTCGTGAACGAGCTCGCCGGCACCACGCGCGATCCCGTCGACGAGCAGATCGAGCTCGGCGGCAAGATCTGGCGGTTCGTCGACACCGCCGGCATCCGTCGTCGCGTGCACCTGCAGCAGGGCGCCGACTTCTACGCCTCGCTCCGCACCCAGGCCGCGCTCGAGAAGGCCGAGGTCGCCGTCGTGCTCCTCGACGTCTCGGTGCCGATCTCCGAACAAGACGTGCGCATCATCGACCTCGTGCTCGAGTCGGGCCGCGCGCTCGTGCTCGCCTACAACAAGTGGGACCTGCTCGACGACGAACGCCGCCGGTACCTCGAGCGCGAGATCGAGCAGGACCTGCACCACGTCGCGTGGGCGCCTCGCGTCAACATCTCGGCCAAGACCGGCCGTCACCTCGAGAAGCTCGTTCCGGCGCTCGAGACGGCACTCGAGTCGTGGGACACCCGTATTCCGACGGGCAAGTTCAACGCGTTCCTCACGGAGCTCACGCAGGAGCACCCGCACCCGGTTCGCGGTGGCAAGCAGCCCCGCGTGCTGTTCGGCACCCAGGCGGCCAGCCGCCCGCCGACATTCGTGCTCTTCACGACCGGGTTCCTCGACCCGGGCTACCGCCGGTTCATCCAGCGGCGCCTGCGCGAGATCTACGGCTTCGAGGGCTCGCCGATCGTCATCAACATGCGGGTGCGCGAGAAGCGCGACCGCTCGAAGTAGGTCACGGATGTCGCGACGCCCGAGTTGCTCCCGCGAGGGGAGCGACTCGGGCGTTCGCGGTCCATCCGGCGGCGCGAGGATGTGATGGACGTCACGATCCGGGTGAAGCCCGGCAGTCGCAAGGGGCCGCTCGTGGAGGCGCTCGAGGGCGACCCGGCCGCCTCGCTGACCGTCTTCGTGCGTGAACGTGCGGTCGACGGCGCCGCGAACGTCGGCGTCGTCGCAGCCCTCGCAACCCACTTCGGGGTGCCGCGGAGTCGCGTGCACATTCTGCGCGGGGAGTCGTCGCGCGTGAAGCGCGTGCGCATCGACGCCGACTGAACCGCGGCGATCGCGGGGCGCATACGATGGCCCCATGGCTCTCGACGACGCGGGCGACCACGACGGTGCCGGTGCGGTGGTGCTGGCGGCAATGCGCGCGATCGGAGTCCGCCTCGATGAGATCGAGCCGGCGGCCATTGCCGACGAGCCGGATGCGGTGCATCGTTTGCGTACCACCGTGCGGCGGCTTCGCAGCGTGCTCGCCGTGTACGGATCGTTGTTCGACGCCTCGCAGGTCGATGAGGTACGCCGTCGGTATCGAACGCTCGGCCGGAGGCTCGGCAGGGTGCGCGACCTCGAGGTCCGGCTCCTCGTGGCGCAGGAGGCCCTGCACGACGCAGCGACGTCGGGGGGCCTCGATTCCGCGGCGCTGGTGCAGGTCAGCGCCGGAATCGTCGCGGACGTGACCACATCCCATCAACTCGCGCACGGGCGATTCGTCGAACACCAGCGACGGCCGGGCGCCGCTCGGCGTCGCGCTGCGCTCGACGAACTGCTCACCGACGCAGCCGTAGCCAGACTGGCAGGTGCGGAAGCTCGGCCCGTCCTCGGTGCACTCCTCGGGCGCGAAGCGCGGCGGGCCGCGAAACGGGCGTCAGGAGTGGAGGCGACCAGCACTCCGGCGCAGTTGCATGCTGCGCGGAGGGCCGCTCGCCGCCTCCGCTACGCCGCGGAGGCGATTGCAGATGACCCCGGTGCGACCTTCGGTGCACCGGCGTCGCGGCTCGCGGCCGCCGGACAGGGCGTTCAGGACGTGCTCGGCGATCATCGGGATCAGCTGCTGTTCGCCGAGTACTTGCGAAGTTCGGCCCCCGGCGCAGTCGGCACCGGGCAGAGCATCGTGGTCGAGCGACTCGCGGACGCCGCCGATCGACATGCCGCCGCGCGACTCTCCGATCTCGGCCCCGCGGTGCACGACCTTTGCCGCGCCGAGCGTGACTGGCTCTCGGGCTAATGCCCTGCAACGGGGTTCGGTATCGGTGCGTCCGGCTCAGCCGGCCAGCTCGACCTGCATGATCGCGCGGTCGGGCCGGGGTCGTGAGACCTCGGTGAAGCCCGCATGGGTGAACATCGAGACGGTGCCGTGGAAGAGCGCGTCGGCCGAGACCTTCGCGCGGATCTTCGGGTCGACGGCATAGGCCTCGACGACGCGGGCGCCGCCTGCTCGGGCGAAGTCGACCGCCGCCTCGGCGAGAGCGCGAGCGACGCCGCGGCCCCGGTGGTTGCGGGGCACGACGAAGCAGGAGACCGCCCAGACGGCGGTGTCATCGAAATCGGGATGCTCGGTGCCGCCCTTGACGATGGTGCTCAGGCGAACCCTGGGGAGGTCGGTGCGAGGTTCGACGGCGCACCAGCCGACCGGCGTCTCGCCGTCGTAGGCGATGAGCCCGCGCCCGATGCCCGACGCGTTCAACTGCTCTTGCAGCCGGTCGCGCAGCCCGTCGTCGCCGAACCGGCGCCAGTCGCTGCCCGGGATCTTGTACCACTGGCACCAGCAGTGCGCAGGATCGCCACGAGTGCCGAAGACGGCTTCGACATCGGTGAACGGAACTTCGCTCGCAGGGGCGACCCGGAGCCGGAGCGGCTCGAGGTCTTCGGTCACGTCGGTGATCACGATTCGAATGTAGCGCCGACCACTGACATCCGCAGCGGTTGCGGGGCGTTCGACCACACAAGTCGTGAATATAGGTAACAATGCAGTATCATCATGATATGACTCCCGAGATCACCGTGCTCGACCGGCTGCTCGAGGTCAGCGAGCTCTTCCAGAAGGACATGGCCCACGCGTTCGATGGCACGCCGCTGACCCCCTCACGCGTGCGCGTGCTCTGGGAGCTCGCCGCCACCGGCCCGTCGACGCAGCACGCGCTCGCGACCCGGCTCGAGGTGAGTCCGCGCAACATCACCGGTCTCGTCGACGCGCTCGAGGCCGGCGGGTACGTCGCGCGTACACCGCACCCGAGTGATCGGCGGGCGATCATCGTGTCGCTCGCGGCATCCGCTGAGGAGTTCATGCGCGACATGCAGCGCGACCACGCCGAACTCTCAGCCGAACTGCTCGGCGCCGTCGCGCCCGCCGATCGTGATGCGCTGCTGCGGGGCGTCGAGGCGATCGCCGGGCGTCTGCGCGAGCTCATCGAAGCCGACGAGCAGCGCCGGGCGGTCGGCGAGGCACGGGCGGCGGTGGGGGAGTGAGCACCGCGACCTCGGCGCGCGCCGAGGCATCCCTCTGGCAGCGCATCGGCTGGTTCCTGAAGCGTGCGCTGCTCATGGAGCTCAGCATCTATGCGAGCATCGGCCGGTTCGTCGCACGGCGCCCGGCGATCGCGCCCGGCGCGAAGGGGTTCGGCTTCCACAAGCCGGTGCTGACGATCCTCATGATCTTCATCGTGCTCTCGGCCGTCGAGATCCCGATCTTCGACCTCATCGTGCATCGCTGGCCCGCCGTGCGCATCACGCTGCTCGTGCTCGGCATCTGGGGGCTCACCTGGATGTTCGGGCTGCTGTGCGCATATCTCATGCGGCCGCACACCGTCGGCCCCGACGGCATTCGCGTGCGCGGCGGTCTCGAGCTCGACATCGCGCTCAGCTGGGACGACATCGCGTCGGTCGCGCGCAACCTCCGAGTGGATGAGCCCAAGTCGCCGAAGATCGTCGAGACGGATGCCGCTCGCACCCTCATGCTGCGCATGACCGACGAGACGAATCTCGAGATCGAACTCGAGGGGCCGACGGTCGTGAAGCTGCCCGGACACGGCAGGGCCGGCGGTGAGCAGTCGGTGACGGCACTGCGCATCTGGGTGGATGACCCGGTGGCGTTCATGGACGAGGTGCGGAAGTACATCTGACTTCGCGCCTGCCTGCGTGTGGGCGGCGGCCGAATTCGCACCGAACGGATGCCCCGTAGACGCCCGTGTGTCACGAGCACCCCTTCGGATGCCGCTATGATGGTCAAGTTGTCTTCGGAGAAATCCGGTGGCATCGGGCTGTGGCGCAGCTTGGTAGCGCACTTGACTGGGGGTCAAGGGGTCGCAGGTTCAAATCCTGTCAGCCCGACCAGAGAAGCCCCGGTAGATCGCAAGATCCGCCGGGGCCTTCTTCATGTCTGGAATGCCCAACCCCTCCGAAAGCCCTCCTTAAGCGAGAGCATCGGTGATTTCTGCCATGATGTGTGAATGACAGAGGCTTCGCCGCCTGAAGCTGCATCGGCACCCGTCGTCAGTGAGAGTCCTGAGGCTACCGGCACCCCGCGCTTCTCGTTGAGGGTCGGACGGTTCTTCATACCCCTCGGCTGGAAGTTCCTCGGCGCGGTTGTCGTGGTTGTTGTAACCGTTCTAGTGGTAGCGATTCTCCCCGCTGGCGCTCCAGCGTGGATCAGCTCCGCCGCCTACTTGGTCGCAGGTGCGCTCTTGGGGCTCGTCCTCCAACCGATGCCTGAAACCCCAAGCAACAAGACTCACGCTGAGTTTGCAGTCTCATCGCTCGCGGATACCACACGCTCGGTTGCGAGTTCCCGCACCGCCGTGGCGCAGCTGATGGAGAGTGGAGAATTGAATCAAGTTCGTATGGGCCTGCAAGTGGTTCAATCCGAGCTCGACAGAACACTCGCTCAGCTGGTCAATTCAGTGAGTGAATGGGACAAAATCGAGCCAGGCGTAACTGAACGCGTTCTGACCCAGATCAAGGAGCGAGCCGAGCTGGCTCGAAGGCTAGGAGTTGAGAAGTAATTGGCAAAGGCAATTCGTGGCCAAGTTGCGCAGATCGTCAGCGACCGGGAAGTAATTCTCAACCGGGGAGTCGCAGACGGTGTGGAGCCCGGGATGTTCTTCAAAGTGCTTGATCCGAGAACCGTCGACATCACCGATCCAGAGACGGGCAACATACTTGGCTCAATCTCGAGGATCAAGATCGTCTTGAAAGCTGCTGAGGTGGCGGAGCACCTCACGGTCGCCCAGACCTTCCGCTCGCACGAAGTCAACGTTGGAGGAACTGGGAACAACCTTCTTGGCTCGCTTATGAGCCCGCCGAAGTATGTAAGGCAGGTGGAAACCCTTCGGCGAGGTGCGGGTGAACCTGCTCCGATTGCAGAGCGAGAGAGCGTTGTAGCGATTGGTGATCCGTTTGAAGCCGCTACATCGCAGGAGGTGGAGAGTTCACGGTCGGTAAGTCTCTGGAGAGAGGCCGTTGAAGGCGAGAGCCTCGTTCAGAGCGACCCCGAGTAGCCGCCTGTCACTATCCCAGCGCCTTTCGCTATCGCAGAAGGAAAGCCGCGGGACTGGCTGCGGTGGGTTGGAAGCGACTAGCTGCGACCGATGGCCGACCAGTCGACGCTGATGTCGACCCCGTCCAGCTCAACCGCGAGCTTGGACTTCCAGCCGCCCGCCGGGTCGATCGGGATGTATACGATTCCGTTGATATCGCTCGGAAGTTCAACCCCATCGTCGTATAGGACCGCGACTCGCGTCCGTCCGAGCAAACCAAAGAAGAACCCCATCTCGAACACGACGTTCTGGCGTGCACGCGACTGATCGTCCTCAGGATCGAGAGACTTCGGACGTCCAACGTCGTCACCGGTCAGGAGGACCACTGCAAATCCAACGGATGCAGCGCTTGACTCGAACTTTTCGATCAACACCTGCCCCTTGTTGGCCTGCTGGTGCAGGATTACTGGCTGCGCGCCCGTCAGATTCTGCAAGAAGGATGAAAGCTCAAACTTGCGAGCATCATCCTGGCCATGAACTATGAAGACCCGATCTGACGCCTCTGATTGATCCGCTGCGGGAATAGGTCTCTCTGAAGCTTCTTCCGAGATTTCGACTTCAAGCTTGGCGGCTTCGAGAAGGGCGACGGTCTCGGTGACTCCAGCAGGCTGATATCCGCTTGTATCCATCCCGTCAAACCAAATCGACGGACCGAACGCGATTGCGGTGAAGCTCCTGTACATGGGACTGTCGTCGCCGAAGATCTGGCGGACGACCACGTCTGTTCGCTTCAACCACTTATCGAAATCCTCAGGATAGCCGCCGTTGGCATCGGATATCTGTTGGTCGAGGAGTTCGAGTTTTCTCGTCAGGTCCACGAGGACCACCGTAGTGGTGAACCGTGTTACCGGTCGCCAGCCGCACGAAGGCGTACTTGCTGCGGGGGAGTAGCTCTGGCCGCCGCGACGTGGGCAGAGAACCGGGCGCGGTGCGAGCTGTAGTCCTTCTTGCGCAGGTGCGCGTAGACCCGGTCGGCGATCTCGTAGCTGGCGTGGCCCATCGCTCGGCTGAGTTCGTGCATGTCGAGCGCCTTGCTCTCCAGCGCCAGCGTCGCGAACGTGTGGCGAAGCTCGTGCAGGTGCAGTTCCGGGAACCCTGCCCGACGCGCGGCGGGCTTGAAGGTGTAGCGGTAGAAGCCCTTTGGAGAACACGTCGCTATTCCGAGTGAGGTGCGCCGCGAGGCAGAGAGATTCCCCGACATCGTTGCATTGCGGAGAAATCTATACCCGACGACTTCGGAGGTCCTCGGCTGGCTCATCGAGGTCATGTCGACGGTGCCCGCTCGCGACAAGAACCTCGTCGATCTCTACGCCAACCACGGCGCCGCCGACCCGCTCGTTGTAGCGTGCGCGCTCGATGGCCGCGAGCGGGACGACCTCTACCTGATTGCGCCGGAGTGGGTGGTCGTCACCGGCGACAAAGCCGTGCAGAGCAAGGCGGAGCAGTTTGGGCTGACGGTTCTTAGCAACGCTGAGTTCGCGGCTGTCATCGACGCCGCCGAGGGGCAAACGTGACCGGCTGGACGGATTTGCACGTTTAGCCGGGAACGGTTGTTCACCACCCCTTCTTCATCACCATCAGGTCAACTTCGGGTGGCTGGATATCCAGTTCACCTTCGGGCCGGAGGGGCCGGATCTGCCGTGGCTCGGCTGGGCGCTGGATACGGCAACCCTGATCCCGTGTGTCAGCTACGGCGCGAGCGTCGAGCCTCCCTCCTGAGGAGTGCGGCTCGCGTTCACCGAAAGAAGTCTGGAATGATCGCGTCGATCTTGGCCTGCAGGCCTTTCAACGCCGTTTCGGGCCAACCGAAGTATGCGGTCACGTAATTGAGGGCGTTGTAGAAGGCGGCAAGCGCCGCTCCCACATCGTTCTCGACTGACTCGATTCTGACGAGGATCTGTGCCTTGTGATGACCGGTTGCAGGGTCTTCGACCCATCTTCGCTGCTCCCGAACCGGGTACAAGGTGGGATGCGTGAGGTTGGAGAGAAGACCGTACATGCCGGAGGCCGTGGTGGCATCGATCGTTCCACCAAACGACTCGGTGAGTTCGTACATCCACTTCACCGCGTCTTCGAGACCGGGGAGTTGCTGGGCGCGTAGTACGCCATTGCCAAGCTCTGCCTTCGTTGACCCCGAAAAGCGCTCGAGAATCTGTGCCTTGAGCTTCTTGTACGCGGTCTCAGTTCGCTTGTATGTCGGATCGTCCTTGCCGCGAAGGCGACCCGAGTTCTTCTTCGCCTCCTCGGCGCTCTTAAGTTCTTCGAGGTAGACGCGAGCGAGACGATCTTCGGCTGGCTCGTCAGGATCGTCACCCAATACCCATACCGCGTGGGCGCAGTTCTCGATGATCGCGCGAAGGATCAGGGGAGGAGACGAGATGACCTCTCCGGCCCTGAGCAGGCTCGCCAGCCCTCCCATATGAGCCGCAGCTCCGAAGAGAAAGATCTGTATGACCTCTGCAATGAGGCGATGACCCGTCTCGCCGGTCGGGTTGGCGATCGCTGGGTCTGGTGCAGGCAAGGTCACGGCAGCGGCCGCCGCACCCGATCCCGACGCTGGTTCCCAGTGGAAGGTGTCGGCCGTTTCGTGAAACGCGTCGCGACATGCGAGTAGCGCCTGAGCAAGCTCTTCCAGGCGAGCGCTGTAAGCCGGAGGCACGGTCTGCCAGTAGGTCATGCGATTACCATCCCTGGTTGCTCTGAGGCGAGCGGTAGCGGTGTCAGCTTTCACGAGGCCGACCCGTCTTCCCTTCGTAGGCACGTCATGGAGGTGGTGGTCGCTCACTGATATAGAACGCCAGACTGGACTCCCACAGTCAGACCCCACCGCATTGACCTTGCCGCGGTGGGGATTTCAGTGGGCCGCGACCGAAGTCGTAGGCCCCGAGCCGTTCTTGACGGTGAGAGTGGTGGTACTTGTGACCAGATGGCCGGCAGGGAAGAACTGACGGTGCAGACCATCCTCCTCGAATACATGTGCTGCTCCCGGCAGAGCCTCGAAGGGAAGCGGGCGGAGTGCGTTCGGATTGTGAAAGACGGTCAGACCGTCGATCCAGTCCTCTTCGTAGTCTTCGCTGACTACCTGCGAGAACTCCTCCTCCACTCCGGTGTTGTCGTTCGCGAAGCGTCGTCCCTCATGGCGAGCGGTGACGTTCGGTTCTCCCATGCCCGCCGCGATCCCAATGCGGTTGAACTTCGTCAGCGTTCCGGCAGCGTTGAACGCGACCGCGCTGATGTGCTCCGAGTCCGGCAACTTGAAGAAGCCTGACGGCAGTCGCTTGTCACCCCACTCAAGATCCGTTACTGGCACCTCGACCTTTTGGACCTTGCCATCAGACTCGACCTCTTCGATACGCACGCCGTACAGGTACTCGAACAAAGCCGACTGGCTCCAGGTCATGGACAGGTCTTGGTGAAAGTCCTGGACCGCGATGACGAAGGGAATGTCCTGGACACCCTCACGCTCCCAGTATCGCTTCTGAAGCTTCGCCCAGAGCGGTCCGGAGAAGCGGGTTGGCAGGTAGTTGTGGATGTAGTCGTGGATGGCCTCCGCCGTCTCGGGGAGCGGGACGACCAGGTTTGGCGGCGGCGGGTTGGCTGTGGTGGCCTCGATGTAGAAGTCGCCGAGGATGCCGCGAGCCAGGAAGTCGGGCGCGGGCTTCGGCTGCTCGACTCTGTACCCTGCTTCACGGAGCATGGCCCAGAGGTAAAGCTCCCAGACGCGAGGATCGAACCCAGTCGTTTGGAACTGCTCGACGTACGAGCCGTCTTGGTTGTCATACCAACGCATCGCTATTTCGATCAGTCGTTTCGCGGCCACGGCGCTCGGACTGTCACGAAGGTACTTGAAGCGAGTGTGAAGCTTGCTCTCCTTCACCACCTTCGCGAAGAAGTCCGCAGACGGCTTCTCATCACCCTGGGTTCGTGCGTTGTTGTAGTTCTTCAGGACGCGAACCATGCTCTCGGCTGTGCCGTTGACTGCATCAGGGATGTTCGTGTGGCTTTGCAGCGTCTCGACGGCGCGATACTTGCCCGCGAGGTCAGGTGCCAGCACCGCGCTGTTGAGGTCCCTGTCCGTGAGGTCCACGAAGACGGTCGCCAGCACCTTCGCTGGTTTGACCTCCAGCCACTCGACCTCCGTGATCGGAGGCAGCGGTCCCACTCCTCGCGCCCAAACCACGTAGGCGTCGAATCGTCGCTTACTGATCGCGTGAATCTCGACCGCGCCAGTGCCGTCAGCCATCAGATGCATCACCTTTCTTTGGAGCGGTCTGCGTAGGCCGCTATCGGTCAAGTCGCTGTACGTAGCGGGTTGCTCAGAGGTGAGCAGCCAGTGCGTCACGAACCACCGCAAGATCCGCCTCGCGGTGCTTCACGATGAACCGTCCGCGAACCGTGAAGTCGGTCATGGGGATGATGACGAGGGACAAGCCTCGAGCGGGGATGAGTTCGCGGCGTCGGTCATCGTAGAGCCGACGCTGAATCCCGCGGTGCGCTCCCGAGACGGTGAGCACCTCCGGCTTGTCGAAGTGCTTGACAGCTTCGGTGTGCTGCTTCTCATGGAACTCCACCACAAGCCGCAACGACGGATAGTACGCATCCACCGGAAGAGCCTTGCGACGGCCCGTCTTAGGTGAAGGGTCACCCTTCAGCCACTCGAAGGTGTGCTGCCTTCTGCCCTTCGATCCCAGCGCCTCATCGCAGAGGTCGAGGACGTAGCCCTCGTTCTCTAATGCCATGAGCTGAGGGTAGCGGCAATGCGCGACACATCCTCGACCGGAGTCGTCGGTGAGGCCGGGTGTTCAAGAACGATTGGGTCTGATCTGCCGAACGTCCTGGAGCCGCGACGCTTCGGCGGATGCGACCGTACAAAGCCAACTCGTCGAGCACACCAACTACATCCTGATGAATCAGTACCGTGAGGCGCTCGGCCTCGACGATGGCCCGGTCACGTATTGTCTCTGGAGCGTCCGCGAGCCGGCGGTCCATCCCGTTGCCCATGCATGGATCAACGGCGCCAAGCGCCCCGCCGCCGAGATCGACACGGACCCGATCGTGTATGCCATCGGGTGGGTGATGGACGAGCGGACCATCGTCACCGCGGTGACTCCGCGGGAGCACCTCGACCACATCCGGATCGCATTCGCCACTCGAGTAGCTCCTCGAGCATACGCCCGCTGAGGGATTCCCTTGTGACGCCTGATGGGAGTTCGGTTTGGCGGTGGCGACGATACGGCGGGCATCGGCTTCCCATCATTTACCCATCAGATTGACCCGTGAGAGACCCCCGACGACCGGGTAGAATCGGAGTTAGCGAACCGCCCGGTTCCCTGTAAACACAAGGGAATCCGCAAGTTTTCGGAGACATTCGGTGAAAACCGAGTTAAGGCTGCAGCCTTCAAGGGGTCGTAGGTTCAAATCCTGTCAGCCCGACCAGAAAGTCCCGGAAACCTGAGGGTTTCCGGGACTTCTGCGGTTAAGAGAGACTGATCCTCTCATGCCGAGCGTCGATCTTGCAGTGCTCGGGTCCACGCAGCGATCCAATGGGCGCGCTGACGCAGTACGCCGATCTCCGCACAAGGCCGACGCGGTCCGTCGGTGTGGGAGCCTGCCACGCCTGTTGGCGACCGACTTCGGCTGTTGACTTCGCCAGCTCTCTTCGCAAGTATTCGCGCATGAGTGACAAGTCCGATTCCGAGCAGATCGACGACATCATCGCGCAGCAGAGCGGCTGGAAGCAGGACGTGCTCGTCGCGCTTCGAGCTGCGATCATGGCCGCCGACCCGGCTGCCGTCGAGGCGGTCAAGTACAAGAAGCCCTCTAAACCGGAGGGAGTTCCGTTTTGGACGCATGACGGAGACGTCTGCTTCGTCGACGTGCTCAAGAGCGCTGTAAGGCTGACGTTCGCGAAGGGTGCCCGCATGGAAAGCAGCGATCTCTTCAACACCCGGCTGGACAGCAAAGTCGTTCGAGCCATCGACTACTTCGATGGAGACCGCGTGGACGAAGCGGCGGTCAAGGCGCTCGTAGCTGAGGCCGTGGAACTCAACGTCGCAGCCAGGTGACAGTGGTGACGGGAGCGCCGAACCGGTCACCCACGTCAGGCCGCGACCTTCGCATGCCCGACTAATGCGAGGACTGCGCGTGAATCCGAATCAGGCAGCGGCCCGGATCCTCCAAGGGGTCTCAGGTTCAGATCCCGTCAGCCCGACCAGAAAGTCCGGAAAGGTCGAGGGCTTCGTGCTCGATGGCCCGAGTACATCCACTTGACCCCAGAAGGGGTGACACGGACACGAGCCACTCGATACCATCCGCGGAGACGGTCACAATGGCCGGTGTGCGACAAGGAGGTCGACATGACACACGGAATCGGCAGGAGGTCGTTGATCACGGCCGCCGCCGTCATGGGCATGCTGGGATTCGCGGTGACTCCAGCCACGGCCGCAGGCCCGGGGAACTCGGACGACGCTCCGTTCCGCGGGCGGATCGTGAGCATGCTCCAGCACATGAGCGTTGAAGAGAAGGTGGGTCAGCTCTTCGTCGTCGAGGTGTACGGGCGCGACGCCACGGCTGTGACTGCCACCGCTGCCGCGAACAACCGGCGGCTGTACGGCGTCGATACTCCAGCGCAGGTCATCGACAAGTACAAGCCCGGCGGCGTCATCTACTTCACGACCCGCGGGCCCGACAACTTCGGCACGCCGACCCAGATCGCGACGCTCTCGAACGGGCTGCAGACAGCGGCGACCGACCAGCCGGCCGGCATCCCCCTGCTCATCTCGACCGACCAGGAGGGCGGCGCCCTCGTCGCCCGGTTCGGCGCTCCGGCGACGCAGATGCCCGGGCAGATGCCCCTCGGCGCGAGTCGCTCGGCGGAGCACGCGCACCGCTCGGCCGAGGTGATCGGCACCGAGCTCGCCGCGGTCGGCATCAACCAGGACTACGCGCCGGTCGCCGACGTCAACGTCAACCCGGCCAACCCGGTCATCGGCATCCGCTCGATCGGCGAAGACCCGCAGCTCGTCGCCGAGCTCGTCGCCGCCGAGGTCGACGGCTTCCACGACGGCGGCGTCGCGGCCGCCGCGAAGCATTTCCCGGGCCACGGCGACACGGCGACCGACAGCCACTTCGGACTCCCCGAGGTGACGCACACGCGCGAGCAGCTGGAGGCCATCGACCTGCCGCCGTTCCGGGCCGCGATCGCCGAAGGCGTCGACACGATCATGACCGCGCACGTCGTGTTGCGCTCGATCGACCCGAGCGGCGCCCCCGCCACGATGTCGGAGCCGATCCTCACGGGCCTCTTGCGCGAAGAGCTCGGCTACGACGGGCTCATCGTCACCGACGCGCTCGACATGCAGGGTGCCACGAGCACCTATCCGCCGAACGTCGCGCCCGTCGCGGCGTTCAAGGCGGGCGCCGACATGCTCGTGCTCCCACCCCAGATGGATGTCGCCTTCAACGCCGTGCTGAGCGCTGTGCGGAGCGGCGAGATCTCCGAGAAGCGGCTCGACGAGTCGGTGTACCGTGTCTTGCGGCTCAAGCTGCAGCGCGACCTCTTCGAGGACCCGTTCGTCGATGCCGATGCCGCGGCCGCGATCGTCGGCGCACCCGCGCACGTCGCCGACGCGCAGACGATCTCCGACGACACGACCACGCTCCTCAAGAACGACGCCGGCGTGCTGCCGCTCTCGACCGAGCCGCGCGACGTGCTCGTCACGGGCTGGGGCGTCGCGACGACGTCGACCCTCGGAGGCGCGATCGCCGCCCGCGGGCAGAGCGTCACGGTGCGCGAAACGGGGCTCACGCCGAGTGCGGCCGTGATTGCCGAGGTCGCCGCGGCCGCTGCGAACCACGACCTCGTCGTGGTCTCGACGAACAACGCGTCGAACGTCTCGGCGACGACCGGGCTGCCGACCGCGTCGGCCGCAGCCCAGCAGGCCTTCGTGCAGGCGCTCCTGGCAAGCGGCACGCCGGTAGTCGTGTCGGCGATGCGCAACCCGTACGACATCTCGGTCATGACGAACGTGCCGACGGCACTCGCGACCTACGGCTACACGGCGGCGTCGCTCGAGTCGCTCACGCGTGTGCTCTTCGGCGAGAACGAACCGGTCGGCAAGTTGCCCGTCACGATCCCGACGGCGGACCGGACGGGCGTGCTGTACCCGTTCGGCCACGGGCTCGGGTTCGACTGACGCGCTGACGCCCGCTGGGTGAGTGGATGCCGCGCGGCATCCACTCACTCCGCGACGGGCCGACGCCGTCGGTCGGAGAGCGACGGGCCCGGGGCATCCGGTCTTCTCCACCTGATGACGACCTCGTAGGCTCTCTCCATGCGCAGCATCCCGAACGGCCGCCTGCAGGTGGTCTGCGGCCCGATGTTCGCCGGTAAGTCCGAGGAGTTGCTGCGGCGCGTGCGCCGCGCGCAACTCGCCGGACTCGCCGTCGAGGTCGTCAACCACGCGCTTGACGATCGGCACGCCGCGGGCCGAGTGGCCTCGCATTCGGGGCTCAGCATCGCGTCCCGATCAGTGCCCGACGTCGGCTCGCTGGTAAAGCTGGTCGGCGATCGCGAGCTGGACCTGCTCGCGATCGATGAGGCGCAGTTCTTCGGGACGGAGCTCGTCCCGGCGGTGAGCAGACTGGTGCTCACCGGAATGTCGGTCGTCGTCGCCGGTCTCTGCGTGACGTTCGACGGCCGCCCCTTCGAGCCGCTTCCATCGCTCATGGCGCTCGCCGAGGATGTGACGAAGCTCACAGCCGTGTGCGCCGTCTGCGGGCAGGATGCCGCGTTCCATCAGCGGGTCCTCGCCGACGACGTCGCGGACGCTCGCGTCGCGACCGCCGAGCATGTGGGCGGGATCGAGTCGTACCAGGCACGCTGTCGGCAGCACTTCGGCGAACGAGGCCGTCGCCCACTGTGAAGTGTCACCCGAGTGCTGAACGCGGGAGCGTCAACGCGAGTCGCGATCGTGCCCCATATGACTCGACGGTGATCAAGCGGACGGCGGTGGCGTTGCGTCGGGCCGGTCACGCCACTCGGTCTCGGCCAGTGCGTAGACATCCGTGTCGGCCCAGCGGCCCTTGAACCAGATGTTCCCGACCAGGTGCGCCTCCTTGCGCATTCCGAGTCGACGGCAGAGCGCGACGGATGCCGCATTCAGGGGATCCACCTCGGCGACGATGCGATGCAGGCCGATCGAGTCGAATCCCAGCCGAAGCACCTGCATCGCAGCCTCGGTGGCGTACCCCTGACCGGAATACCCGGGGTGGAATGCCCAGCCGATCGCGGCGCAGCCGTGTTCGGCACGCTCGAGCATGAAGTAGAGGTCGCCGATCACGCGCGCATCACTCCGGTGTTCGACCGCGAGTTCGAGGAAGTCGCCATCGGATGCGAGGGTCGACTGTTCCGACCATTTCGCGATCCTGGCGGCGAGTGTCTCGCGATCGCGAGGCTCGTAGAGGAGGTACTCGCAGACGTCGGCGCGGGACTGGTAGGCGAGGATGTCACCGAGGTCCGCCTCACGCATGGTGCGGAGCCGGAGGCGTTCGGTGAGAGATTCCTCGAACTTGAACGGGAGGCGGAAGACGGGACGCTCGCTCACCTCGCCGAGTCTAGATGGCACTCTGGGTGCTGCGGCGTTATCCCGTCATTCCGACGGGCTCGAAACCCGGTCGGGCGACGAGCGCTGCTGTTCCGCATACTGCGTGCCCCAGCGTGTCAACTCGCCGAGCAGCGGCGTCGCGCTGACTCCGAGTTCGCTCAGCCGGTACTCGACCTTCGGCGGCACCTGACGGTACACCATGCGCGTGATGAGGCCGTCCTCCTCGAGCTCCCGCAGCTGGCGGGTGAGCACGCGTGACGTCGGATCCTGAAGGAGCCGGCCGAGTTCCCCGAACCGCAGCACCTCGTGCTCGCCGAGGAGAGTGAGGATGCTCGGCTTCCAGGCCCCGCCGAGCACGGCGATCGACACCTCAGCGTCACACGAATCGGACCACTCGCGGACGATCCGTTCCGTCTTCTCTCTCATGGAGAGCTCCCTCCTGTCGGCTTTGACAGTATCCAATCGGTAAGTACGTGACATTTCTGTCGGTACTTGCACCTTCTGTCTGTAGTTTACAGACTCGTGATGTGACCTCACCAACCGCCATCATCGATTCGCGCTCGACCCTCCGCCTCTGGCTCGCGATGGTCCCACTGCTCCTGGGAATCCTCATCGGCGCGCTCGCGATCAGCAGCGTCTCCACCGCCCTTCCCCGAATACGTGCCGACCTGGCCTTCACCGACACCGAGGGGCTCTGGTTCGTCGACATCTACTCGCTCTCGCTGGCCGCAACCCTCATCGTCGCCGCGCGGATCGGCGACGCGTTCGGTCGGAAGCGGATCGTCCTCATCGGCCTCGCGGGATTCGCGGTGCTCAACGCGGTCGGAGGCCTCGCGGACAACGGGACCCTGCTCATCGTCATCCGCGGGCTGCTCGGTGTCGCCGAAGCGTTCGTCGTCGCGGGGGTGGTCGCCACCATCGGCGCCAACTACCAGGCCAGGGAGCGCGTGATGGCGTACGGGCTGTGGACGGCGACGTTCGGCGTGGGAAGCGCGCTCGGTCCTGTGATCGGCGGGCTGCTCTCGGACGGACCAGGGTGGCGCTGGCTGCTGCTGGGGAGCGTGCCGCTTGCGGTGCTCGCCGGGGTTCTCGCGTTCTGGTTGGTCCCGGACTCGCGCAGTTCCCGACCGCAGTCCTGGGACATCCCGAGCATCGTCTCCTCGATCGTCGCACTCGGCGCCCTCACATTCGCGCTGCACGAGGCGCTCGCGGCGCCGGTGTCCGCCGCGGTGGCCGGTGCGATCGCGGTCGTGAGTCTCGTCTTCTTCGTCGCCAGGCAACGACGGCTGAGCGAACCGCTCATCGATATGCGACTGTTCGGGCTGCAGGGGTTCAGCCCCGCCATCGTTCGAGTGCTCATCGCCAGCGGCGTCGCGTCCGGGTCCGTCCTGCTCGTGAGCCTGCATCTGCAGGACACGAGGGGCCAGAGCGCCGCGGATGCCGGCCTCGCGATCCTGCCCCAGGCGGCGGCGATCGCGATCGGCGGGGTGGTCGCGCCGATCGCGCTTCGCTGGTTGCGCGCACAGACACTCACGGTCGGAGCGCTTCTCCTGCAGGCCGCCGGCATGGCATGGCTCGTCACGGACCCGGAGCTCGTCGCGGTGCCACTGGCGTGCGTCGGACTCGGATTCGGCATCGCGGGAACGCTTGCGGCGACGGCGTTGTTCGACGCGACCACCGACGACGACGCCGGCCAGGTCGGCGCGATCCAGGAGGTCGGCTTCGCGCTCGGCGGCGGGCTCGGCATCGCCATCCTCGGCACGATCGCTGCGGTCTCGGACGGTGGATTCGCCACCGCCGCTCTCGTCGCGGCGATCGCGCTCGTCGCCGCGGCGATCCTCCCGTTCGTGCGCCGCCGGACGGCGAGCGGTGCTCGAGCAATGCTCACGCCGGAGGACTCCTGACCTCACGCCGGTCGGTCGGCCCTCTGCAGCAAAAGTTCCCCGGGGCTGAGTGCGGTTCCTCCCTCGGCCGCGTTCGGCGCGCCGCAGGGGTTGAGCTGGCGGGCCGGATGTGGTCGGCTGGGTTCGGGGAAAGGGGTGCGATATGAACGACGACCCGTCTTGGACGAAGGTCGTACAGGCCGTCGAGCCGGAGCAGCCACAGCTCAAGCGGGTGCTCGGACCGGGACTGCTGCTCCTGTTCATCGTCGGCGACATCCTCGGCACGGGCATCTACGCGCTCACCGGTCAGGTCGCCGCGGAGGTCGGCGGGGCAGCGTGGCTGCCGTTCCTCCTCGCGTTCGCCGTGGCGACCGTGACCGCGTTCTCGTACCTGGAGCTCGTCACCAAGTACCCGCAGGCCGCCGGCGCGGCGCTGTACACGCACAAGGCGTTCGGCATCCACTTCTTCACCTTCATCGTGTGCTTCATCGTGATGACCTCGGGCATCACGTCGGCGTCGACGGCCTCGCGCGCGTTCGCGGCGAATCTCCTGATCGCCTTCGGAATCCCGGATGCCACGGTGACGACGATGCTCATCGCGGTCGCGTTCATCGTGCTCATCATGCTGGTGAACCTCCGCGGCGTGAGCGAGAGCGTGTGGCTCAACGTCTTCCTGACCCTCGTGGAGCTGTCGGGCCTGCTGCTCGTCATCCTGATCGGCATGTGGGCGATCGCCGGCGGCAACGCGGACTGGTCGCGGGTCGTGGCCTTCGAGACGCCGGAAGACAAGGGTGTGCTGCTTGCGGTCAGCACCGCGACATCCCTCGCCTTCTTCGCGATGGTGGGGTTCGAGGACTCGGTCAACATGGCCGAGGAGACGAAGGACCCGAGTCGCATCTTCCCGAAGATGATGTTGAGCGGGCTCGGCATCGCGGCGGTGATCTACGTGCTGGTGTCGATCACCGTGGTCGCGCTCGTGCCGATCGGGCAACTCGTCGGCAGCGAGACGCCGCTCGTGACCGCGGTCGAGGCCGCGGCGCCCGGATTCCCGATCAACGACCTGCTGCCGTTCATCTCGATGTTCGCGGTCGCCAACACGGCACTCATCAACATGATGATGGCGAGCCGCCTGCTCTACGGCATGAGCCGGCAGGAGGTGCTGCCGCCGTTCCTCGGCAAGGTCGCGCCGAGACGGCAGACGCCATGGGCGGCGATCCTGTTCACGAGTGCGCTGGCTGTGGGCCTCATCGTCTACGTCTCCCTCGACGCCGAAGGCTCGATCGTCGCCCTGCTCGGTGGCACGACCTCGCTCCTACTGCTCACCGTGTTCGCGATCGTCAACGTGACCGTGCTGGTGCTGCGGCGGCAGCCGGTCGAGCACAAGCACTTCCGCACGCCCTCGGCACTGCCGGTGATCGGCGCGATCACATGCCTCTACCTGGTGTTCCCGTGGACCTCCGGCCGGCCGGCCGGGCAGTACGGGATCGCGCTCGCCCTCTTGGCGATCGGCGTCGTGCTGTGGATCGCAGAGCGCGTGTACACGGCAGCGCGGCGCCGACGCGCTGGCGTGTGAAGCGAGTTGTGAAACACGGCCGACGTCCCTGTGAACAGGTTTCGGACCACTGCCCGCTCGGTGCCCTATGGTCATCACCATGGGCTCGACTGCGACGGCGTATCTCACCGGTTTCGGCCGGTATCTTCCGGGCGATCCCGTCGACAACGACGGCATCGCGGCGCGACTCGGTGGCGACGATGCGGTCACCGAGCGAATCCGCCGCCGCATCCTCGACGCGAACGGCATCCGGCAGCGGCACTACGCACTCGACGAGCACGGCGAGCCCACCGAGCTCAATGAGGAACTCGCCGTCAAGGCGCTTCGCGCTGCGTTCGACGACCGGGGCATCGACGCGTCCGACGTACGAATGCTCGCCTGCGCGACGACCATGGGCGACGTGCTCGTGCCGGGCTTCGCGTCGATGGTGCACGGTCGACTCGGCGGCGGTCCGATGCAACTGCTGTCGGCATCGGGTGTCTGCGCCTCGGGGCTCGCCGCGCTCGACGCGGCCGTGAGCAAGGTCAGGCTCGGCGACCACCCGGTCGTCGCGGTCGTCGGGTCGGAGCTGTCCAGCCGCAGCCTGCGGCAGCGCCGCTTCGACGACATCCGTGCCGGCATGGACTCCCATTTCCTGCGCTGGATGCTCTCCGACGGCGCCGGTGCCGTCGTCGTCGAGTTCCAGCCGCACCCGAGCAAGCCGTCGCTGCGGGTCGACTGGGTGCGTCAGGTCTCGCTCGCTCATGAGCACGACGTATGCATGCGGGCGGGCATGGACGGCATCGAGCCCGTTGTCGGCAATACCTGGCAGGATGTCGGCGTCGCCCAGGCCGAGGCGAGCGGCATGTTCGTGCTGCGTCAAGACGTCACCGTGCTCGACGACCTCGCCGAGGCCGGCATCCGCCAGTTCGAGGAACTCGTCGACATCGGCCTCGTCGACGTCCATCACCTCGACCACGTCGTCTGCCATTACAGCACCAACGCGTTCCGCGATGCCGCGTTCGACGGGCTGCGCCGGCGCATCCCCTCACTCGACACCGACAAGTGGTACTCGAACCTCGAGACCCGCGGCAACACCGGTTCGGCGAGCATCTTCATCGCACTCGAAGAGGCTTGGCGCACCGGTCGGTTCAGCCCCGGCGAGACGATCCTGCTGGCGGTGCCCGAGTCGGGTCGATTCTCGTTCGCCTTCGCCCACCTCACCGTTGTCGCCCCACCCGATCAGCAAGGAGCCACCACATGACGACCGACACGACGACCGCGTCCGCCGAGCTGCAGCCTGCGGATGTCGCAACCCTCTTCGACCGGCTCGCCGACGTGTGGGTCGAGCTCGAGCGGTACCTGGAGCGCGTGCCCGTGCTCCGCCGGCTCGACGACGGCACGGTGACGATCGACGACTACCGGCGGCTGCTCTTCAACCTCCGCCAGCAGGTCGTCGACGGCTCGCCGTGGATCTCCCGTGCCGCATCCAACTTCGACATCGACCATTTCGAGCTGCGCGCGGCGGCGATCAAGCACGCCGAAGAGGAGCACCGCGACTACCTCATGCTCGAACGCGACTACGTCGCGATCGGCGGGTCGCTCACCGATCTGCGCGCAGGGCGCAAGAACATCGGTTCCGAAGCGCTCTCGGGGTACATGTTCAATTACGCGGATCAGCCGAACCCGGTGGGTCTGCTCGGTGCGATGTTCATCATCGAAGGGCTCGGCGCGAAGCGCGCCGCGGGATGGGCCGGCAGATTCCAGGAGGTGCTCGGACTCGCCGACAGCCAGGTGCACTTCATGCAGTACCACCAGGAGGCCGACAGCGAGCACACCGGCGACCTCGAGGCGATCCTCACCTCCGGCATGATCGATGACGCCGCAGCCGACGAGATCGTGCGCTGCGCGCAGGTGGTGGCCCGCCTGTACGCGCTGCAACTCGAAGAGCTGGATCACTGACATGGCGGAGTTCGTCCGTTCGGACCCGAGCATGTGGGAGGCGGTGTACGCCGATCCATCCGTGCCACTCGACCGCGCGCTCGTGCGACTGATCATCGACGACCAACGACGCCTCTCGCGGCGTTGGCTCTACCCGATCGCACGTATCCTGTCGCGCGTGTTGGTCGCGCTCATCTCGATCGTGAAGCGCGTGCTGCCGTTCCGGTGGATGCCGCTCCACACGATGGACGTGCTGTGCGTCTGGTTCCTTCGACGATTCGTGTCGCCCGATGCCGTCGAGCTGCTCATCCGGCACTTCGTCGTCGAGACGAATCTCGTCAACTTCATCATCCGCAATACCCCGGTCGACATGGAACCGGTCACGTTGCGCCCCGAGGCGCTCTCGGGGCTCGGTGATCAGGCCGTCGTCGAGCACGACGTCAACGTCTACGACGTGCTCATCGCGCTCGACGCGGTACAGCTGACGCGGCCCGAGAGGCTCGACTTCACGCAGCTCGACATCCCGCCGCTCGACGCCGAACGACAGCGCCGTCGGTTCGTCCGCCTCGACATCCAGACCGCTCTGTGCTTCATGAACATCCCGTTCTCGATGGCGCTCACGGTCGAGGAATACCGACGTGCGGTGCACTCCATCCGGTTCGACGACTCGTTCCTCGAGATCCTCGCCCTCGTCACCGACGACGACACGTTCCGCCACTGGAAGCTGGCGGGCATGAGCCTCTGGATGGACTCGAACGTCGACGTGCCACGGATGGTCTATCGGCACGCGCTCGTGTGCGAGTACGCGCACGCGCGCCTCGTGAAGTTGGCCGGGGGAGAGTACCCGCGCCAGACCAGCGTCGAGTTCGACTGACGCGAGCGCTGCACCCGATCACCGAGCAATGGTGGAGGTCTAGGATCTGTCGCGTGTGGGACGCGTATGTGGAATTCGGTGAAGCCGATCGATCCAGCCTTCCGATCGAGCAGCAGCGCCTGTACGCAGTCCTCGATCTGAGGCAGGAAGTGACGTCGGGCGGATTCGACTCCTACTTCCGGTACTGGGGTGGCGACACGGCTGAGATCGCGCTGGACGCGCTGCCCGGACTGGTCGGTGAAGAGTGGGCAGTGCTGTTGCGCGACGCGATGAGCCTGATGGGGACTCCGTATCCGCGCGAGCCGGACGATCGCGCTGCGATGCTCGACGCCGGAGACTTCGACGACGCTCTCGCAGCACTCGACGACCGGCTGTATCGGCTCGAGGCCGTCGAAGACATCGACGGGAGACTCACCGCTCACTCGTACTGACGGTCGGCATCGCGGGAGCCTTCCGGAAGGGGCAGTCGGGGCCGTATCGTCGAACCAGTGACTGAGGAGGGCATCCGATGCGCAGCGTCACATATTCGATGAGTGCCTCGCTCGACGGCTACATCGTCGGCCCCGACGGCGGGTTCGACTGGAGCGTCCCGGACCCGGAGGTGTTCCGACTCTCCTTCGACGAGATACGGGGTGTCGGCGTCCACCTGATGGGACGCAAGCTGTACGAGACGATGCTGTACTGGGAGACCGTCGATCCGGGCGACCTCGACGACGCGGAGCGTGAGTGGACCACGCTCTGGAATCCGCTCCCGAAGGTGGTGTTCTCCACGACGCTCTCTCAGGTGCAGGGCAGCTCCCGTCTGGCAACCGGCAGCGTCGCGGAGGAGATCGAACGGTTGCGAGCCGAGCCCGGCGACGGTGAGATCGCGATCGGAGGCGCGACCCTCGCCGCCGAGGTGGCCGCGCTCGACCTGATCGACGAATACCGGGTCAGGGTCTACCCGGTGCTGGTCGGGGGCGGCATCCCGTTCTTCGCGCAGCAGGAGCGCCACGTGGATCTCGAACTGCTCGAGAGTCGCGCCTTCGACTCGGGGGTCGTCTACCTCCGGCATCGCGTCGTGCACTAGCACTGCAGGTCGCGCGCCTCACGATTCATCTGCTCGCGCTCGCCGCTTCGCATCCCAGGACCCGTTCCCGGTGCGCCCGGCATGGAGACCGAGACATCCCGCTGGGGCGCGAAGCTCACTGGCGACGCGATGAACGCTGCGGTGGCGATCAGGGCGAGCACCGTCAGGCCCGAACAGAATCGCGTCATGGCCGTGAAGGTTCGCTCGCCCAGCCGGCGGCGCACGACGGCGAGGAGGACGAGCCCGATCAGGCCGCCCGCGGTGTTGGTGATCAGGTCGGTGACATCGGAACTGCCGACGGACAGTGCGTACTGGGCGACCTCGAGCGCGAGGCTCGCCCCGGCGATCGCGAACGTGGCCTTCCACCATGGCCACGACGGCGCGAGCAGACCGAGGTAGAGGCCGAACGGGATGAAGAGCACGATGTTCGCGACGACCTCGGATGGTGCGCTCGCCCCGTTGCAGGCGTTGGAGACGAACGGGACGAGCTTGACCTGACGCAGCCCGCCCATGCCGAAATAAGGGACTTCGAGCTTCCACATCACGATCCAGGCGAGCAACGCGAGGTACAGCGCGAAGAGGGCGGGCAGCACGAAGCGCCGAGTGCCGCGAGTCGGATCGCCGCCGCCCGCCGTCGACGAACGCGGCGATTCGTCGACGGTCATCGGGCAGCGCCCGACGCCGCGGCGGGCAACTGCACCGTGACGCGCATCCCGCCTTCGGGGCGGCCGACGACCGTGAGAGTTCCGTCGTGCGCATTCACGATGCTCTTGACGATCGCGAGGCCCAGACCGACACCGCCATGGTCACCGCGAATGCGTTCCGTGCCCCGCTGGAACGGCTCGGTGAGCGTGGAGACCAATTGCGGCGGGAGCTGCTCGCCGGTGTTCTCGACCGTCAACGTGACCGATCCGTCGTCGACAGCGGTGATGAGCGATGCGGTGCCGTGTTCGGGCAGGTTGTGCACGATCGCGTTGTGCAGCAGGTTCGTGGTCGTCTGCAGGAGGAGCGCTCGGGAGCCGAGCGTGAGGGCGATGGCACCGGATGCCTCGATGGTGACGCCGCGCCGCTCCGCGAGCGGCAGCAGCGTCTCGACTGCCTCATCCGCGAGGAGTGACAGGTCGACGACCGCTCGGGTGAACGACCGCTGATCGGCGCGGCTGAGCAGGAGCAGCGCCTCGGTGAGGTCGATGGCCCGGGTGTTCACCGCACTGAGACGGTCGATGATTGCTGGGCTGACGTTGCTCGGATCACTGCGCGCGACCTCGAGCATGGTCTGCGTGATCGCGAGCGGGGTGCGCAGCTCGTGAGAGGCGTTGGCGGCGAATCGCTGCTGTTCGGCGACGTGCGCCTCGAGCCGGGCGAGCATGGCGTCGAAGCTGTCGGCGAGCTCGCGGAATTCGTCGTTGCGTCCCTCCAGATCGATGCGATACGAGAGCGACCCGTCGGCCGCCTTGCGCGTGGCTTCGGTGATGCGGTCCAGCGGTACGAGCATGCGGCCCGCGAGGAACCATCCACCGACCAGCCCGACGACCAGTAGGAACAAGAGGACCACAGTCACCACCGGACCGAACGCACGGATGAGATCGCCCTGGCCGGGCACGAAACCGCCGATCGTCTGGACTGCATGAGTGGGGACGTAGCGCAGGAGGTAGAGCCATACCGCGGCCAACAGCAGCACGCTCGCGACCGTCAGGAAACCCGCATAGCTGAGGGTCAGCTTGAGTCGGACGCTCATTCCTGGAGCCCTACTCATGCCGACCGGCCTCGCCCTGAGCGGCCGGCCCGATGTCGATGCGGTAGCCGACGCCGGGCACCGTGGCGATGACCCAGGGCTCGCCGAGTCGTTTCCGCAACGCCGAGACGGTGATGCGCACGGCGTTCGTGAAGGGGTCGGCGTTCTCGTCCCACGCACGCTCCAACAGCTCTTCGGCGCTGATCACACCGCCCTCCGCGGCGACGAGGACCTCGAGCACGGCGAACTGCTTGCGGGTCAACGCGACGTATCGGCCGTCGCGGTAGACCTCGCGTCGGAACGGGTCGAGGCGCAGCCCGGCGATCTCGCGCACCGGCGGCCGGTTGTGCGCACGCCGGCGATCGAGCGCTCGAAGCCGGAGCACGAGCTCCTGCAGTTCGAACGGCTTGGTGAGGTAGTCGTCGGCACCGATTCCGAATCCGGATGCCTTGTCGTCCAGCCGGTCGGCGGCCGTGAGCATCAGGATCGGCATCCCGCTGCCGGAGGCGACGATGCTCTCGGCGATCTCGTCGCCCGACGGGCCGGGGACGTCCCGGTCGAGGACGGCGATGTCGTAGGTGTTGATGCTCAACAGTTCCAGCGCCGTGTCCCCGTCGCCGGCGATATCCGCCGCGATCGCCTCCAGGCGCAACCCATCGCGGATGGCCTCCGCCATGAAGGGTTCGTCTTCAACCACCAACACACGCATGCTGGCAATGCTAGGAGTTACCGCGTATCGCGGGCGTATCCGAAACCGGATACGGGCGGGCAACACGGGGCTGCGTTGACTGGCGGCATGAGTCACCATGCAACATCTCGAATTCGGTATCGCAGGATCCTCTGGGCTGCTGTGGTCCTCATCGCGATCGTCGTCGCGGTCACGATGATGGTCGGATCCCTCGCCCGATCGTTGGCAGCGACATCCGCCGGCCCAGCTGACACGCAGCCGCAGGGTGGCATGGCGATGGCCACCGCCGACGGGGCCATCACCGAGGCCGATGGTGCGATGCCCGATGGCGTGTCCGCCTTCGACGAGCAGCATCCCGGGGTCGTCAACCTCGACCCCGACCTGCTGCAGGCCCTGCGCGACGCGGCGTCGGATGCGCGCGAGGACGGGATCGAGTTCGTCGTCAACAGCGGCTGGCGCTCGCCGGAGTACCAGGAGCAACTGCTCCGCGATGCCGTGGCCGACTACGGGTCCGAGCAGGAGGCCGCTCGGTGGGTCGCGACCGCGGAGACCTCCGCTCACGTCGCCGGAGGCGCAGTCGACATCGGTTCCTATGACGCGACCGACTGGGTGTCGGACCACGGTGCCCGGTACGGCCTGTGCCCGATCTACGACAATGAGCCGTGGCATTTCGAACTGCACCCGGAGGCGATCGATCAAGGGTGCCCGGCGAAGTACTTCGACCCCACGGAGGATCCGAGGATGCAGCAGTGACCGTCGGTCAGTCGGCCCACACCTCGTCGATCGGGAGCTCGCGCCCGAGGATGTTCGACGCCGCCCGGTGCCCGGAGTACAGCGCCGCAGGCACCGTCGCCGGGTCATCCGTCCACGTCGCCTCGCCGGCGAGGTGGAGGACGCCGCCGACGGGGGTCGCGAGGTCGTCGTGGTCGGCCGTCGTGGAGCCGACCGTCATGTAGGCGTACGAGCCACGGGCGAACGGGTCATCCTGCCACGCCGTGATGTGCACGGTGCTCGGCTGCGGCACGCGCTCGCCGTAGAGCCTGCGCAGCTGCGCGAGAACGGACTCGACGACCTGGTCCCGGTCCCAGGCGCGCGTCGCTCGAGCCGTGGGGCCCGCCGCGAAGGTCAGGAGCGTGGGCGTGCCGTGCAGGTCGGTGAGGTCGTACCAGGAGTGCCACCAGCGGCTCTCGGGTCCCTGTTGCCGGATCGCGTAGACCCCGTCGTCCCAGAACTTCGTGGGGAACCGAAGGAAGACCTTCTCGAACGCATTCATCTCGAGCCGGCCGAGTGCGCCCGCCACGGGGTCGGGAAGCGGCGGCTCGACGACGAACTCGGGGGAATGCAGCACGCCGACCGGCGCCGTCACCACGGCGGTGTCGGCCGTGAACACGCCCCGATCGGTCGTGACGACGACGCCGTCGGCCGACCATCGCACGTGGGACACGACGTGCTCGAGACGAATGTCGAGTCCGGCCGCGAGGTGCTCGGGAAGCCGGTCGTACCCGTCGGGGAACACGACCTCGTCGCCGTCGATCGAGTCGTCGTCGAGGCCGTGCGCGGCGAGATCCTCGATCCACGCCCCGTACTGCTCCTCCGCCCGATGCTCGAGGAACTCGCGCACGCGCTGGGTGCGTTCTGCGTCCCACGTCTGGGCGGCGAGCGCAGCCTCGGTCACGTCGCGGTACGAGGCATCCGGGTCGGATGCCGCCACCACCTCGACGAGCGCCGCGTCGAGCGTGCGGATGTCGCCCGTGAAACGCTGCGCCGCGACATCCGGGAGCCGCTCGCCATCGGGGCCGAAGTACGCGATCGGCCGGCTGTCGGGCTGATACCCGCCGACCGTGAACTCCACCATCGCCATGCCGAACGCCTCGGCCGCCTCGGCGACGGGGCTGCGCGTGATGCCGTGGATCCATGAGGCGCCGAGGTCGGTGACGAGCCCGTCGCGGCGATCGGTCCAGACCCTGCCGCCCACCCGGTCGCGGGCCTCGAGCACCACGACCCGGCGTCCGGCTCTCGCCAGCAGTCGAGCGGCGGTCAGGCCCGCCACCCCCGCACCGATCACGATTGTGTCGACCTGGTCTCTCACCGATTCTCCTTCGAGCGGATGCCGCATGCCCTCCGACGCTATCGGTCGACGACGCCGCGCGTGACATCGCCATCGACCTGCGGGCGGGTTCCGGGTGAGGATGGAGGCATGGACTTCATGGAGATCCGCTTCGACGGCAGGCTCCCGGTGGACCGGGACGACGTCGAGGACGAGCTGAACGACGCACTCGCCGACCTCGGCGAGGTGAGCGGGGCCGGATCCGGCGCGTTCGGGGCGCACCTCGACGTCGACATCGATCCAGCGGCGCCGCGAGACGAGGTGGTTCGCCGCGTGCTGGGCGTGCTCGTCGGGCTCGGCCTGTCGGGACTGGCCCGGATCCGCCCGGGCGACGGCACGGAGTGGATCGAGGCCTGATGGCCGACCAGACGAACAGTGCGTGGGTCAAGACCGGAGGCGGGCCGCTGATCGCCGTGCCCGAGTCGGTGCTCGAAGCCTGGCACGGGGCGGACGACGAGGATGACGATCTGGACGACGGCGTCGAGGAGGGAGTCGGCGACTACGGGCGTGCCTGCGCGGTCGCCGGGTACGCAGGGGTGATCGACGTCGGCGGTACGCCCGCTCTCGTGCTCGGCGACGACCCCGCCCCGACGACGTTCGTCTCGGAGCGCTCCCTGTTCCTCCGCGTGCCGGCCGCCGACAGCGCGGAGGCGGCGGTGGGCGCACTCGGGCGGGCACTCGAGGTTGCCAGGTGGGAGGAGGCCGCGCACTGGGACGTGCCGGGGCCCGTCGTGCTCTTCGACTCCGCCTTCGCCGCGGACGATCTCGGCAGCACCTCGTCGTTGCGCGTCGATCTCGCGCCCGGCCGCTACCGGGTCGAGACCGCCGACGTCGAGCCCGACGACGACACCTGGCTTCTGCTGGTCCGGCTGTCTCCCGAGGCACCGGTGTGACAGGGTGAAGTGCATGATCATCGACATCGTTCCCCCCGAGGCCGTGGGCCCGGTCCGAATCGGCATGACCATGGATGAGGCGAAGCGCGCGCTCGCCACCATCGACGGCCACGATCCCCAGTCGGGGTTGCCTGCGGTCTACGACAGCGGCATGTCGATCGAACTCGAACCCGCCCCCGGCGGAACGGTGGGCGCGATCGAGGTGTCCCGCCCCTACGGCCCGGTGCGCGTCGAGTACCGCGGCATCGACCTGCTGGGCACGCCGGCTGCGCGAGTCGTGGAGCAACTCTCCGAGTTCACGGAGCTCGAGGAGGACGAGGGCGGCCGCAGTTACGTGGCTCCGGCGCTCCTGCTGTCGCTGTGGCGACCTTTCGTCGAGGACGAGAACCCCGATGAAGAGCAGGGCCACTTCTTCCAGTCGGTGCTCGTTGCGCCGCCGGGCTACTTCGACGGACCGAATGCCTGAGCGCCGAGCCCCGGGCTCCGGGCCCCAGGTGGCCTGAGCAGGCCTGCACCAGACCCGGAGTCGCTGCTCTGCAGGCGGGGAGCGTGTTCAGTCGACCAGTCGCTGCGCAGCATCGAGGCTGCCGAGCGCCGCGTCGGCGTCGACGCGGGTGAGCGCGAAGGTCGCGACGACGAGGGCGGTGCAGGTCTCGGCGAGACGATCGACCTCGTCGGCCGGTCGGTCGGGGTATCTGGCCGCGATGCCGCTGCGGATGGCCGTGTGCAGTTCGCCGCGATAGGCGGCGACCGACTCGCGGACGGCCGCGTCGTGAGCGATCGGGGCGCCCGCGGCATTGATGAGCAGGCAGCCGTTCTCGGCGGTGAAGGAGTCCGACCGTTCGAGTGCCGCACGGAGGCCGGTGAAGTACTCGACGATCGCGTCAGGGGAGACCTGCGGGACCGTGAGCGGCCGGAGCCTCGGGCGGACGACCTCGTCGAGGTAGCTGTTCACCGCTGCGTCGAAGAGCCCGCGCTTGCTGTCGAACGCGTGGTAGATGCTCGAACGCTTGAGCCCGGTCGCCGCTTCGAGGTCGGGAATCGAGGCATCTTCGTACCCGTGCTGCCAGAAGACGGTGCGAGCGGCGCGGACGACCTCTGCGGTGTCGAACATCTGCTGTCGGCCCATGTGCCGGCTCCCCTTTTTGCGTAACGGTCAGTCCAGTATATATTGGAACGACCGTTACATGAAACACGGCCCACGAGGCCGGGAAAGTGAAGCAGCACGTGTCGAACGCGACCAGCACGCACATCCAGCTCATCGCCCGCCCCGAGGGGTGGCCGACCCCGGCCGACTTCCGCATCACCACGGTCGCGTACGGCGACCTGCAGCCGGGCCAGATCCGCGTGCGGAACGAGTTCGTCTCGGTCGACCCGTACATGCGCGGTCGCATGAACGACGTGCGCAGCTATGTCGCGCCGTACGCCCTCGGCGAGACCATCGCCGGCGGGGCGATCGGGCGCGTCGTGGCATCCGAGGCCGAATCGATCCCGGTCGGCAGCGTGGTGCTGCACCAGCACGGCTGGTCGGACATGGTGCAGCACGACGCGGCGACCTTCCGGGTCGTGCCCGAGCTCCCCGGGGTGCCCCTGTCGCTGTACCTCGGCACGCTCGGCATGACGGGGCTGACCGGCTACGTCGGCCTCACCGCCATCGCGGGCATGAAGCCCGGCGACACCGTCTTCATCTCGGGCGCCGCCGGTGCCGTCGGCACCGCTGCCGGGCAGATCGCGAAGCTGCTCGGAGCCGGCCGGGTCATCGGTTCGGCCGGCTCGGCCGAGAAGGTGCGCCTGCTGACCGAGAAGTACGGCTACGACGCCGCGTTCAACTACAAGGATGCCCCAGTGCGCGAGCAGCTCGCAGAGCTCGCGCCCGACGGCGTCGACGTGTTCTTCGACAACGTCGGCGGCGACCACCTCGAGGCCGCCCTCGACGTCATGAACGACGGCGGCCGGATCGCCCTCTGCGGAGCGATCACGAGCTACAACACGACGGAGAAGGCGGTCGGTCCCGACAACCTGGCGAACATCATCACCCGCGGTCTGTCGGTCAAGGGGTTCACCCTCGCGGCATACCTCCACCTCGCGCCGGAGTTCAACGGCAGGATGACCGGCTGGTTCTCGGAGGGGCGCATCGCCTACGACGAGACCATCGTCGACGGCATCGACAACACCGTCGACGCGTTTCTCGACATGATGCGCGGCGCGAACACCGGCAAGATGCTCGTGCGCGTGGGCGGCGGCACGACAGAGGACTGAGCCAGGCCGAGCGAGTCCGCCGCCAGGCTCAAGAGCAGCACGAGGCCGGACCCGCCCGCGCGGAAGCGCGCGAGGATCTCCCGTGTCGGTCGGCGAAGGATGTCGGGGTGATCGAAGGTCTTCGCGAGGGCGGCGAACGCGAGGTTGAACGCGATCGGCAGAACGATCAGCAGAATGCTCACGACATGAGACGTCGTCATCGACGCTCTCCCTCCACCGCTGGGGCGTCCATGCCCACGAGCTCGGCGCTCACCCGCCAGAGACGCTCGGCGTCAGCGCGGTCCTCGCCGCGCCTCGACGGGCGCACGCGCCTGCTGTTCGAGAAGAATCCGCCGGTGACCTGTTCGAGATCGGGCGCGGTGGCGAGGTGGATCGAGGTCGCCGCGCCCTGAGCGGGTGTCTTCATGAAGGGCTTGAGCACGGGCACGATGAACCGCTGCACCGCTGCGGGATCCTCTGCGCCGAAGGCGGTGCGCACCACTCCGGGATGCAGGGCGTTGGAGGTGACCAGAGTGCCGCGCAAGCGTCTCGCCAGTTCGAACGCGAACAGCACGTTCGCGAGTTTCGACTGGTCGTAGGCGCGCGACCCCGAGTAATTGCGCTCACCCTGCAGGTCGTCGAAGTCGACACGCCCGGTGCGATGCGCGTTGGAAGAGACTGTGACGACACGCGATGGTGCGCTCTGCTTCAGCCGGTCGAGGAGGAGGTTCGTCAACAGGAACGGCGCGAGGTGGTTGACCGCGAACGTGCGCTCGAGTCCGTCGGCTGTGAGATGCCGGGTCTGCCAGAACCCGCCGACGTTGTTGACGAGCACGTCGAGGCGCGGCAGGCGTTGCAGCACCTCGTCGGCCAGACGCCGCACCTCGGCCTGCGAGGAGAGGTCGGCGACGAAGGCCTGCACGTCTGCGGCGCCCGCCTCGCGGACCGTCCGTGCGATCGCGTCGGTGCGCTCTCGATCCCGACCGACGATCGCGAGCTGCATGCCGGTTCGGGCGAGTCCGAGCGCGGTCGCCTTGCCGATGCCGCCGGTCGCACCGGTGATCAGCGCGACACGCGAGCGCGACTCTTCGGATCGTCGTGACATGGCGGACTCCCTCCATGCGAACACCACCAGTATGGTCCGGATGTCTCGCAGAGTGGTCGAGCGCGGTCGACCACCCGGATCACGCTCGCGCGAACGCCCGCTCCAGTCGGCTGAGCCCCTCTCGGATCCTGGCGGGTTCGTACGTGGTGAACGAGAGTCGCATCGTCGAGGCATCCGGCCGCTCCGCATAGAACGGAGCGCCCGGCACGTACGCCACGGACTGCTCGATCGCCGCTGCGAGTCGGTGTGTGCTGTCGTGCCCGGTCGGCAGCGTGGCCCACACGAACATCCCGCCGTGCGGGGTGCTCCATGTGCTCCCGGCAGGGAGCGTCTGAGGCAGGGCGGCGAGCATCGCGTCCCGGCGCTCGCCGTAGGCCGCGCGGATGCGGTCGAGGGCGGTCTCGAGGCCGCCACCGGTCAGGTAGTGCGCCGCCGCGGCCTGATCGACGGTCGAGGTGTGCAGGTCAGCGGCCTGCTTCGTCACGACCACCGCGGAGTGGAGATCGGCAGGAGTCCGGATCCAGCCGAGCCGGAGACCGGGGGCGAGCACCTTGGAGAAGCTGCCGACCGTGATGACGTGCTCTTTCGCCAGGGCTGCGAGGTACGGCATCGGCTCGCCCGAGTAGCGCAGCTCGCGGTACGGCTCGTCTTCGATGATGCGGAAGCCGTGTCTGGTGGCCAGCCGGGCGAGCCCTTCGCGCGTCGTGAGCTCGAGGGAGCCGCCGGTCGGGTTCTGGAACGTCGGCACCGTGTACATGAGCTTCGGGCGGTGCTGCTCGGCAAGAGCGTTCAGCTCGTCGAGGTCGATCCCCTCGGCGTTCATCGGCACGCCGATGATGCGCGCCCCCGCCATGGTGAAGGCCTGAAGTGCCGCGAGATAGCTCGGTCGCTCGACCAGCACCACGTCGCCCGGGTCGAGCAGTGAGAGCGCCAGCAGGCTGAGGGCCTGTTGCGATCCCGTCGTGATGAGGATCTCGTCGCGCGTCGTCGGCAGACCTTGTGCCGTGTAGCGATCGGCGATGAACTCGCGCAACGCCGGGTTGCCTTCGCTGGTCGAGTACTGCAGGCCGCCCGGATCGATCAGGGCCGCGTCGAACGAGCGCCGGAGGCCGTCGAGGTCGAAGAGCTCGGGGGCAGGCAGGCCGCCGGCGAACGAGATGACGTCGGGGTTCTCGGTGAGCGCGAGGAGATCGCGCACCGGCGACCGCGTCGTGCCGCCGGAGCGTTGGGAGAGACGGGGGAGTGGAGCGTGCATGGTACCTCACCGGCAGAGTGCGGGAACGTCGGGATCTGATGGCCGTCTCGATCGTGTCCCCGGCCGGGCGAGGCCGCCGTCGTGGTCGGATGGCGCGCTCGTAGCTTTACGGTACAGAATGTATCGTATGGCGGCAACGGTGTTGGGGCGACCACGGCACGAGAGCATCGATCGGGCGATCCTCGACGCGGCGGCGCGCATCATCGAGGTCGAGAACTACCGGGCCCTCACGATCGGCCGGGTGGCTCAGGATGCCGCGACGACGCGTGCTGCCGTGTACCGACGATTCCGCACGACCGCAGAGCTCGCGATCGCGGTGCTGAGCGACCGCTTCGGCACCGATCCGGGCGTGGACACCGGGGATCTCGAGACCGACCTCCGCACGATCCAGCGCCATCGGTTGGAGCTGTTCACCCACCCGCTCATCGTGCGCGGCCTCCCGGGCCTGATCGACGACCTCTCGCTCCAACCCGATGCAGCACGGCGCTTCTCCGAGGAGTTCCTCGGCCCTCGGCGCACGGCGACGACGCGCGCCGTGCAGCGCGCGATCGATCGCGGGGTCGTCGAGGCATCCGTCGACGTGGAATGGATCAGCGACCTGCTCACCGGACCGCTGCTCATGCGCGCGCTGCTCCCCGGACTGCAGGCGATCGACACCGCCCTGATCGAGCACACGATCACCGCGGCGCTCGCCGAACTCGACGGGCCCGGTCGGCGCCTCAGGTGACGGCGTCCTCGATCATCGAGAACACGCCGATCAGGAACACGAGCAGGCCGCCCGCGATCCAGAGCCACTCGACGCGGCGCGACATCCGTCTGCCCTGCTTCGCGACACCGGGTGGTGGGCGACGGATCACCGGCGCACCCTCGGCCGACGACGCCACGTGGGTGGAGCCGAGTCGTTCGTCGCGCCAGCGCTCCCATCGCGACACGCGCTCGGTCAGTGCGTCGACGACGGAGAACAACCACACCCAGGTCGCCGGATCGAGGGTGGAGAGGTCCTTGCGCGAGTACAGGAACAGGTGGTCGTCGACGATCTCGACGTCGAGTTCCGCCACGGTGTCGATGAACGCGGCCATCACGTCTGGTGTGAACAGGTAGAGCGCATCCGACTCGTACTCCTCGGGGCAGTAGAGCTCGAAGTACCGGTCGAACTCGCCTTCGAGGCGCAGTCGCTGACGCCGAGCGAACTCGACCGGCAGATTCCGGCGGCCGAGCGCGTTATTGCCCTTCGCGTCGAGCACGAGGTGCGGCAGAGTCACCGGCAGTCGTACCGCGACGTATCCCCATCGGTGGCGTTCCCGGCCCTTGCCCTCGCCTGTCGTGGAGTGATGGTTGGCGATGGAGACGGGATGCCTCCCACCCCGCGCCATCACGTCGTAGGCGAGCTCCGTGCCGCCCCGCGTGAAGATCATTCCCGGCAGCGCGGGGCCCGGCTGCACCGGTGCATACGTCATGCCGTTCGCCGCAGCGAACCGGTGGAGACGGTACTGGCGCCGACCGGCGCGTCGGACGAGCGCGCGGACGACGAGCGCTGCCGACACCGCGACGAACCCGAGATACGGCAGGAGCAGGAACCATGCGGCGAAGCCTTCGCCCGGGTCGGAGGGGGACAGCAGATCATCACCGAGCAACGACGTCCAGAAGACGAGCAGCACAAGGGCCGCGACGAGCAGCAGGCCGGTCGGCCAGAAGATCGCAGCGAGGTTCGGCCGGATCGAGGGCGGCAAGCGGTTCCGGAACGCCGTCAATGCTGCCCGGTCGATGCGCTCCTCGAGCGCCGTCGTGTCCAGGCGCGTCCCCGTGGACGTCGTTCCGCGCTCAGCCATGGCCGTCATTCCGTCGGCTCGGGGTCGGCGGAACCGAGGTCGAGCTGCGGATGATGAGCTCGGGTTCGAAGAGGAGCTCGCCGCGATGCACGGTCCGGTGCTTCAGCAGGCGGGTCATCACCGGCACGACGGCTTCGGCCAGCCGCTCGAGCGGCTGCCGCACCGAGGTCAGCGGCGGGTCCGCGTAGTCGAGCGGGTAGACGTCGTCGTAGCCGACGATCGAGATGTCCTCCGGAACGCGCAGCCCGCGTCGTCGTACGGCTCTGACGGCTCCCAGCGCGATCTCGTCGCTCGCCGCGACGATCGCCGTCAGGGGCGAGTCGTCGAGCAGTGCGGTCGTCGCCGAGATGCCCCCCTCGATGCTGTACTCGTGGCGCACGACGTGGAACGGGCCGTCGTCACCACGCATCCGCAACGCGGCGATGAAGCCCTCCACGCGCAGCTCGCTGGGGCGATTGCCGACCGGTCCGGCGGCAAGCCCGATGCGGCGGTGACCGAGGTGCCAGAGGTGGTCGACCGCGAGCTCGGACGCCATCAGGTCGTTGGTCGACAGGCCGGGCGCCGGCACTCCGGGGAAGTTGCCGTTGATGCAGACGAACGGGATGCCTCGGCTCGTGAGCAGGCGGTGGACCGCCGGCTCCGCCTCTTCGAGGGTGTTGCTGGCGGAGACGAACACCACGCCGACCGCCCCGGCATCGATCATCGCGGTGACGAAGTCGAGCTCCTGCGTACCGCCGACCGGCGCGGAGCAGATGACCGCCCGCAGTCCCTGAGGCCCCAGGGCGGCGGCGATGCGATCGGCCAGATGCGCGAAGAACGGATCACGGATGCCGGGGGTCACGAGCAGCACCAGGCTGCCGTGCGTCGGTCGCGTGTAACCGACGCGGCGCATCGCCTCCTCGACCACGCGGCGGGTCTCCGAGGCGACGACGGAGGGGTTGTTGACCACTCTGCTCACCGTCGCCTCGCTGACTCCGGCCGCCTCAGCGACGGCTGCCAGGCCGACTTTGGCCATTCGGCTCCCCTTTCGACACGACGTTCTCGATCACTCGCGCTCGAGGTGGACGAGCACGGCCGTCTCCGGGCGCAACGCCGGAATCTCCACCCCGGATGTCATCAGGATGCCACCCGGCAGCGCCATGGGAACGGGGGAGAAGAGTCCGTACGCGCCGATGCCGTCGACCTCCGCCAGTTCGACCTCCGTCATCCCCGGCATCTCGGCGCGAACCCGGTAGCGCGAGGTCGCGTCGAGTCCGGGCAGTCGCAATCGAAGCGTCGAGTCGGGTCCGTGCTCTGCGGCGATGATCGTGTAGAACGCCTCGGATCCGTCGGCGGCGACCACGCCGCGCACGACGGCGTCCTGCCCGGCACGGTCGCCGTTGACGACCTCGCCCGTGTGCAGCAGCTGCCGCAGGCCGACGTAGCGCTCGATCCATCCGCGGAGTTCGGCGAGCTCCTCGGGTGCGGCGGTCGTGAGGTCCCATTCGACGCCGAGATGGCCGATCAGGGCCACTGCGGCACGGAACGGCAGCGGATGCGTCCTGCCGGTCGTGTGCGACGTCGGCGACGCGATGTGCGATCCGATGAGTTCGGGGGGCAGCAGCAGGCCGGTGCCGGTCATGATCCGCATCCGATCGAGCGGGTCCATGTTGTCGGAGGCCCACACGCGATCGGTGTGCTCGATGACCCCGCGATCGACGCGGCCGCCGCCCGAGCTGCAGCTCTCGATCTCCAGGCCGGGGTGCGCGGCCCGGAGCTCGTCCATCAGCCGATAGGTCGCCAAGGTCTGACGATGCACCGCGGGCGTGAGGTCGCGCCCGCTGCCGGCCTCGACGAGATCGCGGTTGTGGTCCCACTTGAGGTAGCCGATGCGCGAATCCGAGAGCAGTGCCGACAACCGGTCTCTGAGGTACTCGTACGCCGCGGGATCGGTGAGGTCGAGCAGTTGCTGGTTGCGCCCCTCGATCGGCAGCGTGTCGCGCGCCCGCATGATCCAGTCGGGGTGTGCGCGAGCGACGTCGGAATCGAGGTTGACCATCTCGGGCTCGACCCAGATGCCGAACTGCATGCCCAGGCCGGTGACGAGCGAGACGAGCGGGTCGAGGCCGTTCGGCCACACGGCGGGATCGGGGATCCAGTCGCCGAGGCCTGCGCGATCGTTGCGACGCCCGAGGAACCAGCCGTCGTCGAGCACGAACCGTTCGACTCCGAGGTCTGCCGCGATCGTGGCGAGCCGGGCGAGCTTGTCGAAGTCGTGGTCGAAGTAGACGGCCTCCCAGACATTGAGGGTGACGGGACGCGCCGATCGCGGATGGTGCGGCCGGGCGCGCAGCGACGCGTGGTGACGGGCTGCGACGCCGTCGAGTCCTGTGCCGTATGCGGCGTAGACGACCGGTGATCGATATTCCTCACCGGTCGCGAGCACGACCTCTCCGGGCAGGAGGAGCTCGCCGCCGCCGAGCACTGCGGCGCTCGACGTGCGCTCGAGGGAGTGCTCGTGATTGCCGCTGAAACCGACGTGCATCGACCAGACCTCGCCGTGGCGGAAGGTGAAGCCGGGTGTGCCGGCGCAGAGCAGGAGCGCCGCATCGAAGCCGGTGCGTCCACGACGGGATTCACGCGAGTGCACGCCGTAGCCGACGGGGAACCGCTGCGGCCACCGCTCGTTGCCCCAGCGTCCGGCGAAGTCGAGCCCCTCGCTCGCATACGTCGGCACCGGGAGCACGAGTCGCAGCGCGTCGAGACGGTACGGGTCGGCCGAGGTGTTGCGGATCGTGGCCTGCATGGTCACGATTCCGGATGCCTCCATCTCGATGCCCAGTTCGAGCTCGAGCGCGGCCCAGTCGTCACGTGCGCGGATCTCGAGTCGACCCGCTCCGCTCGAGACCGTGTCGTCGGTTGCGATCACCCGGCCGTCGAGGACGGTCTCGACCACGGTGAAGCGCGGAGACCAGGCGCCGCCGTCGCGGCTGCCGACCACGCCGGGCCTGCCGAACCATCCGTCGCCGTGCTCCGGCACGATCGTGAGCGCATGTCGCGTGTCGGGGCCGCTCGACGTGGCCACCTGCTCCGCGACGATGCACGCGATCTGGAGTTCGTCGGGCGTGAGTTCACCGAGCTCGCGGCCCCAGTGCGTCACCTCCGGCAGACCCGTGGGGTGGATGCGCAGGAGCAACGAGACGCCGGCGGAGGTCAGGTGCACTACCGAATGAGACATGCTGCAAGTATCAAGCAAGATCTTGCATTGATCCAGCAGAACTTCCGTCCCGCGCGCGCTCGCCAGTCCGCCTGAGGCGCACTGGTGGTCAGCGGCGGGCTCGCCCCGCGAGTTTCGCCTCGAGCGCCGCGACATCCGGCACGAACCATGCGGCGTCGCCGCGATTCGTCTCCCGCACGAACGCATCGAACGCGTCGCTCGTCGCCACGTGCTCCGAGACGTCGCCCACGATCGCGACGCGCAGGCGGTAGTTGCCGAATTTGCCGAGCACCTCGCCGGCGAAGCCGCTCGAGAGGTCGAAGAACCGTTCGTCGAGCCGTTCGACCGGGATCGCGATGAGGTTCGCCCGGCTCGACCAGGCACCACCGATCAGGTCGGAGGTGTCGTCGTCGGTCGCGATCACCGGGCCGTCGACGTCGAGACGATCGACGCGCACTCCGTGGAGCTCTTCGATGGGCATGACCCCACGCTAGACCCGGCGTGCGCGAAACGGCGCAGGAAACGGGCGCAGCAAACGAGCGGATGCCGCGGGTGGCGTGCACCCGCGGCATCCGCTCGTCTCGCGACCGATCAGCCGAACGGCACCGCTTCGAGCACGGTGACCTGCACGGCGCGGTTCGGCGCCTGGTAGGTGACGGCATCGCCGACGTAGCGGCCGGTGATCGCCGCGCCGAGCGGCGAGGTCGGCGAGTAGACATCGAGGTCGACGGTCGCATCGAGGTCGGCGAGTTCGCGGCTGCCGAGCAGGAAGCTCGTGGGTTCCGCGTCGTCGTCGAACCGCACCGTGATTCGCATGCCGGGCTCGACGAGCCCGTCGTCGGGCTTCAGGCCCACCTCGGCGTTGCGAACCATGGCACGAAGCTCGGTGGCTCGCGCCTGCTCGGTGTCGGTCAGCGTTCGGCCGGGCCGCGAGAGCTCGACGAGTTCCGCCTCGAGCCGCTCGAGTGCGGCCGGGGTCATCCACACGGATTCCGTGGTCATCGCGGAATTCCTCCCTTTCGGCGACCCCGCGGGGTCGTCTGGAACAGAACTTCCCAGCCTAGTCGAGTCGGCTCGAGAGGGATACCGCCTACTGGTTCAGCCAGGCGATCAGTGTGCCGATCGCGGTGAGCAGGATGAGTGCGAGGAGTCCGTACCGCCGCAATTGCACGGCGAGGAGCGCGACCGACGGGCGCCGGCGGGGTCGCCGCCGGCGCCGTGGCGCGCGAGGGGGTTCGGGCGGAGTGCTCAGCTGGCCCTCGGCACGATGAGGCCGTCGGTGGCGGTGCTGGCGGCTGCGAATCGCGCCTGCACGTCAGCCCAGTTCACGATCTCCCAGAAGGCCTTCACGTAGTCGGCGCGGACGTTGCGGTAGTCGAGGTAGTACGCGTGCTCCCAGACGTCGAGCTGCAGCAGCGGGGTCACGCCGAGCGGCGCGTTGCCCTGCTGGTCGAAGAGCTGGAAGATCACGGGGCGGGCGCCCACGCTGTCCCAGGCGAGCACCGCCCAGCCCGAGCCCTGCACGCCGAGCGCCGTCGCGGTGAAGTGCGCGCGGAACGCGTCGAACGAGCCGAAGCCGTCGTCGATCGCCGCAGCCAGCTCGCCTTCGGGGGAGCCACCGCCGTCGGGCGACATGTTCTGCCAGAACACGCTGTGGTTGATGTGGCCGCCGAGGTTGAACGCGAGGTCCTTCTCGAGCTTGTTGACGTTCGCGAGGTTGCCGCTCTCGCGAGCCTCGGCGAGCTGCTCGAGCGCGGTGTTGGCACCCGTCACATAGGCCTGGTGGTGCTTCGAGTGGTGCAGCTCCATGATCGTCGCCGAGATGTGCGGCTCGAGCGCGGAGTAGTCGTACGGCAGTTCGGGCAGTGAATAGGCGGGCATCCGGATGCTTCCTTTCGACGTGCCGCTCGCGGGTGCGATGCGGCGGGGTTGGACGACGGGGTCAGAGTTCGGGGGCGGCCTGGTCGAGGCGGTGGAAGCGGCGATCACGGTAGACGAGCGAGGGTGCCTGCTCGCCGAGGAACACGTCGAGCACCTCGGCGACGACGAGTGAGGACCCGCCGACCGGCACCACGTGCAGCGTACGACAGCGGAGCGCTGCCGGGGAGTCGGCGAGCCATGGCTCGCCGGTCTCGAGACGCGACCAGCCCTGCTCGGGAGTGAAGCGGGGTTGGCCCGAGCGGGCGAAGGCGCGAGCGACATCGACGTGGTGGGCGCCGAGGAAATGCACGACGATGCTGTCGGCGGCGAGCAGTGCGCCGGCCGAGCCCGTGGCCCGGGTCACCGAGAACGACAGCGCGGCCGGCTCGGCCGAGACCGACGCGACGCTCGACGCGGTGAGGCCGACCGGACCGTCGGGCGTCATGCCGGTGATGAGCGCGACCCCTGCCGGGTGGTCGCGGAACGCGGCCTTGAACGCGTCGGCGGTTGCGGTGGCTCGGCGGTCGATGGCGGCATCCGTCATGCGTGCGCCTCCTGAGGCGGCAGCGCCGCGATGATCGGGTGGTCGAAGGCGAGCATGCCGATCTTGGCGGCTCCACCGGGCGAGCCGAGGGGAGCAGCCCCTCCGACGGACACTTCGAAGAACTCGACGTTGGCCTTGTAGTAGTCGGCCCAGATGTCGGGGAGGTCGTCTTCGTAGTAGATGGCCTCGACCGGGCACACGGGTTCGCAGGCGCCGCAGTCGACGCATTCGTCGGGGTGGATGTAGAGCGAGCGTTCGCCCTCGTAGATGCAGTCGACGGGACACTCGTCGATGCAGGCCTTGTCTTTGACGTCGACGCATGGCAGCGCGATCACATACGTCACCTGGCGGTCACCGACTTCACGATTCGCATGCCTCTACCGTAAAACCTCAAGTACCCTTGAAGTCAAAACGAGGGGGTCGGATGTCGCAGCATGACGCACTCGAGGCCGAACCGGCAGCGGCCGGCAAGCACGCGCCCGACGAGCTGCTCACCGTCGGCGAGATGAGCCGGCGCACCGGGGTGGCGCCGTCGGCGCTGCGCTTCTACGAGGACCTCGGGCTCATCGCCTCGCACCGCACCGGTGGCAATCAACGGCGCTACCCGCGCCACATGCTGCGCCGGGTCTCGCTCATCTCGGTCGCAAAGCGGCTCGGCATCCCGCTCTCCGACGTGCAGACGGCGTTCGAGAACGTGCCGCTCGACACGACCCCGAGTCACGAGGACTGGCAACGGGCATCGCGTCGCTGGAAGCGGCAGCTCGAGCTGCGCCGGCTCGGCATCGAACAACTCGAACGCGAGCTCACCGGATGCATCGGCTGCGGCTGCCTCTCGATGAAGGCGTGCCGACTGCTGAACCCCGACGACGAGCTCGGCGAGCACGGGTCGGGGCCGCAGCGCCTCTGAGCGGGGCGGCTCCGAGCACGTGGTCGTCGGTCGAGCTCGTCGCCCGAGGTTCAGGATCGAGCGGGACCGCTCGCCGTCTCGTCAGGCCGCGACGATGAGCCGCGTGACGTCGGCGAGCACGTCGTGGTTGCTCGGAGCATCGGCGCGATCGGTGCGCGTGAGGATCGCGAGTGTCAACGCCTCCTCGCCCGGACGCCAGATCACCCCGGCGTCATTGACGACGCCGTAGCTGCCGAGACCGGTCTTGTCGGCGAGCTCGAACGGCGGCGTCAGGCCCGCGAGGATCCGCTGGCCCGAGGTCGTGTTCCGCAGCATCCACTCCTGAAGCCGCGCGGTGGTGAGGGCGCCGGCGCCCTGGTCGATGAGCAGGAGCTGGAGGAGGAACGCGATGTCATCGGGTGTCGACGTGTCGCGCTCGTCGCCGGGCGTGGCCTCGTTGACCTCCGGTTCCGGTCGATCGAGACGGGTTCGGGTCGCCCCGAGCGAGCGGGCGAACTCCGTCACGGCCTGCGGCCCGCCGAGTTCGCGCAGCAGCAGGTTGCCGGCGGTGTTGTCGCTGTAGCGGATGGCGGCGTCGGCCATCTCCTCGGGGGTGGCCTGCCAGGTCTTCCGATTCAGCCTCGTGTCCTTGCCGACGACATCGGCGAGGGTGAACGGGATCGGCTTCGCCCAGTAGACGTCGTCGTAGCCCCGTGCCTGCACGAGGGCGCCGGCCGCAAGCGTCTTGAACACGGAGCACATCGGGAAGCGCTCGGCGCCGCGGTAGCGGAAGGCCCGTCGCGAGTCGTGCCACATCGCGGTGACGCCGATGGTGACGGATGTCGCCCGCTCGAGTTCCGCGATGGCCTCCGTCAGGCGCCGGTGGCCGCCGACCGCCGGTGCGGCCGGTGCTGCGAACGCGGGTGTCGTCGAGAACGCCGCGGCGGCCGCACCGGCCGTGGTGAGGCCGCCGATGGCGAGCAGGGATCGTCGGGAGAGCTGGCTGGAAGGTCGATTCGTCATGTCCGGGAGTCTGTCGGCGACCCGTCGATGCTGGCAAAGGCCGAATCGACGTGATCGATGCAAGAATCGCATGCATGGCGCGACACCTCGATCTGCGGGCCGCGTGCGAGGCCTTCGTCTCCGTCGCCGAGCGGGAGAGCTTCACGGCCGGCGCCATCGGAGCCGGCGTCACCCAATCCGTCGCGAGTCGGCGCATCGCGGCCCTCGAGGAGCACCTCGGAGCACGCCTCTTCGAGCGCACCTCGCGCCGCGTGGTGCTGACCGACTTCGGTCGCGGGGTGCTGCCGAGCGCGATCAAACTCGTCGATGCGGCGCTCGAACTCTCCGAGGACGCCGAGCGGTCGCACCGGCTCCCCGTGACGATCGGCATGCCGCACGCCTTCGACACCGCCGTGGCCGCGAGGATCGCCGCCGCGGCATCGAGCCGGTCGATGACCGTCGAGTTCGTGCCGGGGCTTCCGGCGGAGCGGGCGGCGGCGTTCGCGGCAGGGCGCACCTCGCTGAACCTCGAGCCCGTCGCGCCCGATCGCGCCCGCTGGGCGGTGCCGCTCGGTATCGCGAGCGCGGGGACGAGCCATGCGGAGGGCGACTTCTTCTTCTCCGAGTTGCGGCCGCGCCGCGGCATCCGCTCGCTCGTCAGACTCTGGCTGGCGCCCGAAGACGACGTGCCGCACGTTCGCGATCGCCTCGAGCGGGTGCGCAACGGCGCGGGACTCGCGCCCACCCAGCTGCGAACGGCGCCCTCGCTCATCACCGCGATGGCGGCGGGGCAGGGCGGCGACGACCTGGTGCTCTGCACGAGCTCCGAGGCCGTCGTGTACGGGCTTCGATGGCGAGCACTCGGAGATCTGCGTCTGGTGCGCGGGTACGCCCTGGCCGGGCGCGAGCGGGAGCTCCTCGCTCGATTCCTCGAGGTGGCCGGTGCGGACGTCGCCGAGCTGCTGCAGTCCGCCCCGGTCGCGGGCGGTCCTTCCGAGACCCGACCGACGCGAGGCGGGGCGCATGCAGACTGATCGCGCCGTGCTCCGCGACGCCGGCGAGGTGCTGCATTCGGCTGGCCTGCGCGCCTCGATCGTGGTGCGCGATCTCGGGAGCGGCCGACAGCTGTCGATCGCGGCCGACGACGCCTACCCGCTCGCCTCCGTCGTGAAGCTTCCGCTCGCGCTCGCCGTGCTGCAGCGCATCGACGACGGGCGGCTCGACCCGGCCGGGCCGGTGATGCTCGAACCGTCCGATCGAACGCCCGGGCAGACCGGCTACTCCCGGTTCCGGCATCCGACCACCGTCTCGATCGAGGACCTCCTCTACATGGCCGTGTGCCTGAGCGACGACACCGCGGCCGACGCCCTCTTCGACCTCTGCCCGCCCGCTGCGGTCACGTCGTCGCTGCGTGAGGCGGGCATCGCCGGCATCACGGTGCGGCACTCGATCCGCGAGCTGCACCGCACCCTCGCGAGCGTGCTGCCGCCCGAGCAGATGCCGCAGGCACTCGCACTCGCCATCCGGGCGTCCACCCGGGGTGGCGGCCACCTGATTCCCCAGCTCGACGTGTCGAGCGCGAACGCTGGCACCGCGAACGCGTGCGTCGAGCTCCTCGACCGCATCTGGCGGTCGCCCCTGCTCGACGGCCAGAAGAACCGACTGCGCGGCCTGCTGGCGATGAACGTCATGCGTCAGCGACTCGCACCCGACCTGGAGTCCGACGACGCCGCGTGGCATTCGAAGACCGGCACGTTCCTGCACCTGCGCCACGAGGTCGGCGTGCTCGAGCACGCCGATGGTCATGCGCTCGCCATCGCGGTGCTCAGCGAGTCATCCGTGCCGGCGCAGCGCCAGCCCGCCGCCGAGCAGGCGCTGGGGCTCGCGGCGAAGCTCCTGCACGATCGGGTGCGATCGGCCGCAGCCTGACTGCGCCGCCGCCGGACGGCCCGAGCGCCTCAGCCGCCGAGTTCCTGCAGCTCATCGAGTCGGGGTGCCGGAGCGACCGGGTCGTCGACGCCGTCGAAGATGCGCAAAGTGCGTTCGGCGCCCCACCGCGGCCAGCCGGGCTCGCCGGCGGTCGCGAAGGCGACCCACGCCTCGTGCATGGCCGAGGCGAGCGACTGCGGCGCGGATGCCCCGGCGAGCGCCACCGAGTCGGGCGCGGCGAGCCCGTCGAAGACGAACCCGAGCTCCACGGCGTGCGCCGCGCCGAGGTCGCGCACCGGGCTGCGCCACGCGAACTCGTAGACCCACGTCGGTGCGCCGGCCGCCGCCCGTGCATCGGCCACTCGGTACTCGGAACGCCGCAGCAGCACGTCGGTGAGGATCGCGCCGAACACCTCGCCGTGCTTCGCCCCCTGCCGGTTGGCGCGGTACCGGCGCACGGCAGCCGCCGAGATCTTCGCAGCGCGCCGGCCGAGGGCCAGGTGCAGGCGCGTGATCTTGTCCACGGCGCCGCTCGGCACGAGCCAGAGGCGGTACTCCTCCGTGGTCGTGCCGATGAGGAGCGGCACGTTCGACGAGGCGCCGGCTGCGAAGCCGTCGGCGGGCGAAGCGGGCACGAGGTCGTCGTCGGTCGCGATGGTGAACGCCGGACCGCCGCCGAGCGGCGAGCTGCCCGCGAGCACCTTGGCCTGCGCCGCCACGAGCCGATCGGGATCGATCGCCGCGAAGGCGTCGCGGGTGGCGGGCACGCCGAGTTCGCGGGCGATGAGCCCGGTGATCCTGCCCGCATCGGCGGGAGACTTCACCTCGAGCGGCCCGCTCATGACGATCGCCCGCTGCATCACCTCATTCGCGACGGGCGACGCGGCGAGGGCCGCGACGGTCGCTCCGCCGGCCGACTGGCCGAAGACCGTGACCTGGTCGGGATCCCCTCCGAATCCGGCGATCTCGCGCTGCACCCATCTGAGCGCGGCGAGCTGGTCGTGCAGGCCGAGATTCAGCGGAGCGCCCTCGAGCACAGAGAAGCCCTCGGTGCCGAGTCGGTAGTTGACCGAGACGAACACCACTCCGTCGCGGGCGAACGCCGACCCGTCGTAGCCGGGCAGCGCGTTCGACCCGTGCTTCAACGATCCGCCGTGCATCCAGACCATGACGGGCAGCTGCGCGCCCGCGGCATCCGCCGGTGCCCAGATGTTGACGTGCAGGATCTCGTCGCCCGGGATCGCGACCGTCGGCAGCAGTTCGCCGAGTGCTCCGGCATAGGGCGCCTGCGGAGCGGTCGGTCCGAAGGCCGTCGCGTCGCGGACCCCCTGCCACGGTTCGACCGGTTCCGGCAGACGGAACCGGCGCTCGCCGAAGGGCGGTGCGGCATACGGAACGCCCAGGTACCGGGCGATGCCGTCGATGGTCTCGCCGCTGAGGGCGCCGGTGGAGGTCTCGATGACACCCTCGAGGGGTGCCCGCTCGTCGCTGAGTGGTTGCACCAGCTCATCCTGCCGGTCGGGCGCCGGTTCGCGCTAGACGCAGTCGCCGGACGCAGTCGAGCCCCGACGATCCATCGATCGCCGGGGCTCGAGTGGTGGTGGAGCTACGCCGCAGGCTCGCTGTCGCGCTTCGGCAGCTTCCAGCCCGGCCGCACGAAGTGGCACGTGTAGCCGTTCGGGTACTTCTCCAGGTAGTCCTGGTGCTCGGGCTCGGCCTCCCAGAACGGGCCGGCGGGCGTGACCTCGGTCGTGGCCGGGCCCGGCCAGAGGCCCGAGGCGTCGACATCCGCGATGGTCTCGAGGGCGACGGCCTGCTGCTCGTCGCTCGTCGGGAAGATCGCCGAGCGGTAGCTCGTGCCGAGGTCGTTGCCCTGGCGGTTCAGCGTCGACGGGTCGTGGATCTGGAAGAAGAACTCGAGGAGGTCGCGGAACGACTCGACCTCGGGGTCGAAGACGATCTCGATCGCCTCGGCGTGGGTGCCGTGGTTGCGGTAGGTCGCGTTCGGCACGTCGCCGCCCGTGTAGCCGACGCGGGTGCTGATGACCCCGGGGCGCTTGCGGATCAGATCCTCCATGCCCCAGAAACAGCCGCCGGCGAGGATCGCGGTCTCGGTTCGTGCAGTCATCGTGCGTTCTCCTGGTTCTCGAACAGTGCGCGGTATCGACCGTAGCCCGCCTCGTCCAGCTCGGCGAGCGGAACGAAACGCAGGGCCGCGGAGTTCATGCAGTAGCGCAGCCCGCCGGCCTCGGCCGGGCCGTCGTCGAAGACGTGGCCGAGGTGGCTGTCGGCCCCGCTCGACCGCACCTCGACGCGCTTCATGAACAGCGAGCGGTCGGTCTTCTCGGTGACGGCCTCGGGCTCGATCGGCTTCGTGAAACTCGGCCAGCCCGAGTGGCTCTCGTACTTGTCGGTCGAGGCGAACAGCGGCTGCCCCGAGACGACGTCGACGTAGATACCGGGCTCGTGGTTGTTCCAGTACTCGTTGCGGAACGCCGGCTCGGTGCCGTCCTCCTGCGTGACCGAGTACTGCTTCGGGGTGAGGCGGGCGATGGCCTCGGGAGTCTTCCGGTAGTCCTGTGACACGTCTCCTCCTCGATCGGCGCCGCTGGCTGCGGCGTCACCAGAGAAAACGATGGCGAGCGCGATCGTGTTCCGCGAATCGGCCTGCGCGGCTGTGGGTTCGCTGTGAACGTGCATCCACGCGCAACGAGGCCGACCCCGATTGCGCCGCCGATGCGCGAGGTCGTCTCCCGGCAGCCGTGGTGCACCGCAGCACTGCGGACGTTCGGCTGCATCAGGGATGACCCTGTTGCCGGGCTCTCCGCTGTGCGGGATACTCGGGACATCAGTGGCGTTCAGGAGCGAACGCGACCGACATCCGCATCGCTTCGTCGTCACCCTCCGTAGGGAGGATGTCATGGTTGCGAAGCACGGTCGGGGGTTCTCGGGCATCGGCGCCGTTCTCGCCGAGGTCGCTCTGCTGGGGGCGGCTCTGGTCGGCTGCGCCGTCGCGCAGCCCTTCGAGCCCGAGGCGACACCGAGCATCCCCAGCTCGTCGGCGCCGAGCACGACGTCGGCAGCGCCGCCGCCCGATCCCGGCGGCGAGGCAGTTGCGGTGGAGCTCCCGCAGCTCCCGATCGGCGGCGACGCGACGCAGAACGAGGAGACCTTCGCCGACGAGTGCGTCACGGTGAACTGGATCGTCGACGCGGACGCCGCCCAGATCCCGGAGGGCGTGCAGGTCACGGTCACGGGAGCCAGCTTCACGGACGACGTCTATGCGCTCGCCGAAGTGGGGTGCAGCGGCAGCGAGCCGCCCTGCATCGGATACGTCTTCGGCGTCGACCGGAACCGCCAGACGTGCGAGCTGGCGATCGCGCCGACGGGCAATCCGCCGAGCTCTGCCGACACCGAGCTCGTCGTCGCCGTCTCGGGTCGGGTCGACTGCGTCGAGGGTGAAAGCCAGGAGTGCACCGCGTTCCTCCTCGCGGTCGCGCAGGAACCAGGGGTCAGCATCCCCCTCGATGCACCAGAGCCTGCCGACCCGATCGACGACCCCATGGACGACCCGACGGACGACCCGACCGATGACCCGACGGACGACCCGGCGGAATGACGCCTGATGTCCGAGACGGGCGAGCAGCAAGGCGGGGCGCAGCTTGAACGCTGGATGAACGTGCTCGGCAGCGTGATCGCGCCGGCCACGCTCCTCGGCGCGCTGCTGTTCTACTTCGGCTACGTCTCCTCCCGCGCCCAGTACGACTACTTCGGCATCGATGTCGACGTCATCGGCCTGAGCACACAGGACTACGTCATGCGCAGCCCACAGCCGCTCCTCGTTCCGCTCCTCGTGCTCGCCCTCCTCGGCGCAGGCCTGATCGCGGTGCACGCGGTGATCCGGCGCCGCTCGGACCGGCCCGGTTTCGCGGTCGCCGTGAAATGGTCGACCGTCATCGGCCTCGTCATCTTGGGAGCAGGTCTCGTTCTGCTGTTCGCCTACCCGCTGTTGGGCGAATGGCCCTACTACCCGCTCGTCACCCCGCTCGTGCTGGCGGCGGGGGGCGCGATCGCGGCCTACGGCCTGGGTACCCTGCGCTTCCTTGTTCGCGCGGGCCGGTCGGCTCGCGCCCCGCAGAGGGGAGTCGTAGTGCTGCTCTGGGCCGCCGTCGTCGCGTGCGTGTTCTGGGCGACGGCCACGATCGCGCAGTGGTCGGGTCTGGGCCTCGCGCAGCAGCAGGCACGGGACCCGGTCAATCTGCCGAGTGTCATCGTCGACACCCATGAGCGGCTCTTCCTTCCCGACGAGGCGCACGTGAGCGAATCCGCGCTGCCGGTCGCTGAGGACGACGTGTTCCGATTCCGCTACTTCGGGCTCCGCCTCCTGATCGTCGGCGACGACCGGCTGTTCCTCATCTCCAACGAATGGGACAGCCACAGCACGACGCTCGTGCTGCCGATCGACGACTCGATCCGGCTGCAGTTCCAGTTCCGCAACTTCCCGCCGTGAGCGGTGCCGTCCGGCGCAAGCGCTCGAGTCGATCCGGACTGCGCCGCGTCGTCTCGACCGGTGCGGAGCTGTTGGGTGCCCTCGCTACGATTGCCGGGTGAGCGAAGCCCCCGCACAGACCGCCCCCGCATCCGTCGATATCTCGGCCGTCGTGCGCCCCGAGCGATCGGTGCACCTGCTCGAGGCGCTCGCGCACCGAGTCGTCATCGCCGACGGGGCGATGGGCACGATGCTGCAGGAGCACGACCCGAGCCTCGACGACTACCAGCAGCTCGAGGGCTGCAACGAGATCCTGAACGTCAGCCGCCCCGACATCATCGGGCAGATCCACGACGCCTACTTCGAGACCGGCATCGACGCCGTCGAGACGAACACCTTCGGCGCGAACTGGTCGAACCTCTCGGACTACGGCATCGACGACCGCATCGAGGAGCTCGCGGCGGCCGGCGCGGCCATCGCCCGGGAGCGGGCGGAGGCTTGGCAGGCACGCGACGGCCGTGAGCGCTGGGTGCTCGGCTCCATGGGGCCGGGCACGAAGCTGCCGAGCCTCGGGCACACGAGCTACGCGCACCTCAAGTCGACGTTCGCCCTGCAGGCCGAGGGCCTCATCCGCGGCGGAGCCGATGCCTTCCTCGTCGAGACCTCCCAGGACCTGCTGCAGACCAAGAGCGCCGTGAACGGCTGCAAGCAGGCGATCGCGGCGACCGGCGTGCGCCTGCCGATCTTCGTCGAGGTGACCGTCGAGACGACCGGCACCATGCTCATGGGCTCCGAGATCGGCGCGGCGCTCACGGCGCTCGAGCCGCTCGGCGTCGACGCGATCGGCCTGAACTGCGCGACCGGGCCCGACGAGATGAGCGAGCACCTGCGCCATCTCTCGAAGTTCTCGAACGTGCCCGTCATGTGCATGCCGAACGCGGGCCTGCCGGTGCTCGGCGCGAACGGGGCGAGCTACCCGCTCACTCCCGAGGAGCTCGCGACCGCGCATGAGCAGTTCGTGCGCGAGTTCGGTCTGGGCCTCGTCGGCGGATGCTGCGGCACCACGCCCGCCCACATGAGCGCCGTCGTCTCGAGGCTGCGGGGGGCCGAGGCATCCGCTCGCCGCATCGAGGCCGACCCCGGTGTCGCGAGCCTCTACCAGCACGTCAGCTTCGAGCAGGAGAGCTCGTACCTCGCGATCGGCGAGCGCACGAACGCCAACGGGTCGAAGGCGTTCCGTGAGGCGATGCTCGAGGAGCGGTGGGACGACTGCGTCGACATCGCCCGCAACCAGGTGCGCGACGGCGCCAACCTGCTCGACGTCTGCGTGGACTACGTGGGGCGCGACGGCGTCGCCGACATCCGCGAGGTCGTCTCGCGGCTCGCGAGCGCGTCGACGCTGCCGCTCGTGGTCGACTCGACCGAGCCGGCCGTGCTGCAGGCCGGGCTCGAGCTGATCGGCGGCCGTCCCGTCGTCAACTCGGTGAACTTCGAGGACGGCGAGGGCGGCACGAGCCGCTTCGCCCGCATCATGCCGCTCGTCAAGGAGCACGGCGCCGCGGTCATCGCCCTGACGATCGACGAGGAGGGTCAGGCGCGCACCGCCGAGAACAAGGTGCGCATCGCCTCGCGGCTCGTCGACACCCTGGTGGGCGAGTGGGGGATGCGCGTCGACGACATCATCGTCGACGCCCTGACGTTCCCGATCGCGACCGGGCAGGAGGAGACCCGGCGCGACGCCATCGAGACGATCGACGCGATCAGGCAGATCACTGCGAAATACCCGGGCATCAACACGACGCTCGGCGTCTCGAACGTGTCGTTCGGACTGAACCCCGCCGCACGGTCGGTGCTGAACTCGGTGTTCCTGCACGAGGCGGTCGAAGCCGGCCTCACGAGTGCGATCGTCGACGCGGCCAAGATCGTGCCGCTCGCCTCGGTGCCCGAAGACCGCCGTAAGGTCGCTCTCGACCTCGTGTGGGACCGCCGCGAATACGACGCCGACGGTACCCTCACCTACGACCCGCTCGTGGCGATGCTCGACCTCTTCGCGGGCGTCGACATGGCCGCGATCCGCGACGCGCGTGCCGCCGAGCTCGCGGCGCTGCCCGTGGGCGAGCGCCTCGAGCGCCGCATCATCGACGGCGAGGCCAAGGGGCTCGAGGCCGACCTCGACCTGGCTCGCGCCGGAGGGCTCAGCGCGATCGACATCATCAACGTGCACCTGCTCGAGGGCATGAAGGTCGTCGGCGAGCGCTTCGGTTCGGGCGAGATGCAGCTGCCGTTCGTGCTGCAGTCGGCCGAGGTGATGAAGAGCGCCGTGGCCCTGCTCGAACCGCACATGGAGAAGTCCGCCGCCGGCGGCAAGGGCACGATGGTCATCGCCACCGTGCGCGGCGACGTGCACGACATCGGCAAGAACCTCGTCGACATCATCCTCTCGAACAACGGCTACGAGGTGATCAACCTCGGCATCAAGCAGCCCATCGCCGACATCATCAAGGCGGCCGAAGAGCACGACGCCGACGTGATCGGCATGTCAGGCCTGCTCGTGAAGTCGACCGTGGTGATGAAGGAGAACCTCGAGGAGCTGAACGCCAGGGGGCTCGCGAAGCGCTGGCCCGTGATCCTCGGCGGTGCCGCCCTGACCCGCACCTATGTCGAAGACGACCTCGCCGGCATCTTCGACGGGCAGGTGCGCTACGCCCGCGACGCCTTCGAGGGGCTGGCCCTCATGGAGCCGCTCGTCGCGATCGCCCGCGGCGCCGACCCGGCCACCGTCGGACTGCCCGCCCTCAAGAAGCGCATCCACCGGCCCGGACTGCTCACCGTCACCGAGCCCGAAGACATGCCGGAACGATCGGATGTCGCGGCCGACAACCCCGTGCCGGCGCCGCCGTTCTGGGGCACCCGCATCGTCAAGGGCATCGCGCTCGCCGAATACTCCGCGTTCCTCGACGAGCGCGCCACGTTCATGGGGCAGTGGGGGCTGAAGCCCAGCCGCGCCGACGACGGCGCGAGCTACGACGAGCTCGTCGAGACCGAGGGGCGGCCTCGACTGCGCTACTGGCTCGACCGCATCCTCGCCGAGGGACTGCTCGACGCCTCAGTTGCCTACGGCTACTTCCCGGTGGTCGCCGACGGCGACGACATGGTCGTGCTGCATCACGGCGACGACCCCGACGGCCTGCTCGGCACCGCGGGGCTGCTCGCCCCCGACGGCGGCTCCGGGGGCCCGATCGGCGGCGACCGACTTCGATTCCACTTCCCGCGTCAGCGCCGCGACCGCCACCTCTGTCTGGCCGACTTCGTGCGCTCGCGTGACTCCGGGCAGGTCGATGTCGTCGCCGTGCAGCTCGTGACCGCCGGGCAGCGGGTCAGCGAGGCGACCGCGAAGATCTTCGCCGAGAACCGCTATCGCGACTACCTCGAGCTCAACGGCCTCGCCATGCAGCTGACCGAGGCGCTCGCCGAGTACTGGCACTCCCGGGTGCGCGACGAGCTCGGCCTCGGCGGGGAGGACCCCGACGACGTCGCCGGACTCTTCAAGCTGCACTACCGCGGCGCACGCTTCTCGCTCGGCTACCCGGCGTGCCCCGACATGGAGGACCGTCGCAAGGTCGTCGAGCTGCTGAAGCCCGAGCGCATGGGCGTCGTGCTCTCGGCGGAGCTGCAGCTGCACCCCGAGCAGTCGACCGACGCGTTCGTCTTCCACCACCCCGAGGCGAAGTACTTCTCGGTCTAGCGGGTCGGCCGCGTCGCCGTCGACGGGCGCTGCGACGGCAGCTTCGCGCGCCGGAGCGAGGCGAGCACGGCCGGACCGATCAGGGCGATGCCGACAACGGTCGTGACCGCGCGCACCGTGTCCCAGGTGAGCGTCGAGGTCACGAGCGAGTACAGGGCGAACGAGGCGAGGTTCTCGCCGATCGGCGCCGTCCCGTCGTAGGAGATGCCGGTGCCCGTGCCGACGGCGAACGGCCAGAACCAGAGGTTCATGATGAGGCCGAACGCGTAGGCGGCCACGACGCCGTACCCGGCGAGCATGGCGATCTCGAGGGCGGTCGCCCGGCGCACGGCTGCCGTGGTCGCTGCCCGGGGCCGGATCGCCGGCAGCAGGCCGGCACCCGCGGCCACCCAGGCGCACGCGAACATCTGGAACGGCGTCCATGGGCCGATGCCGCCCCAGAGCACCGACGATACGGCGATCGTGAGCATGCCGAGCAGGAACCCGAAGCGGGCGCCGAACGCCCGCCCGGCGAGGATCAGCAGGACGAAGACCGCCTCGATGCCGCCCACTCCGGCTCCCGCGATGCGGATGCCCGCGCCGATCGCCGCGAGCACGCCGAGCAGCGCCACCGCCTTCGCGGAGTGCATCTGACGGTCGAGGGCGGCGAGCACGACGGCGATCACCGCCGGCAGCACCGCGAAGGCCACGAACGGCGCGGCCCGCTGCGCATCGGCCGGCACCGCCGTCGCGACGAGCGGCCAGCCGAACGCGGCGAGGGCGAGGGTGCTACCGGCGAGGAGCGCCACGGTGGTGATTCGTTCGCGACGAACGACGGCACGGGGGCCGCGGGCGTCGTCGTCGGCCGCGACGCGGTGGTCGGTTCGGGGCTCGGTGGCGGTCATGCGATGACCTCCGCGGCCATGAGCGGGGCCGGCGAGACCGCGCCCCGCTCGATCGCGAGCTCCCGGCTCGCGAACCGAGTGGCGAACTCGCGGTCGTGCGTCGCGAACAGCACGACCCGGCCGTCGCCGGCGACCGTGCCGAGTGCTTCGCCCACGAGTCGCCGTGCCGCTGCGTCGAGCCCGCGGGCCGGTTCGTCGACGAGCAGCACGGCGTGCGAGGGGGCGAGCTGGATGGCGATCGCGAGGCACAGCCGCTCTCCCGCAGAGAGGTCGCGAGGATGCCGGAGGAGCATGCCCTCGCCGAGGTCGCGGCCGAGCAGCGCTGCGAAGGCCTGGGCGGTCGGCGTCGCGGGCCGATTCCGGCGATCGGCCCGGTGACACTCGGCGGCGACGGTCGTGCTGAAGAACAGGTCGTCGAACTCCTCGGGCACGAGCGTGATCGCGCGGCGGCGCGCCGCAGGGTCGAGCGAGGCGACGTCGACGTCGCCGATCAGCACGCGGCCCGCGGCATCCGGCACCGCCATCGCACCCAGCAGGCTGCTCTTGCCCGCGCCGTTCGCTCCGGTGATCGCGACGCGTTCGCCGGCGTGCAGGGTGAACTGCGCACCCCGCACCGCGAAGGTGTCGCCGTGCCGCGCATCGAGACCCTGCACCGAGACGAGCGGATGCCGCCGCCCCGGCGTCGCTCGATCGTCGCCGTCGCCGTCGCCGTCGACACGGCGCGCCGGTGCCGGCAGGGTCGTCGGCGCGAGAGCCGGTGCGTCGCCGATCGTGACGCGCCCACCGTCGATCGCGAGCCAGGCGTCGGCGATGCCTCGCCACTCGGCGGTTCGATGCTCGGCCACGACGACGCAGGTGCCCGACTCGTGCGCGACCCGGGCGAGCGCCTCGCACACGATTCGTCGCGCCGCCGTGTCGAGCTCGGCGAGCGGTTCGTCGACGAGCAGTAGGGTCGGGCGCGAGACGAGGGCCGCGGCGATCGCGACGAGCGTCGCCTCACCGGCGGAGAGCGCGATGACGGGCCGCTCGAGCAACCGGGCGATCCCGAGCGCATCGGCAGTCTGCTGCACCCGCTCGGCGATGCGCGCGGCGTCGAGGCCCTGTGTGGTGAGCGCGAAGCCGATCTCGTCGCGCACCGTCTCGGCCACGAAGGACAGCCGCACCTGCTGGGCGACGACGCCGACGAAGCCGGCCGTCTCGCGGGGCGGGAACCGGCGCCGATCGAGTCCGCCGATCTCGATGCGCCCGCCCTGCACGCCGCCTTCGAAATGCTGGAAGAGGCCGCTCATCGCGTCGAGCAGGCTCGACTTGCCCGAGCCCGTCGCGCCCGACACGATCGTCAGGCTGCCCGGGGCGAGTTCGAGATCGACGTCGTCGAGGCGCCAGGCGCCACCCTGGTCGAGCGAGGCCGCGGTGCACCGCACGGGTCGTTCGGCGTCGGCGGTCGGTCGAGCGGATGCAGCGAACCCGCGCACCTCCATCGAGGCGGCGAGGGCGAGGGCTCGTTCGATCGTGTGCTCGAACACCGGCACGAGGAGGGCTGCCGGCCCGCGCTCACCGCGAAGGGCGGCGGCCCGACGCATCCGTCGCACCGACTGGGCGAGCGCCGGAGCAGTGGCCCATGCGATGACGAGCGCGCGCGAGACGGCGCGGATCGGGCCACGGGTCGCGCCGAGCACGAAGAGACGCTGCACGTCGATGAGCGCGTTGAGCACGCCGAAGGCGAGAATGACCGCCGCGAACGGCAGCGCACTGACCGCGGCGTTCCAGATGCCGCCGCTCGTGACCGGTCCGAAGAGCGCGATGTGGGCGAAGGGGCCCTCGAGCGGCACCCGCGGCAGGTCGAGGAGCAGCACTCCGCCACCGGATGCCCCGCCGAACACCACGCGGTAGGCGACGCGCGACACGACGAACACCGCCGCGACGATCGCCGCCGCGCGCAGTGGTGCCGCGCGGAACCGCATCATCCGGCCGGGGTCGGAGTCTCCGTGCCGGTCGTGTAGACGAGGCCGACGCTCTGGCCGGGCTCGAGCTGCAGCGTGCCGAGTCCCTCCTGCGCGTACTCCCACTCGGCCTCGGCCGAGGACTTCACCCAGAGCGCCCAATACGCGTAGGCGGGCGGCATCGACTGGCAGGACTCGACGAACGAGGCCTCGCCTGCGACCTCGACGGTCTCATCGGGCCCGGGCCGGTCGTTCACCCGGCAGACGATCTGGTCGCCCCACTCGACCGAACCCTCGGTCGTGACGCCGGCCTCGTCGAGCACCGTCGTCGCCGGGATCGCGGCGCTCGCGTCGACGCAGTCCGATGCGCCGTCGCCCCCGAGCGTGCCGAAGTCGACGATCACGCCGACCCCATCGCAGTCGGCCCCGGCTTCGGCGCTCGCCTCGGTGCTCGCTGCGGCGGTCGGATCGGCGGTCGGAGCGGGTGTCGCGGCGGCGCAGCCGCTCAACGCGAGCACACCGACGAGGAGCAGGGAGAGGAGGGGGGATCGCACGTCGACCACCCTACCGACGAGCGGTTCTGCACCGTCGCGGCGTGAAACAACCCGACATCTACGAACGTGACGCCTGTCACGAAGGACTTGCAAACCCGAGGAACCCTTCGGTTAGTCTGTGCGGATCGGCAACTTCCCGCGGGCGGAAGGCGCTCGCGGATCGTCGCATGATGGGGGATCGGCAGTCGAGTCGAGCCCCCGCTGGGGGAGAAGCATGCTCGAAGCGTCCGGAGTCTCGACCACCGCACGGCCCACGACGGGCGGATCGACCGGACCAGGAGCCCCACGCAGACGCACACGACCAGCGCGCTGGCGCGCCGTGGCCTCCGGAGCCTCCGTGCTCGCACTGGCCGCCGTGGCGGGCACCGGCGTCATCACGAACGACACCGTCGCCGAACGCGCAGCGCAAGCGGCCGATCAGGTTGCCGCGACCGCGCAGCTCTCGGCGGCGACCGACCTCGACGCGAGCCAGCTGGGCACCCACGAGGGCATCCTCACGGCGCGGGCCGCGCAGGACGCGGCCGATGCGCTGCACTCGGCGGAGACGGTGATCGCGGCAGCCCACGGCAAGTCGGACATCTCGGACCTCGAGGCATCCGTCGCCGCGCTGCAGTCGTATGAGCTCCTCGCTCCCGAGCGGGTGTTCGAGCTCGCCGATGCAGCTCGCGCCCACGCGGTCACCGTGCAGGCCGCGGTCGTCGAGTTCGATCGCGTCGCGGCCGAGCAGGCTGCAGCCGCGAAGGCGGCCGCGGAGCAGGCGGCCGCCGAACGGGCAGCGGCCGAGCGCGACGCCGCGACGCCGCCGACGAGCGGCGGACCTGCGCCGGCGGCGCCCGCGAACCCGAGCGAGGCACAGGTCATCGCCCGCGACATGATGGCTGCTCGCCATGGCTGGGGCGCCGACCAGTTCGGCTGCCTCGTCGAACTCTGGAACCGGGAATCCGGCTGGAACGTCACGGCAGGCAGCCCGGACGGCGCCTACGGGATTCCGCAGGCGCTGCCCGGGAGCAAGATGGCGTCGGCAGGCGCGGACTGGTTGACGAGCGCGGCCACGCAGATCAGCTGGGGGCTCGGCTACGTGGCCGGGCGATACGGCACGCCGTGCGGTGCGTGGGCCCATTTCGAGGCGAACAACTGGTACTGACTTCGTGGTCGCGTGCGCTACACGAGCGGCCGGAGCCGGTATCCGATTTGGATGACTTTCACAGGGGAAGTTGAGGTTTCGTCCAGAAGGCCTCGGCAGACTGGCCACTTCGCCCGGGCGCCCCCGCTCGTGGAACGTCGAACAAGGGTCGCCCAGTGCTCTGCACAGTGCCGATCCGCCTTGTGAAAGTCATGCAGAACCAGTCATCCTCTTCTGAAAACAGCCAGTCCGAAGCCCGCGAGACCGAAGCGCTCCGCCCCCGGTCCCGCCGCAACCGCCCCCTCTGGAGGAGCGGACCGATGCTCGCGGCCGGAGCCGTCGTCGCCGTCGGCGCCATGGTCGGCACCGGCTTCGCCGTGCAGTCCGCCGTCGCAGCGACGAACGACAGCGTCGCCGCGACCGATGCCCTGCGCGACGCCGCGAACCTCGACGTCGAGCAGCTCGGCTCGCACGCCGGCATCCTCGAGGCCCGCGCCGTCAAGGCCGCGAACGACACCATCGCCACGGCGAAGGACACGCTCGCCGCAGCCAAGGGCAAGGCGGATGCCAAGGAGCTCGCCTCTTCGGTCGCCGCCCTCGGCAACTACCGGCTCCTCGCCCCCGAGCGGGTGTTCGAACTCGCCGATCGCACGGAAGCCCACGTCGCGCCGGTGCAGGCCGCCGTGGCGAAGGCCGACAAGATCGCAGCCGAGAAGAAGGCCGCTGCTGCTGCTGCCGCTGCGGCTGCTGCTGCCGCGGCCGCCGAGGCCGAAGCCGAGTCGGAGTCGTCGGAGTCCTCGACCGGCTCGCGCCCCAGCGGCCCCGCCAACCCCAGCGGTGCCCAGGCCATCGCCCGTGACCTCATGGCTGCTCAGTACGGGTGGGGCGCCGACCAGTTCGGCTGCCTCGTCTCGCTCTGGGACCGCGAGTCCGGCTGGAACGTCTACGCCGAGAACCCCTCGAGCGGCGCCTACGGCATTCCGCAGGCCCTGCCCGGCAGCAAGATGGGCACGGCCGGCAGCGACTGGCAGACCAACCCCGCCACCCAGATCACCTGGGGCCTCGGCTACATCGCGGGCCGCTACAGCACGCCGTGCGGCGCGTGGGACCACTCGGAGTCTGCCGGCTGGTACTGATCCCGAACGGATGATCGAACGGCGGCGACGTCGGGCCTCGCGCTCGCTGTCGTCGCCGTTCGGCGTTGCAGCCCGAATCGGCGGCATCGGCGTGGATCGTCGACCCGCGACATCCGAGCCTCGATAGCCTGACGGCATGAGCGAGCGCGGGGGAGAAGGTCCGAAGGCCGCGAAGCGGGGCGCGTTCGCCGGAGTCATCGCGTTCGGCACCCGTGCCACGTCGTGGGCGCTCGAGCTGAAGCCCGCGCGCGCGTTCCTCCTCTACCTCGAACGCCACGGTGCGATGCTCGCCGACAGCGTGACCTACCGGGTGCTCTTCTCGATCTTCGCGGGCGTGTTCCTCGGCTTCGCGATCGCGGGCATCTGGCTCTCAGGCAATCCCGACGCGCTCGACGCGCTCGTGGAGACGGTCGATGCCGCGATTCCCGGCCTCTTCGGCGAGGGCGGGTTGATCGCACCCGGCGACGTCGTGCAGCCGCTGACCCTCAGCATCGCCGGCATCCTCGCCCTCGTGGGCCTCATCGGAGCCGCGATCGGGGCGATCGGGTCGCTCCGCACCGCCTTCCGTCGCCTCGGCTCGCAGCCCGACGACCAGACCTTCTTCGTCTGGGTCATGCTGCGGGACCTCCTCCTCGCGATCGGATTCGGCGCCGCGTTCGCCGCGGCCGCGGCCGTCACGGTCTTCAGCACGACCGCACTCGGCACCATGCTCGGCTGGCTCGGCATCTCGAGTCACGACGCGGTCTTCGACGCATCCTCCCGGTTCGTCACCATCTCGGTGACGTTCGTGATCGACGCGCTCCTCATCGCGATCATGTTCCGCGTGCTCTCCGGCATGCGTCCGAGCGCTCGCTCGCTCTGGAGCGGAGCGCTGCTCGGCGCCGTCGGACTCTCGGTGCTGCAGGTGCTCTCCGGCCTCTTCGTCGGCGGGGCGACGAGCAATCCGCTGCTGGCCTCGTTCGGCTCGCTGATCGCCCTGCTCATCTGGCTGAACCTCTCGAGCCAGGTCATCCTCATCGCCGCCGCCTACATCGTGACCGGTGTCGACGACGAGCACGACCGCGTGAGTGCGCGCTTCGGCGCCCCGACGCTGGCGATCCGCCGCATGCAGCGGGCGGAGCGCCGGGCGACGGATGCCGCGGCCGAACTCGTCGCCGCACGTGAGGCCGTCGAGAAGGAGCGCGCGGGAGGTTCGTGACGTGGCGCGATCGGGGCGACAGAATGGGTGGATGCCGACCGTGCTGCAGCTCGTCCGCTCCGTGGTGTCACCGCTGACCCGCACGCGACTCTTCCGTTGGTGCGCCCCGCGCGTGCTTCCGCCGATCGAACGCGTGATCGCCGCGATCTCGGGCGGACGAGTGCAGCTCAGCGCTCTGCTCGTGCCGTCGCTCGTGCTGCACACCACCGGCGCGAAGTCGGGCGAGCCCCGTGACTCCGCGCTCATGTACACGCCCGACGGGCACGGCCGTGCGATCGTGGCCGGCACGAGCTTCGCCCGTGACCGTCATCCCGGCTGGACGTACAACCTGATCGCGCACCCCGATGCCGCGATCACGGTGCGAGGCAAGCGGATGCCGGTGCGCGCGAGTCGCATCGCCGATGACGAGCGGGACGCCGCATGGGCGCGCATCGAGGCGCAGTGGCCCGGGTATCGCGCGTACGAGCGGGAGTCGGGCAGGGTCGTGCGGCTCTTCCGCCTGCAGCCCGTCGCCGACGTGCATCACGAGCCGATGTGACGTGCTGAAGGAGCCGCGAGAACGCAGGCCGCGCCCAGCGCCACGCCGTACGCTGGGCATATGACGCGACGCCCGAGTGACCCGATCTACAGCACGGCGATCGTCGCCGGCCGCGCGCTGTTCGGCTTCTGGGGCTTGAAGCGCAGCGTGACCGGTGCCGAGCACGTGCCGACGACCGGCGGCGCGGTGGTCGCCATGACGCACTTCGGCTACTTCGAATTCGCGCTCGTCGAGTGGGCGACCTGGCTCGCCAACCGCCGCCGCATCCGTTTCATGGGCAAGCAGAGCGTGTTCGACAAGCCGATCGTCGGATCGATGCTGCGCAGCATGAAGCACATCCCGGTCGACATGAAGGCCGGAGCCGCCGCGTACGCGAAGGCGGTGACGTCGCTCCGCGACGGCGAGCTCCTCGGCGTCTTCCCCGAAGCGGGCGTCAGCGCCTCCTTCACCGTGCGCCAGCTCAAGACCGGCGCGGCGCGTCTCGCGGCCGAGGCCGGGGTGCCGATCATCCCGGTCGCCGTCTGGGGCGGCCATCGCCTGATGACCAAGGGTCACAAGGTGCGGTTCTTCGAGCGGTTCGGCGTACCGGTGAGCTTCGCGTTCGGCGAGCCGATCACCGTCGCCGCCGACGAAGACCCGCATACCGTGACCGAGCAGCTCCGTGCGACCCTGCAGCGCATGGTCGATCGACTGCAGGCCGACTACCCGGTCGACGGCACCGGCATGTGGTGGCAGCCGCGCTCGCTTGGCGGCACCGCGCCCACGCCTGAAGCGGCCGCGGCCGCAGACGCTGCACGGGATGCCGCCCGCGAAGCGGCTCGCGCCGCGCGCGACGACCGGCACTGACCCGAGACATCCTCGACGCCGCGGGTTAGGCTCGTGGCATGTGCAGGAACATCCACACCCTCCACAATTTCGAGCCGGCGACCACTGACGACGAGGTGCATGCCGCGGCGCTGCAGTTCGTGCGCAAGGTGAGCGGTTCGACGAAACCGTCGAAGGCCAACGCCGAGGCGTTCGACCGTGCGGTGGCCGAGATCGCGCACGTGACCCGCCACCTGCTCGACGACCTCGTGACCGCGGCACCGCCGAAGAATCGCGAGGAGGAGGCCGCCAAGGCCCGGGAGCGGGCGGCGCGCCGGTACGCGACGCAGGCGACGGCTCAGATCGCGTGACGCGCCGGGGCGCCGAGGCACTGACGCTCCGTGGGGAGTAGCGTCGCCTTCATGGCCGATGCCGTCACTCTCTCCGTCCCCGGTCCGCACGGCGATCGCGACGTGCGGATCTCGAGTCCGTCGCGGGTGATCTGGCCTGAGGCCGGCATCACCAAACTCGAACTCGCCGAGTACTTCATCGCCGTGGGCGCACCGTTCGTCGAGGCGAACGGCGACCGTCCGGTGTCGCTGCAGCGATTCCCGGGCGGCGTCGACGGCGAGCAGTTCTTCTCGAAGAACCCTCCGAAGGGCGCACCCGAGTGGGTGCGGTCGGTGCCCGTCACCTACCCCAGTGGGCGCACGCACCCGCAGCTCGTCGTCGATGAGCCCGCCGCCGCGGTCTGGGCGGCGCAGATGAACACGATCGTCTTCCACCCGTGGGCGTCCCGCGCCGAGAACCCCGACAACCCCGACCAGCTGCGCATCGACCTCGACCCGCAGCCCGGCACGGGCTTCGCCGAGGCCGTGCCCGTCGCGGTAGAGCTCAGGAAGCTGCTCGGCGAGGTCGGCCTCACCGCGTTCGTGAAGAGCTCGGGCAGCCGCGGCATCCACGTCTTCGCCCCCATCGAGTCCGAGCACGAGTTCCTCGACGTGCGCCACGCCGTCATCGCGCTCGGGCGCGAGCTCGAACGCCGCATGCCCGACGAGGTCACCACCAACTGGTGGAAGGAGGAGCGCGGCGATCGGATCTTCATCGACTACAACCAGGCCAACCGCGACCGCACGATGGCGGGCGCATACTGCCCGCGCCCGCTGCCGCAGGCCTCGGTGTCATGCCCGCTCGAGTGGGACGAGCTCGATTCGACCGATCCCGGCGACCACACGGTGCGCACCGTGCCCGAGCGACTGCAGCAGGTCGGCGATCCGTGGCACGGCATGCACGACGCTCCCGGGCGCATCGACACGCTGCTCGACTGGTGGCAGCGCGATCTCGACGACGGGCTCGGCGAACTGCCGTTCCCTCCCGACTTCCCGAAGATGCCGGGCGAGCCGATGCGCGTGCAGCCGAGCCGGGCCAAGCAGCAGCCCTGACTCAGGGTGCTGCGACGGGCAGGTCCGCAACTGCGGCATACGCCGGCACCCAGGGTGACATGTTCGTCGGCGTGCTCGCGGTCTCGCGGTCGGCGACGAGTGCCTCGACGGCTGCCGCGATGGACCCGAGCGCGGTGCGGAACAGCAGCGAACCCGTGCTCACCCGTGCGACGCCGAGTGCGGCGAGTCGCGAGAGCGGCAGCTCCGCCTGGACGAGCACGTTGAGCGGTGCCTCGATCGCGCGCACGAGGGCGGAGACGGTCGCCGATTCGAGCACGCCGGGCACGAAGACACCGGATGCCCCAGCCGCCAGATATCGGCGGGCCCGGGTCACCGCGTCGTCGAAGCGGCCGGCGGCATCGTCCTCGCTCGCCACCCAATACCCGTCGGTTCGAGCGTTCAGGTAGAGCCCGGGCGCCGCGGCGGCGATCGCGGCGACCTTGGCCGCGGCGAGCTCGGGGTCGATCAGGTCGCCGTGCTCGGTCGAGTCCTCGATGTTCACGCCGACGCACCCGAGCGCGGCGAGTTCGGCGACGTACCGCCCCACCTCGTCGGGGTCGTCCGAGAAGCCGGCCTCGAGGTCGACGCTGAGCGCGATGCCGTGGGCGGCAGCCGCCCGAGCGAGCGCGAAGGTCTCGGTGGCGATCTCACCGGCGCCGTCGCGTTTGCCGGCGCCGACGGCGATCCCGAGGCTCGTGGTGCCGATCGCGCGGTGGCCGGTGGCGGCGAGCCATCGCGCGGAGGCGAGATCCCACGCGTTCGGCAGCAGCATCGGGGAACCGGGTCGATGGAGGGCGCGGAACTCAGCGGGCGTCAGCATCGGGGGAGGTCTCCTCGTCTCGGCGCCGCTCGGCTCCGTCGGTGCGTATGGTCTCGACGATCGCGGCGGCGATGGCCAGAGCGTGATGGGGTGCCGGGCAGGCCCGGGGCCCCGCCCCGAACGCGAGCACGCGGGCCGGGCGTTCGGCGGTCGCCTCGCGGTCAGGGCCGCCGAGGTGCAGCGTGACGAGCATCTCGCCGCCCTCGAGCAGCCCGGGCACGAGCCGTCGCGTGACGGGCACGGGGGAGTCGTCGCGGAGCACGGATTCCAGCAGCGCGCGGGTCGGCGCGTCGGCTCCGCGCGATCGTGCAGGGGCGAGAGCACGCTCGACGAGGGTCGTCGTCGCCGCATGCGCCTGCACGAGCAGCTGCACGCGAAGCACCTGTTCGGCCGGGTCGGCGGCGCCGGATGCCTCGAGCAACGCGGTCACGGCGGCATCCGCTGTCTCGGGGTCCGCTGCCGCACCCGTGGGGTAGGCGGCCGCGACCACCTCGACGAGCGAAGGGAGGACATCGGCGCGGGCGAAGCCGAGCGCGTCGGCGAGCACCGCGACGGGGATGTCCCGGGCGCACGTTCCCGCCCGGGCGTGCGCAGCGGCGGCAGCAGCGAGGGCGGCCGGGTCGAGTCCGTCGAGCAGCGCCTCGAGACGGGCGCGGCGGGCCTCGTGCTCGGCGCCGTTCACGAAGCGCGAGACGTCGGCACGGAATCTCGTCATCGGTGATGCGGTGGTTCCTGCCGCGACCGCGGCCTCGGGAACCCGTGACGAGGGCTCGCTCAGGATGCGTTCGACCTCGGCCCGTTCGATGATCTCGATCATGGTTCGACGCTACGCCCGGGACGCTTCGATGTCCGGCGAAGTGTCACCGACGTATCGTGGTGGCATGCACGGAGACGCCGATCTCGCCGAACCCGCACGACTCATGGGGGAGCCGGCCCGTGCCGCGATGCTCGTGGCGCTCCTCGACGGCAGATCGCTGCCCGCGAGCGAGCTGGCCTCCGTGGCAGGGGTGAGCGCCTCGACCGCGAGCACGCACCTCGCGCAGCTGCTCGCGGGCGGACTCGTGACCGATCGCAGGCTCGGCCGGCACCGGTACTTCACGCTCGCGAGCGCCGACGTGGCGAACGCCGTCGAGGCACTGCAACTGATCGCGCCTCGGCGCACGGTGAACTCGTACGCGCAGTCCGCCTCAGCGGAACGGCTCGCCCTCGCACGCTCGTGCTACGACCACTTCGCAGGCCGTCTCGCACTCGACCTCGCCGACGCGCTCGTGAGCGAGGGAGCGATCGCGCCCCTTGTCGCGGGAGAGCCGGGTCGGGTGCTCGACCCGGGCACGCCGCTCGCGGAGCGGCTCGGCATCGCCGAGGGCATCGGCATCGCCGGTTCCGCGCGTCGACCGGTGGTGCGCGGATGCCTGGATTGGACCGAGCGCCGTCCGCACCTCGCCGGTCGACTCGGCGCCCACGTGCTCGAGCGGCTGATCACCGAGGGCTGGGTCGAGCGTCGCACGGGCGACCGCTCCCTCCGGGTGACCGAGGCGGGCTCACGGGAGTTCGCCGCGATCGCCCGAGGCTGAGCCGGGCATGCGAGCCCGGGTACTGCTCAGACCGGGTTGCCGGGGCGCCCGGCCACCGGGTGCATGTCGGCGCCGATAGGGGAGCGCGGAGCCCCGTGCACCTCGCGGTGCAGCCGCTCCATGCGCGTGTCGAGCTCGGCTGCGGTGTGCGCGGCATCCGTCAGCCCGTCGAGCAGTTCCTTCGGCACCTGTCGGTCGTACTTGTAGTAGATCTTGTGCTCGAGGCTCGCCCAGAAGTCCATCGCGATGGTGCGGATCTGCACCTCGACGGCGACCGGGTGCGCCCCGGTCGAGAGGAACACCGGCACCTCGACGATGACGTGGAGGCTCTGGTAACCGTTGGACTTCGGCTCCTGGATGTAGTCCTTGACCCGCAGCACCTTGATGTCGCGCTGCGCGGTGAGCAGCTCGAATATGCGGTAGGCGTCGGACACGAAGCTGCACGTCACTCGCACGCCGGCGATGTCGGTGATCGTCTCGCGGATGGTGTCGAACGTCGGGTCGATGCCCTTGCGCTGCATCTTCGCGATGACGCTGTCGAGGCTCTTCAACCGGCTCGAGATGTGCTCGATCGGGTTGTAGTCGTGCGTCTGGTTGAACTCCTCGCGAAGGATGGAGAGTTTCGTGATCACCTCGTCCATGCCGAACTTGTAGCGCAGCATGAAGCGCTCGGTCTCGTCGCGGAGGGCTCGCATCTCGTCGAGCGTCTGGCCGTCGATGGTCTCGAGCGTGCGCTGTGCGCGTGCCGTGAGCATGGGCGGAGCGGAGTGCCGGGTGGGCGGGGTGCCGTCGAGCGGGGTCACGGATGCCACGCTACGACGCGAAGCTCTGCATTTGCTTTGATCTGCGCCTGAACTGCGCGGTGTTCGCCGCCGGCGCACCGCCGGCCCCTCGGTGCGTCGCTACGCTCGAGGCATGGCAGAGTGGCTCACCGTGGCTCCCGGCGTCCATCAGCGCCGGTACGACCCGTTCGACATCTCGATCGTCGTGATCGAGGGCTCCGACGGGCTTCTCCTCGTCGACACCCGTGTGCAGCCGAGCGAGGCGTTCGAACTCGCCGCAGACATCGCGACGCGGTTCGACCGTCCGGTTCGCTGGGTCGTGAACACCCACGCGCACTTCGACCACACCTTCGGCAATCAGGTCTTCGGGCCGGGCACGCCGACGGATGCCGCGATCTACGGCCACGCGAACATCGCCGCCCACTTCGCCGAGTTCGAGGGGCCGCGTCTCGCGGCGTGGCGCGCGGATCCGAGTCGCGAGCCCGAACGGCAGTGGGCCGACGTGGTGCTGACGCCCCCGACGCATCCGATCGTCGAACCGCTGGTGCTGAACCTCGGCGACCGCGTCGTGGAACTGCGCCCGCAGTCGCCCGCGCACACCGACACCGATCTCGCGCTCTTCGTGCCCGATGAGCGCGTCTGGATCCTCGGCGACCTGATCGAGGAGTCGGGGCCGGTGATGTACGGGTCGGGCAGCTACCCGCTCGGCTGGCCGGGTGTGCTCGATGTGCTCGCCGCGTCGATGCGGCCGAGCGATCCGGTGGTGCCCGGGCACGGCAGGGTGGTCGACCGGGCGTTCGTGGAACGGCAGGCGGGGGAGCTGGGGCTCATCGCAGATCGGTTCCGCGCAGCGCATGCGGCCGGGCTCAGTCCGGCCGAGGCGCTCGCCGCCCACGATGACTGGTCCATCCCCGTCGACGGGCTCGGCGGCGCCGTCGAACGCGCGTACCGAGTACTCGACGCGCGGAGGGAGGCGCGGGCATGAACGCCGACGGCGATCCGTTCGCGATCCACCTCTCCGACGACGAGCTCGACGACCTGCGCGGACGACTCCGTCGCACCCGATTCGTTCAGCGGAGCAGCAGCCGCCCGTGGGCCGGAGGCGTCGATCCCGGCTATCTCGCGGGTCTCGTCACCGAGTGGGCCGAGACCTTCGACTGGCGCTCGGTCGAGACGCGCCTGAACCGGCTCGACCACCGGCAGGCACTGGTGCAGGGAACCCGGGTGCACTTCGTTCGCGCGAGCGTCGGCGCGGCCGACGGCGAAACCATCCCGCTGCTCGTGATGCACGGCTGGCCGTCGAGTTTCCTCGAGATGCTGCCGCTCGCCGATGCGCTCCAGGCGGCGGGCGAGATGCACGGTCTGCGATTCGACCTCGTGATCCCGTCGATGCCCGGCTTCCTCTTCTCGGAGCTGCCCGATGCTCCCCTGACACGGGAGATCATGGCCGACCTGATGGCCGCGTTGATGCGCCAGCTCGTCGGCGATGCGCAGTTCGGCGTCTTCGGCGGCGACATCGGCGGCACCGTTGCCGCATGGATCGCGGCGAAGCATCCCGATCGAGTGCTCGGCCTCTACATGATCCATCCGCCGTTCCCGGCGGAGTTCACGGCGCCGCTGACGTCTGCGGAGCGCGCTGTGCTCGAGGCCGAAGCCGAGTTCGACGAGGGCGACGAGGGGTACAGCGCCATCATGGGCACGCGGCCCGACACGGTCGCGGCGGCGCTCATCGATTCGCCGGCAGGGCTGCTCGCATGGATCATCGACAAGCTCCGCGACTGGAGCGACGCCGGCGGCGACCTCGAGCGTCGCTTCGATCGAGAGACCCTCCTCACCCTCGCGACCCTGTACTGGTCGACCGGTTCGATCGGCACCTCGTTCCGCCAGTACTTCGACTTCCCGGCGAACGCGCCGCGACCCGTGATCACCGTGCCGGCGGGATTCACGCTCAGTGCCGAGGCGATCATCCGGGACATCCCGAAGAGCATCGCCGAACGAGCGTGCAGCGACATCAGGGTGTGGCACCCGGCGACGGCGGGCGGTCACTTCATGGCCCACGAGGAGCCCGAACTGCTCGCGGGGCATCTCGCGGCGTTCTTCGACGAGCACGGTCGTCCGCGCGGGAACTGACGGAACGACGCGGTGCGCGATCTCGGACGTCGTTCGTGTCAGGATCCGTCGGTCGTCGTCGACCTCTCGAGTTCCGCACGGACCGCGGCGATCGCACGGTCGAGGGCCGCCTCGTACCGGTGCGGCGCCGGTGCTCCGTAGCCGACGACCATCGCCGGTACCCGCAGCTCCGAGGGGTCGCCGAGCTGGAAGGATCCGAGTCCGTCGAGCCGAACGCCGAGCCGCCGGGCGACGCCCGTGACCTCGCGCTCGTCGATGCCGGTCGGCAACTCGACGAGGCAGTGCAGGCCGGCACGCATCCCGCTCACCCGGCATCCGTGGAGCTCTGCGGCGACGCGTCGTTCGAGGAGCTCACGTCGCGAGCGGTACTCGGCGCGACGACGGCGTACGGTGCGGTCGTATTCGTGCGCCTTCATGAAGGCGTCGAGGGTCGACTGGTTCAACACATCGGCGATGCCGTTCACTGCAACGAACTGCGCGGCGAATTCCGCTGCCAGGCGCTCGGGCACCACGGCCCACCCGAGCCCGACGGCAGGGGCGAGGCTCTTCGACGCAGTGCCGAGGTAGACGACCTGCTCCGGGGCGAGCGATTGCAGCGCGCCGATCGCTCGACGGTCGTAGCGGAACTCGCCGTCGTAGTCGTCTTCGATGATGAACGCCCCGGTGCGTTCCGCCCAGGCGACGACCTCGAGTCGTCGCGATGGCGAGAGCGCGACACCGGTCGGGAACTGGTGCGCCGGCGTCAGGAGCACGGCATGGACGGCGAGATCTCCCAGGCCGCTGACGACGGCGCCGTCGTCGTCGACGGCGAGTGCCACCACGTCGAGCCCCGCGGCGCGGAGGATGCCGCGATGCGCCTCGTGGCCGTACTCCTCGACAGCGATGCGCTGTGCGCCTCGGGCCACGAGCGAGCGCGCGACGGTCGCCAGGCCGGCGCCGAAACCGCGGGTGACCGCGATGCGCGCGCCGTCCGCCCAGACTCCGCGAGTGCGGGCGAGGTACTCGGCGACGGTGGCCCGCAGCGCGACGGAGCCCTGCGGCGGGCCGTACCCGAATGAGGACGCCGGGAGGTCGAGTGCCGCCCGCCGCGCCGAGGCCGCCCATTCGCGCCGGGGGAACGACGAGGCATCCGGGATGCCGCCGCGCAGGTCGAGGCCGGGCTGCGGCAGACGGGGCTGCGGTTCGACGCCCGATGCCTCCGTTCCGGCTCCGAGGCGCGCGGCGACCCAGGTGCCGGCGCCGACGCGCGCCTCGAGCCACCCCTCGGCGACGAGAACGCCGTAGACCTCGGCAACCACGTTGCGGGCGATGCCGAGGTCCGCGGCGAGGGTGCGACTGGCGGGCAGCCGGGTGCCGGCCTCGAGGCGTCCGTCGCGAACCGCGGCTCGGAGCGCCGCTTCGAGTGAGGCCGCCTTTCGGCGCCGGTCGAGATCGAGATGCAGATCGAGCCCTCGAATGGCCCAGGATTCACCCATGGAATTGGACTGTAGCAGTGGGCTGATCGACTCGTAGCGTGGTGTCATGACCATCACCGATGCACTCGTCGACATCCCCGTCCGCCTCGACTTCGATGCGATCGTTCCGCGCTTCTCCCGCGCGGTCGCCTCGCTCGACCACGCCGCGACCGCCGAACTCGACCGGGTCGACTTCGACCCGCAGCTGCGCGAGATGGTGCGGCTCCGCGCCTCGCAGATCAACGGATGCGTCTACTGCGTCGACCTGCACTCGAAGGATGCGCGCGCCGCCGGCGTCTCCGAGCAGAAGTTGCACGCCGTCGCGGTGTGGCGCGATTCGGCGCTGTTCACCGCGGCGGAACGTGCGGCCCTCCACCTCACCGAGTCGATCACCCGGCTCTCGGAGAGCCACGTGCCCGAGGAGGATCTCGCCGCCGCGACCGCCGTCTTCGGCGAGGATCGCACGGCCGCGCTCATCTCGCTCATCATCGTCATCAACGTGTGGGACGCCATCGGCGTGACGACGCGGTGCTGGCCCGTCGCACGCGACGCCGCCTGACCCGGCACGACTCGGTCTGGAATGATGCAGACATGACGGATGCCGCGCAGCCACCGGTCCTGCAACTCCGAGTCGTCATCGAGGCGGAGGACTACGAACAGGCGGTGGCCTTCTACCGAGACGCGCTCGGCATGCCGGAGCTCATGGCCTATGCCGAGGGCGACGATGACCGTGTGGCCATCCTCGAGGCAGGGCGGGCGACCCTCGAGATCGCGAACCCGACGCACAAACGCGTGATCGACGAACTCGAGGCGGAGGGGCGCCCGAGCCAGCGCATCCGGCTCGCCTTCGAGGTGACCGACGGTGCAGGCACCACCCGTCGCCTCGCCGAGGCCGGCGCCGCCGTCGTCGCCGAGCCGGTCGAGACGCCCTGGCGTTCGCTCAACTCACGGCTCGATGCGCCGGCGGGCCTGCAGATCACGGTGTTCGAAGAACTCGAAGGCTCCGAGGAGCGCGCCCTGCGCGACGGGTTCGGCACCGAGGCCGAGCGCGACTGACGACGCGGCGGGCTCAGACGTCGCCGTCGACGTAGAACCACCTGCCGCTGTCGCGGAGGAACCGGCTTCGCTCGTGCAGCACGCCGCGCTCGCGGTCGGAACGGTATGAGGCGCGGAACTCGACCTCGCCGTCGCGATCGAACGGGCCGCCGCGCTCGGTCGAGACGATCTCGAGGGCGAGCCATGTCGTCTCGTCGTCGAGATCGAGGTCGAGCGGACGCGTGCTGGAATGCCATGTCGCGCGGAGGTAGTCGGCGTCGCCGACCGCGAAGGCGGTATAGCGCGAGCTCATGAGCTGCACGGCGGTCGGCGCCTCGGCGCTGCGCGCGAGCAGGGGGCCGCAGCAGTCCCCGAAGGTGCTGCCGCTGCGGCAGGGGCACCGATCGTCTGCGGCCGGTCGGTGCTGGGGAGAGTTGCTGGGCATCCTCTCAGTATCGCGGGCGTGGAGGGCGATCATCATGCTCTGCACAGCAATAACTGAGGAACTCTTCAGAAACTCCGGGCAGAGTGTCTGACTTCTGCCCTCGCTCGGGGGCGTCCCCCAATCCGATCCGAGCACCCCAGAACCTATGCGCAACGAAATCACCACGCCCGAAACCGAAACCGCCCACGAGACCCGGCACCCGCGCCGCAGCATCCGCAAGCGCCGCATCAGCCGCAAGCGGCTCATCGCCGTCGGCGCCGTCATGGCCACAGGCCTCATCGTCGGCACCGGAATCACGGTGCAGTCGGCGATCAGCACCCAGGCCAGCATCGCCGAGACCGCCGCGCTCACCGAATCGACCGGTGTCCGTTCCGAACAGCTCGGCGCCTACAGCGCGATCGCCGAGGCCCGCACGCGCCACAGCGCGCAGGACACCCTCACCGCAGCCAACGCCACGCTCGCCGCGGTCGACGGCAAGGTCGACTCCAGCGGCCTCGCTGCGTCCGTCGCCTCGCTCGGCGAGTACGAGCGGCTGCCGATCGATTCGATCGTCGACCTGACGAAGCAGACGCGCGCCGAAACCGAGAAGGCCGCGGCCGCAGCCGCCGCCTACGACCGCGCCCAGGCCGAGAAGGCCGCCGCCGCCGCGGAGGCACTCGCCCGGGCGAACACGCCCGACGGCGCCCGAGCCACCGCACGCTCGCTCGCCGCGTCGAAGTACGGCTGGGACGAGTCGCAGTTCCAGTGCCTCGACCAGCTGTGGCAGAAGGAGTCGGGCTGGTCGTACACCGCCTACAACGCGTCGAGCGGCGCCACCGGCATCCCGCAGTCGCTGCCCGGCAGCAAGATGGCCACCGCCGGCTCCGACTGGCAGACCAACGCCGCAACCCAGATCAAGTGGGGGCTCGACTACATCGCCCGCGGGTACGGCAGCCCGTGCAGCGCGTGGTCGCACTCGCAGTCGGTGAACTGGTACTGATCCCGGGGGATGTCGCGTAGGGTTGCCCGCACGGGGCCGCCCAGGCCTCCGATCAAAGGGCGTCATCCATGTCAGACAAGTCGCCGAAGAAGTCGTCGTCCAAGACGGCTGCGAGCAAGACCCTGAAAGAGAAGCGCGCCGACAAGAAGGCGAAGGTCGAGCACCGCGCCAGCAGCGACGCAGTGTCCGAGGCAACGCACCGCAAGCGCTGAACCGCAGCGGCGCCCGAGCGGGGCGATGGAATCTCCGTCGCGTTGCACGGGCGTCGCGATGCAGCCCGGCGACCGCAGTTCAGACGGCGCGAGGGTCGAGCAGGCCCGCTCGGTCGGGGTGCCGGTCGAACCACTCGCCCACGTACCAGCAACTCGGCACGATGCGACGGGTCGAGTTCGCCTCGACGTCGTCGACCGCGAACTCGACGAGTTCGCCCGCCAGGCCGCTGCCGCGGTACGGCGGGTTCGTGAACGTACGGGTGAACGCGACCGAGTCGCCGAGCTCCCGATAGTCGAGCACGCTCGCGATGTCGCCGTCGACGCGCAGCACGTATCGGCGGGCGTCAGGTTCGTGAGCGAGTTCGGTATGCACGTCGATCAGGCTACGCCGCGTACGCTCAGCGACCGCGGAGGCGCTCGAGATCTCGCCGTTCCCGTTTCGTGGGGCGGCCCGCACCGCGATCGCGCGTCGCGACGATCGCCACCGTCTCGCGTGGCGGCGGGGGAGGTGTGCGATCGTCGACCGCCGTCGCCGCGACGGCCGCCGATACCCGCTTGACGAGCGTCTGCCGCACGACGAGCATGCGATCGAATCCGTCGATGCGCACGCGCACCTCGTCGCCCGGGCGCACCGACTGGGCCGCCTTCGCGCGCTCGCCGTTCACGCGCACATGCCCGGCCCGGCATGCCGCCGTGGCGGAGGATCGCGTCTTGAACTGCCGCACCGCCCAGAGCCAGGCGTCGACGCGCACGGGGGACTCGCCGTTCATGCCAACAGCCTACGGCGGCGCCGGCCCGACATGTTCGTGGGGCATGCTGGACTCATGAGCGGAGCGAGCGGCGACGAATGGGTCGTGGGCCCCGATGGCGCGAAGTACTGGGGCAGGTATGGGGCGGCAGGCCTGTTGGTCGTGAGCCCCGAGCGCGAGGTCCTGCTGCAGCATCGGGCGTTGTGGAGCCACTTCGGCGGCACCTGGGGCATGCCCGGGGGGGCGCGACACGAGCACGAGAGCGCCGTCGAGGCGGCCGTCCGTGAGGCGGGTGAGGAGGCGGGTGTGCCACCGGCGCTCCTCGAGGTGCGGTTCAGCACGGTGCTCGACCTCGGTTACTGGTCGTACACGACCGTCGTCGCCGATGCCGCCGAACGGTTCGCCCCGATCGTCAGCGACCCCGAGAGCATCGAGCTGCGCTGGATCGCGATCGATCAGGTCACCGAAGTGCCGCTGCACCCGCGATTCGCCGAAGCCTGGTCGGGCCTCGCAGCCCGCCTCTGAGGCCCCGCGTCAGGCGGTGCGCTCGTCGACCGGTGACACGGACCGTCGTGGAGGCCACGGCACGATCGGCGAGGTGCGGGCGCGATAGTCGTCGTAGTCGGGGTACCTCGACCGCGAGATCGACTCGGTGAAGATCGTCGAACCGATGAAGAGCGTCGTGAGCAGCACGGCTCCCGTGACCGACCAGTGCAGCCAGACGCCGGTCGCCGCGACCGCGAACCCGTAGAAGACCCACCACTGGGCCTGTTCGAAGAAGAAGTTGGGGTGCCGCGAGAAGCGGAACAGCCCGGTCTGCAGGAAACCCGGCTGCGGCGTGCGGCCGGCCGCACGCTCGGCGGCCTTCCACCGGTGGAACGTCCATTGCTGCTGGTCGGCCACCGTCTCGCCGGCGAGGAGGGCGAGGAACACGACGGAGAGCACCACGTCGGCCGCACCGAGCGGAGCGTCGCCGGCGGCGAACACCGTGGCGGCCGGGAGGCAGAACAGCAGGATCACGGCGTTCTGGTAGATCGAGATGAACAACAGGTTGAACGCGGCGAACCCTGCACGCGACATCCGCCCGCGCAGCACCGCCCAGCGGTAGTCCTCGCCGCCGGGGCGGTACCCGCCCTTACGAGCGAAATTGAAGGTCAAGCGGATGCCCCATGCCGAGACGAGCACCGCCATGAGCACGAGTCGCCCGTCGAACCCCGACGCGACGGCGAACACCCACACGTAGACGATCGGCGCGATCGACCAGATGCGATCGACCCACGAGTACTCGCGAGTGGCGATCGAGGCGACCCACGTCGCGAGCGTGATCGCGGCGCAGATGACGAGACACACGATGAGCGGACCCATGGCGGCATTCTACGGATCGATAGGATCGGAACGTGGCTGGGGAACGCTCGGGGGAGGTCGGTTCGGAGATCTGGACGATCCCGAACATCCTCAGCATGCTCCGGCTGGCACTCGTTCCGGTCTTCCTGATCTTCATCGTGCGCGGCGACTACATGGTCTCGCTCGTCGTGCTCGTCGTCGCGAGCCTCTCCGATCTGCTCGACGGCTACCTCGCGCGCCGTCTCGGCCAGGTGACCCGTCTCGGGCAGCTGCTCGATCCCGCCGCCGACCGGCTGTACATCTTCGCCGCACTCGTCGGTCTCGCAGCCCAGGGCCTCGTGCCCTGGTTCATCGTCGTCGTCATCGTCGCCCGAGACGTCTTCCTGCTCGCCCTCGGCGTCGTGCTCGCCAACCACGGATTCGGGCCGCTGCCCGTGCATCAGCTCGGCAAGGTCGCGACGTTCGCGCTGTTCTTCGGCTTGCCGGTGATCATGCTCGGACTCGCATTCCCTGCCGTCGCCGCCATCAGTCAGCCGATCGGCTGGGCGATCACCCTCTGGGGTGCATTCCTGTACTGGTGGGCCGGCATCATCTACGCGATCGAGACCGCTCGCGTCATCCGCATTCCGCGGGTGGCAGACGAGCCTCGATCGGATACGCTGGAACAGGGAGGTCAATGTGGCGGATAGCGACAACACTCAGGCCGGCAGTGCCGAGACCGGGAGCGAGCCTTCGACGACCACGTCGACGCATGCTGCGGTCGACGGGGCGACCGATACGACCATCGGCTTCAGCCGTGAGGCGGCCGCACAGCTGAGCGCGGTCGACGCCGACGTCACAGCCGAAGAGCAGGAGGCGATCGCCGCACTGCCATCGGGCTCGGCACTGCTCATCGTGCGTCGCGGGCCGAACAGCGGGGCGCGATTCCTGCTCGACACCGACGTGACCGTCGTGGGTCGTCATCCCGACGCCGACATCTTCCTCGACGACGTGACGGTCTCCCGCAAGCACGCGGAGTTCGTGCGGCACCGTTCCGCGTTCGAGGTCCGCGACCTCAGCTCGCTGAACGGCACCTACTTCGACGGAGTGCGCATCGAGACGGCGCTCCTGAGCGACGGTGCAGAGGTGCAGATCGGAAAGTTCCGGCTCACGTTCTACGCCTCGCGGCGCGACCTGGCTCCGGTGGCGAGCGAATAGTGGCAGCTCCCGCTGCGTCCACGCGCGCGAGCGGCCAGGCGCCACTGCTGGGCATCGGTCAGGTGCTGGCACGGCTTCAGCCCGAGTTCCCCGAACTCACTCCATCGAAGCTGCGCTTCCTCGAAGAGCAACGGCTCGTTGCGCCCGCCCGAACCGCGGCCGGCTACCGGAAGTTCTCGACGGCCGACGTCGAGCGCATCACGGTCGTGCTCTCCATGCAGCGCGACCAGTACCTGCCGCTCAAGGTGATCCGCACCCACCTCGAGGCGATCGACGCAGGGGAGACCCCGGCGCTGCCCGGCGCCACGAGTGCCGCGGCGTTCCTCGCGGGCGCGCGAAGGTTCCGTCGCGATGAACTCATCGCGGAGGCAGAGGCCACGGCCTCGCTGCTCGACGATGCGGTGTCGGCGTCGTTGCTGCCGGCAGCCGAGTACTACGGCGACGAGGCGCTCGGGGTGCTCCGCTCGCTCGTCGCACTGCGAGCGGTCGGCATCGAACCGCGCCACCTCCGCGGAGTGCGCGCCGCGGCCGAGCGCGAGGCGGCGCTCGTCGAGCGGGCGATCGCGCCGTCACGTCGAGCGGATGCCGCCGACAAGGCCCGTGCCGCCGAGCGCGGCCTCGAACTCGCCGAGCATCTCGAGGCCGTGCATGCGAGTGTTGTCCGGGCCTCGCTCGGCCGTCTCGCACGATGATCTCGCGACACGCCGTGACGTTCGGCCGGATGTGTTCGACAGAGCCTGCCGCCCTCGGTAGCGTGGAACTCGCGCCGACGAGGTGCCGACGCGAGAGTGAGGGGCGGAACGGATGAGTGAGCTCGACCGGACTCCACGCTCGCGGTACGACCTCGGGTTGCTCTTCACCGATGGCATGCCCGAGCACGACGACGCCACGGGATATCGCGGAGCGGTCGCGGCGCGTGCCGCCGGCATCAGCTATCGCCAGCTCGACTACTGGGCGCGCACGCAGCTCGTCGAGCCCACCGTGCGCAGTGCTGCCGGCTCGGGTTCGCAGCGGCTCTACGGTTTCCGCGACATCCTCGTGTTGAAGCTCGTGAAGCGACTGCTCGACACCGGCATCTCCCTGCAGCAGATCCGCACGGCGGTGACGCAGTTGCGCGAAGCGGGCATCGACGATCTCGCCCAGACGACCCTCATGAGCGACGGTGCGAGCGTCTACCTGTGCACGTCCGACGACGAGGTCATCGACCTCGTCAACCGCGGCCAGGGCGTGTTCGGCATCGCCGTGGGCAAGGTGCTGCGCGAGGTGGAGTCGACGCTCGTCGAGATCGGCACGCAGCCGGCCGACCCCATGGACGAACTCGCCGCACGTCGCGGCGTGCGCTCGCGCAAGATCTCCTGAACCCAGCCCTCCGCGCTCGACGCGCATCCGCACGCTCAGCGTGTCGTTCGGCGTGGTCGTGTCTCCGCACGCAGCGTCGGTCGTTCCCGTCCAGCACGTCACTGCATGCCGGGTGGGCTCCTGCAGGGCCGTCATGCGACCCGCGAGTCGATCAGGCGGTCGGAGTCGGGGCCTCGAGCGGCAATCCGGCGAACTCGCCGATGCGAGCCGTGCGCAGCACCCGCTCGAGCAGCTGATCGAAGTTCGACGACATCTCCTCGGCGCTCTCGCCCGGCCACATGTGCAGCGGCTTCGCGGCGCCCTGCGCCTGCTGGAGCGACGTGCGCTCGGGCAGCTGCGGGGAGAGCACGAGCGGACCGAACATGTCGCGCAGCTCCTTGATGCGGAACTGGTGTTCGAGCGACTGCACGCGCGCACGGTTCACGATGATGCCGAGCGGCTGGAGTCGCGGCGAGAGACCTCGCCGGATCTCCTCGATCGCGCGGAGCGCGCGGTCGGCCGCCGCGACGGAGAAGAGCCCTGGCTCGGTCACGACGGCGACGCGGTCGCTCGCGGCCCAAGCCGTGCGGGTCAAGGCGTTCAGCGACGGCGCGCAGTCGATGAGCACGAGTTCGTAATCGGCCTCGACGTTGGCGAGCGCCTCCTCGAGCTTCCAGATGTCGCGGATCGACGGATGGGGTCCGTCGAAGTTGATCGCCGACGGGCTGCCGATCATGACGTCGATCGTCGACTGCGGGTTCGAGCGCGCCCAGCCGCTCGGCGCGATCGCCGAGCGCACGATCTTCTCCTTGGGAGAGGCGAGCACATCGGCGACGTTGAGGTGGCCGGCGACCTGGATGTCCATGCCGGTCGAGACGTCGGATTGCGGATCGAGGTCGACCACGAGGGTACGGACGCCGCGGGCGAACGCCGCCGACGCCAGTCCGAGGGTGACGGTGGTCTTCCCGACACCGCCCTTCAGAGAACTGACGCTGAGTACGTGCACGGCAGATACGTTACCTTTACTACTCGGGCGATACCTAAACGTTCGCTGTGGGGAATCCAGTCTGAAAGGCCTGCATGTTCACGAAGATCCTGGTTGCCAATCGCGGAGAGATCGCCATTCGAGCGTTCCGAGCCGCCGTCGAACTCGGTGCGAAGACGGTCGCGGTGTACCCGTTCGAAGACCGCAACTCCCTGCACCGGCTGAAGGCCGACGAGGCGTACCAGATCGGCGAGCCGGGTCATCCGGTGCGCGCCTACCTCGACGTCGCGGAGATCATCCGCGTGGCGAAGCTGTCGGGCGCCGACGCGATCTACCCGGGATACGGATTCCTCTCCGAGAACCCCGAGCTCGCGCAGGCGGCGGAGGCCGCCGGCATCACCTTCATCGGCCCGCCCAAGCGCGTGCTCGAGATGGCGGGCAACAAGGTCACGGCCAAGGAGCACGCGATCGCAGCGGGCGTGCCCGTGCTGAAGTCGACGCAGCCCTCGCGCGACATCGAGGAGCTCGTGGCCCAGTCCGACGAGGTCGGCTTCCCGATCTTCGCCAAGGCCGTCGCAGGCGGCGGCGGTCGCGGCATGCGCCGCGTCGCCTCGAAGGACGACCTGCGCGCGGCCCTCGAAGAGGCCATGCGCGAGGCCGACAGCGCGTTCGGCGACCCGACCATGTTCCTCGAGCAGGCCGTGCTGCGGCCGCGCCACATCGAGGTCCAGGTGCTCGCGGACGCCTCGGGTGAGACCGTGCACCTCTTCGAGCGCGACTGCTCGGTGCAGCGCCGCCACCAGAAGGTCATCGAGATCGCTCCGGCCCCGAACCTCTCCGACGAGGTGCGCCAGTCGCTCTACCGCGACGCGATCGCATTCGCCAAGTCGATCGGCTACGTCAACGCCGGCACCGTCGAGTTCCTGCTCGACACCGCCGGCGAGCGGGCCGGCCAGCACGTGTTCATCGAGATGAACCCGCGCATCCAGGTCGAGCACACGGTCACCGAAGAGGTCACCGACGTCGACCTCGTCGTCTCCCAGATCCGCATCGCCGCGGGGGAGTCGCTCGCCGAACTCGGCCTGCAGCAGGACTCGATCCGGCTCCGCGGCGCCGCCCTCCAGTGCCGCATCACGACCGAAGACCCGACCGCCGGGTTCCGCCCCGACACGGGCAAGATCACGACGTACCGCTCGCCGGGCGGTGCCGGCATCCGCCTCGACGGCGGCACGATCAACCCGGGTGCCCAGATCAGCCCGCACTTCGACTCGATGCTCGCCAAGCTCACCTGCCGCGGGCGCGACTACCCTGCCGCAGTCGCCCGCGCGAAGCGCGCCCTCGCCGAGTTCCGCATCCGCGGCGTCTCGACGAACATCCCGTTCCTGCAGGCCGTGCTCGAAGACCCCGCGTTCGTCGCCGGCGACCTCAGCACCTCCTTCATCGACGAGCGCCCGCAGCTGCTGCGCGGTCGTGTCTCGAAGGACCGCGGCACCAAGATCCTCAACTGGCTCGCGGATGTCACGGTGAACCAGCCGAACGGACCGGCGCCGACGACCGTCAGCCCCGCCGAGAAGCTGCCCGCCATCGATCTCTCGGCCCCTGCACCGTCGGGCTCGCGTCAGCGCCTGCTCGAACTCGGCCCGAAGGGCTTCGCCGCGGCGCTCCGCGCCCAGACGCCGCTCGCGGTGACCGAGACCACGTTCCGCGACGCGCACCAGTCGCTGCTCGCGACCCGCGTTCGCACGCGCGACCTCGTCGCCGTCGCACCGTATGTGGCCCGCATGACCCCCGAGCTGCTCTCGGTCGAGGCGTGGGGCGGTGCGACGTACGACGTCGCCCTCCGCTTCCTCGGTGAAGACCCGTGGGACCGCCTCGCCGCCCTCCGCGAGGCCCTGCCGAACATCAACATCCAGATGCTGCTCCGCGGGCGCAACACGGTCGGCTACACGCCGTACCCGACCGAGGTGACCGACGCGTTCGTGCGCGAGGCTGCGTCGACCGGCGTCGACATCTTCCGCATCTTCGACGCGCTGAACGACGTCTCGCAGATGCGTCCGGCCATCGACTCGGTGCTCTCGACCGGCCACGCGGTGGCCGAGGTTGCGGTGTGTTACACGGGCGACCTGCTCGATCCGGCGGAAGATCTCTACACGCTCGACTACTACCTGAAGCTCGCCGAGCAGATCGTCGACGCCGGGGCGCACGTGCTCGCGATCAAGGACATGGCCGGACTCCTGCGCCCGACAGCTGCTGAGAAGCTCGTGGGCGCGTTGCGGGAGCGATTCGACGTTCCCGTGCACCTGCACACGCACGACACCGCAGGCGGCCAGCTGGCGACGCTCCTGGCCGCGAGCCGCGCCGGAGTCGACGCCGTCGACGTCGCGAGCGCGCCCATGGCCGGCACCACGAGCCAGCCCTCCGCGTCGTCGCTCGTCGCCGCCCTCGCGCACACCGAGCGGGACACGGGCATCTCCCTCGACGCAGTCTCCGACCTCGAGCCGTACTGGGAGGCCGTGCGCCGCCTGTACCGCCCGTTCGAGTCGGGCCTGCCCGGCCCCACCGGCCGCGTCTACCACCACGAGATCCCCGGTGGTCAGCTCTCCAACCTGCGCCAGCAGGCGATCGCACTCGGCCTCGCCGACGACTTCGAGCTCATCGAGGACATGTACGCGGCAGCCGACCGGATCCTCGGCCGGGTCCCGAAGGTCACGCCGTCGTCGAAGGTGGTCGGCGACCTCGCCCTGCACCTCGCGGCCGTCAAGGCCGACCCCGACGACTTCGCGGCCAACCCCGAGAAGTACGACGTGCCCGACTCGGTCATCGGCTTCATGGCCGGTGAGCTGGGCGACCTGCCCGGCGGATGGCCCGAGCCGTTCCGCACGAAGGTGCTCGCCGGCAAGGACATCCGCATCGGCGTGACCGAGCTCACCGCCGAACAGCGCGAGGCGCTCGAGGCCGACAGCGCGACCCGTCGGGCGACGCTGAACGCGCTCCTCTTCCCGGCGCCGACGCGCCAGTACGAGCAGATCCGCGAGCTGTTCGGCGACCTGTCGGTCGTCGACACCGCCGACTACCTGTACGGCCTGCGCCAGGGGGCCGAGCACGTGGTCGAGATCGCGAAGGGTGTGCGGCTGTACGCCGGTCTCGAGGCGATCGGCGAGGCCGACGACAAGGGCATGCGCACGGTCATGACGATCCTGAACGGGCAGCTCCGCCCGGTCTTCGTGCGCGACCGCTCGATCGTCGTCGAGACCCGTGCGGCCGAGAAGGCGGATGCCTCGCAGCCCGGGCAGATCGCAGCGCCGTTCTCGGGCGTCGTGACCCTCCAGGTCGAGGCCGGTGCCGAGATCTCCGCAGGCCAGAGCGTCGCCTCCATCGAGGCGATGAAGATGGAGGCCGCCATCACCTCGCCGATCGCCGGCGTGGTCGAGCGCGTCGCGATCCCCAAGACGCAGCAGGTCGAGGCGGGTGACCTGCTCGTCGTGGTGCGCCCGCGATAACGCGGTGCGCCCGCGTTCGGAGGCGCGCCCGCGATAGGCTGGGAGCGGTTGGCACTGATGAGGAGGGGTATCGGTGACTGAAGACAAGTTCGATGATGACGCGGCGTCGCGTCCGGGGGCGGGCACACGCACGTCCGCACTCGACCGCGCGCGCAGATCGGCGGCATCCGGCGCACATTCGGCCGATGACACCGCGGCGAACCCGAGCGTTCGGGTCGACCTGCCACCGGCGCCGGTGCACGAGATGCCCGACGACGAGGTCGCCGTGGCGATCGACGACGTCGCGGTGAACCCGGGCAGCCTCGTCGGCGGTGGCAGCAGCACGACCTCGGTCGAGGTCATCACCCCTGCACTGGCCGGTGCCGGCTACCGGGGCGCGTCGCGTCGTGAGCCGTCGCCCTACAGCGCACTGCTCGCGTCCGATGCATCGAAGACCCGGCGCGAGCGCGTGAGCACCGACACGGGCAGCCACGTCGCCATCGTCGACGTTCCCGGCGACCCGGCGCTGCCCGCCGAGGTCCCCGAGACCGCGGACTCGCTCACCGCCGACCGGCTCATCGACCTGAACCGCACGACTCGGCCGGCGCCGCAGGGCGGCTTCAACCGACTCGTCTACGAGGCTTCCCTTCACCTCGTGAACCTCGGCGACTCGCCGAAGGTGCAGGCCTACAAGGCCATGAGCCAGCGCATCCAGCGACGGTTCGAGGGCGGCGCCCGGTTCGTGCCCGTGCTCACGCGCAAGGGCGGCGTCGGCAAGACGACGATCACGGCGCTCCTCGGCATGGCTCTCGCCGATGCACGCGACGACCGCATCATCGCGATCGACGCGAACCCCGACCGCGGCACCCTCGCCGAGCGCGTCGACCGGCAGACCCGCGAGACGGTGCGCGATGTCGTCGCGAAGGCCTCGTCGATCGGCGGCTACACCGACTTCTCGCGCTTCGTCTCGCGCGACGAGACGCGTCTCGACATCCTCGCGTCCGACACCGATCCGACCCTCTCCGAGGCGTTCGACGACAACGACTACAACGTCGTCGCCGGCCTCGCCGCCCGCTACTACTCGATCGTGCTGACCGACTGCGGCACGGGCATCGTGCACTCGGTCATGCGGGCCACGCTGCAGCGCGCCGACTCCGTCGTGATCGTGTCCGGCGGCAGCGTCGACGAGGCGCGCCTGGCGTCCGAGACGCTCACCTGGCTCGAGGCCAACGGCTACGGCGAACTCGTGCGCAACGCGGTCGTCGCGATCAACCTCGCCACGCAGGGCACGCACCTCGTGAAGGTCGATGAGATCGAGGCGCACTTCCAATCGAGGGTGCGCGAGATCGTGCGCATCCCGTACGACCCCCAGCTCGCCGCAGGTTCCGTCGTGAACTGGCACGAGCTGCGACCCGTCACCCAGCACGCGGCTCGAGAGCTCGCGGCGCTCGTGGTGGAAGGCATGCCCGCCGAGCGCGAGCACTGAAACGGAGAACCCTTGCCCGAACGTCCCATTCGCCTGTTCGGCGACCCCGTCTTGAAGACCGTCTCCGCCCCCGTCGAACAGGTCGACGATCGCGTGCGCGGGCTCGTCGCCGATCTGATCGACAGCGTCAGGCTGCCTGGACGGGCGGGAGTCGCGGCGTCCCAGATCGGCGTGAACCTGCGCGCGTTCAGCTACAACGTCGACGGTGAGGTCGGGTACATCCTGAATCCCGAGCTCGAGGTATCGGGCGACACGGAACTGATCGACGAGGGATGCCTCTCGGTGCCCGGTCTCTGGCACAAGACCCCGCGGCATCCGTTCGCGCGAGTGCGGGGCATCGACCTCGACGGCAACGAGATCGAGCTGTCGGGCACCGGGCTCATGGCCCAGGCGCTGCAGCACGAGACCGACCACCTCGACGGGCTGCTCTACCTCGATCGCCTCGAGAAGGACGAACGTCGCCTCGCGATGAAAGAGGTGCGCGAGTCGGACTGGTTCTGAGCTTCGATCGCATGACGAAGGCCCCGCGGAATCCGTGGGGCCTTCGTCATGCGTGAACGGCTCAGTGCACGATCGAGTGGCCCTCGGTCGCGGGAGCGCCGGAGTACATCGCCTCGATGTTCGGGCTGAAGTCCTCGAGGATGATGTTGCGCTTGATGCTGAGCTTCGGCGTCAGGTGGCCGCTGGCTTCGGTGAGCTCGGTCGGGAGGATGGTGAACTTGCGGATCGACTCCGCGCGCGAGACCGTCTCGTTGGCGGCGTCGATGGCACGCTGCACCTCGGCGAGCACCGCCGGGTTGACGGTGGCCTCGTCGATCGACATGCCGGCATCCTCGCCGTTGTTGTTGAGCCACACCGGGAGCATCTCGGGGTCGAGCGTGATGAGCGCCGAGATGAACGGCTTCTTGTCGCCGACGACGACGACCTGACCGACGAGCGGGTTCGCGCGGATGGGGTCTTCGAGCGCGGCGGGGGAGACGTTCTTGCCTCCGGCCGTGACGATGATCTCTTTCTTGCGGCCGGTGATGGTGAGGAATCCGTCGGCGTCGAAGGAGCCGATGTCACCGGTCTTGAACCATTCGCCGTCGAACGCCTCGGCCGTCGCCTCGGGGTTCTTCCAGTACTCCTTGAAGACGTCGATGCCCTTGATCTGCACCTCTCCATCGTCGGCGAGTCGTACAGCGACGCCCGGGAGCGTGGGGCCGACGGTGCCGATCTTCGACTTGCTGGCCAGGTTCACCGTGGCGGGCGCGGTCGACTCGGTGAGGCCGTAGCCCTCGAGGATCGTGATGCCGAGCGCGTGATAGAAGTGACCGAGTCGCGGACCGAGCGGGGCGGAGCCCGACACGGCGTACTTGACGTTGCCGCCCATGGCCGCCCGGAGCTTCGACAGCACGAGCGTGTCGAGCACCTTGAACTTGAGCTTGAGGCCGAGCGGCACCGAGCCCGCCTCTTTGGCCATGGAGTACGCCACGGCGGTCTCGGCGGCGGCGCGGAAGATCTTGCCCTTGCCGCCGGCTTCGGCCTTCTGCTCGGACGCGTTGTAGACCTTCTCGAACACGCGGGGCACGGCGAGGAGGAAGGTCGGCTTGAAGCTCGCGAGCGAGGGCAGCAACTGCTTCGTGTCGGCCTGGTGCCCCACGCGCACTCCGGCGTGCACCGACAGCACCGCGATGAAACGGGCGAACACGTGCGCCGTGGTGATGAAGAGAAGCGTGGAGGCGCCGTTGGGGTCGAGCACGACCTCGTCGAGTGCGACCGCGGCGTTGCGGGAGAGCTCGACGAAGTTCGAGTGCGTCAGCACGCAGCCCTTGGGCTTGCCGGTCGAGCCCGAAGTGTAGATGAGCGTCGCGATGTCGGAGCCGACCGCGAGATTGCGACGTCGCTCGATCTCCTCGTCGGGGACCTCGGTGCCGCCGGCGACGAGCTTGTCGAGGTCGCCGAGGTCGATCTGCCAGACGCCCCGGATGGCGGGGAGGTCGGGGTGCACCTCGTCGAACCGGGCGAAGTGGTCGGGCGTTTCGACGATGACGCCGATGGCGCCCGAATCGCTGAGGTTCCACCGCACCTGCGAGGGCGAGCTCGTCTCGTAGATCGGCACCAGCACGGCGCCCGCGAACCAGGTCGCGAAGTCGATCAGCGTCCACTCGTAGCGGGTCTTGCACATCAGGCCGATCTTGTCGCCCGGCTGGATGCCGGCGGCGACGAGGCCCTTCGCGAGGGCGATCACCTGGTCGTAGAACTCCTTCGTCGTCACCGGCGACCAGCCGCCGTCGGCGGTCGGGAGTGAGAACAGCACGGAGTCGGGCGTCGCGGCGACGCGATCGACGAGCAGATCTGTGGTGTTCGCTTCAGGGTCGGCAGCGACCACAGGTGGGGTAGCGAATTCGATCACGGTAGCTCCTTCGGCACCGGGAGGGTTGCACGCGGCTCGGGCACCAGCGCGAACCTCGGCATTGGGGTCGATTACACTCTAGTCGTTGCTCGCGACCGACCCAGGTCTCAGCTCCATCACGCTTCTTCCCCCTTCTGAAAGGCAGCCTTCCGGTGCATGCGATCGGTATCGACATCGGTGGAACGAAGATCGCCGGCGCGATCGTCGACCAGCTCGGCAACATCGTCGCCAGCGACCGCGTCCCGACGCCCGCCGGAGACTCGACGCTCCTCGAAGACGCGGTCGTGCAGATGATCGAGTCGCTCCGCGCTCGCGCAGAAGAGGAGATCGTCGCGATCGGCGTCGCAGCAGCGGGCTTCGTCGACGCGGCGCAGTCCACGGTCTACTACGCGCCCAACATCGACTGGCGCAACGAGCCCTTCCGCGAGAAGCTCGAGGCGCGGGTCGGCACGGCCGTCATCGTCGACAACGACGCCAATGCGGCAGGCTGGGCGGAGTTCCGCTTCGGTGCCGGGCGTCTCGTGAGCGACATGGTCATGCTCACCATCGGCACCGGCGTCGGTGGCGCGATCGTCGCCGGCGACCGCCTGTTCCGCGGCGGCTTCGGCGCGGGAGCCGAGCTCGGCCACCTGCGCGTCGTTCCCGATGGCCTCGCGTGCGGGTGCGGGCAGCGCGGATGCATCGAACAGTACGGTTCCGGCCGCGCGCTGCTGCGCATGGCGAACGAGATCGCCGATGCCGGCGGCATCGGTCAGGGCCTGGCGCGCGTGCGATCCGAGCACGGCGAGCTCGACGGTCGCCTCGTCGGCGAGTTGATCGCCGCGGGCGATGCCGGCGCCATCGCGGCCCTGCGGCAGCTCGGGCACTGGCTCGGCCAGGCCGCGGCGAGCCTCTCGGCAGTGCTCGATCCGCAGCGCTTCGTCTTCGGAGGCGGCGTGGCCGTGGCGGGCGAGCTCCTGCTGGAGCCGATCCGTGCCGCGTACCTCGAGCACCTGCCGGCCCGCGGCTATCACCCCGAGCCCGACTTCGTGATCGCCGAACTCGTCAACGACGCCGGAGTGGTCGGCGCGGCCGACCTCGCCCGCGTGTGGGTCGCCGAGCACGCCTGAGTCCCGCGACGCTAGGCTGAGTCGGTGCTGAAGAGGGAAGGGGGAGTCCGTTGTTCTACTGGATCATGAAGAACCTCGTGATCGGTCCGATCCTCCTCTCGATCTTCCGGCCGTGGGTCGTCGGCCTCGAGAACGTGCCGAAAGAGGGCGCGGTCGTGCTCGCCTCGAACCACCTCTCGTTCATCGACTCGATCTTCCTGCCGCTGATCGTCGACCGTCCGGTCGTCTTCCTCGCCAAGAGCGAGTACTTCACGGGCAAGGGCCTCAAGGGCTGGGCGACGAAGGTCTTCTTCCAGGCGGCCGGCCAGCTGCCGATCGACCGTTCGGGCGGCAAGGCCTCCGAGGCGTCGCTCGAAACGGGTCTCCGGGTACTCGGCGAGGGCAAGATCCTCGGCATCTACCCCGAGGGCACTCGCAGCCCCGACGGCAAGCTCTACCGCGGGCGCACGGGCGTCGCACGCATGGTGCTCGAAGCGGGCGTCCCGGTGATCCCCGTCGCGATGATCGGCACCGAGCACGTCATGCCGATCGGCTCGCGTCTGCCCAAGGTGCGGCGCATCGGCATCATCCTCGGCGAGCCGGTGGACTTCAGTCGTTTCGAGGGACTCGAGGGGGATCGGTTCGTGTTGCGTTCCGTGACGGACGAACTCGTCTACGACCTGCGCGGTCTGAGCGGCCAGGAGTACGTCGACGTGTACGCCAGTTCGGTGAAGGAGAAGCGGGCCTCGCAATCGCGATAGGCTCATTCCGCGGGGACGCGACGTGCGTCGCCGTTTCTCTTTTCGGCGCCGTCGTGCGCCCCGAACCCTCAGGACGTTCCCCGTGGTACAGCTCGTCGAGCCGGTCGTGAATGCAGATCCCTCCGTGATTGCCGGCCTCGACTATTGGCGCACCCTCCCCATCAAGCAGCAGCCGACCTGGCCCGACGTCGAGGCCGCGCACGCGGCATCCGCCGAGCTCGCGACGCTGCCGCCGCTCGTCTTCGCCGGCGAGGTCGACACGCTCCGCGACCGACTCGCAGCAGCCTCGCGCGGCGAGGCGTTCCTGCTGCAGGGCGGCGACTGCGCCGAGACCTTCGCGGGCGCGACGGCCGACCAGATCCGCAACCGCGTGAAGACCGTGCTGCAGATGGCGGTCGTGCTCACGTACGGCGCATCGATGCCGGTCGTGAAGATGGGCCGTATGGCAGGGCAGTTCGCCAAGCCCCGTTCGAGCGACACCGAGACGCGCGGCGACGTCACGCTGCCCGCGTACCGCGGTGACATCGTGAACGGCTACGACTTCACCCCCGAGTCGCGTGCGGCCGATCCCAACCGGCTGATCAAGGGGTACCACACGGCGGCCTCGACGCTGAACCTCATCCGGGCGTTCACGCAGGGCGGCTTCGCCGACCTCCGCCAGGTGCACTCGTGGAACCAGGGCTTCGCCTCGAACCCGGCGAACGCCCGCTACGAGAACATGGCTCGCGAGATCGACCGAGCGATCAAGTTCATGGAGGCGTGCGGCGCCGACTTCGAGGCGATCAAGCACACGGAGTTCTACACGGGCCACGAGGGCCTGCTCATGGACTACGAGCGCCCCATGACCCGCATCGACTCGCGTACGGGCACCCCGTACGACACCTCGAGCCACTTCATCTGGATCGGCGAGCGCACCCGTGAACTCGACGGCGCGCACGTCGACTTCCTCTCGCGCGTGCGCAACCCGATCGGTGTGAAGCTCGGCCCGACGACTACGCCCGAGACGATGCTCGAACTCGTCGAGAAGCTCGACCCCGAGCGCGAGCCGGGTCGACTCACCTTCATCACCCGTATGGGCGCCGGCAAGATCCGTGACGCGCTGCCGCCCCTGCTCGAGGCGATCAAGGCGAGCGACGCGAGCCCGCTGTGGGTCACCGACCCCATGCACGGCAACGGCATCACGACGCCCAACGGCTACAAGACGCGTCGGTTCGACGACGTGGTCGACGAGGTCAAGGGCTTCTTCGAGGCGCATCGCGACGCGGGCACGCACCCGGGCGGCATCCACGTCGAGCTCACGGGCGACGACGTCACCGAGTGCCTCGGCGGCTCGGAGCACATCGACGAGGAGACGCTGGCCACGCGATACGAGTCGCTGTGCGACCCGCGGCTGAACCACATGCAGTCGCTCGAGCTCGCGTTCCTCGTGGCCGAGGAGCTCGCGGCGCGCTGACGCGGACACGATCGAGACGCAGAACGGCGGATGCCCCGGGGCATCCGCCGTTCTGCATGTCTCGGGCTCATCGGCCGAAGCGTCGGGCTCAGAGCGTGAGCTGACCGACGATCGTGATGGTCGATCCGCGCACGCGCTTCTCTCCGGCGGGAGGGTCAGACGACGTGACCGTCGCCAGATCGAGGAAGAGGTCGGGCAGGCTGTAGCTGACGTCGAATTCGGCCTTCTCGAGTTCGGCCTTCGCTTCGGTCATGGTCTTGCCGACGACGTCTGGCACCTCGACGAGGTCTTGACCCTTCGAGAGCGTCAGGTTGATCGTGTCGCCCTGTCGCACGACCTCGGTCGTCGGCTCTGCGGCGACGACGCTGCCGTCGGCGATCTCGCCCGAGTTGTCGAAGACGGAGTCGAGGTAGGCGAACTTCAACCCGGCCTTGGTGAGCGCGGCCTCCGCATCGGCGCTGGGCATCGCGATGACGTTCGGGATCGGGCCGGCGGAGACCACGAGCGTCAGCTCGCCGAGCTCGGGGTACTCGGCGCCGACCGACTTGCCGTCGGCATCGAGCACGTCGATGACCGTGTCGGCGGCGACGTCATCGGAGAACTGGAGCACGTTCGGATCGACGACGGTGAAGTCCTTCAACGTCGCACGCGCGTCGGCCGACGGCGCGCCTCGAACCTCGGGGACGGGCAGTATCTGCGGGCCCTGTGAGACGTAGAGCGTGACGGTCGAGCCGCGTTGCGCCTGTTCGCCTGCCTCGGGGTCGGTGCCCGACACCTTGCCCTTCTCGATGACGGGGTCGTTGCGTTCGGCGGGCTCGACCGAGAAACCGGCCTTCTCGAGCGCGGCGGTCGCGGCGGCGGGGGCGAGGTTCGCCGTCGCGGGCACGGGAGCGAGGGCGCCGGGGCCCGCGCCGAAGTACCAGCCGGTGCCCGCTGCGAGCCCGGTCAGCAGGAGCACGAGGGCGATGATCCAGTAGCCGCGGCGCTTGCGGCGCTCGGCGCTCTTCGCGAGCGCCTCGGTGTCGTCGCCGTCGGATGCCTCGAGGGTCGCCGTCGCCGCGACGGGCGCCGCGCCCGCGCCGAGCACGCGCGTCTCGGCGGTCACCGCCGTGCCCGGCAACGCGCCACCCGGAAGCACCATCGTCGCCTGCGTCTGCAGGGGACGATGCGATGCACGGATCTCCGGCTCGACCTCGCGCAGGCGCTCGAGCATCTCGCGGGCGTCGTTCGGGCGCGCCTCGGGGTCGCGGTTCGTGGCCCAGAGCACGAGCTCGTCGAGCTCGACGGGAACCGCCGGGTTCTTCGAGCTCGGCGTCGGCACCTGGTCGTTCGCGTGCTGGTAGGCGATGGCCATCGGCGCCTCGCCCACGTAGGGCTGCTCGCCGGTGAGCATCTCGTACATCATGATGCCGACCGCGTAGATGTCGCTGCGGGCATCTGCCACGCCGCGGGTCACGAGTTCGGGGGAGAGGTAGGCGATCGTGCCGAGCAGCGCCTGACCGGTGGCCGTGTTGGCGCTTGCGGCACGGGCGAGCCCGAAGTCCCCGAGCTTGATGCGCCCGTCATCGGCGAGCAGCACGTTCTCGGGCTTCAGGTCGCGGTGCACGATGCCCGCCTTGTGCGCGGCGGCGAGTCCGGCGAGCACGGCGTCCATGATGTCGACGGTCTGCTCGGGGGTGAGCTTCTTGTAGTCCTTCAGCAGTTCGCGCAGGGTGATGCCGGGCAGGTACTCCATGACGAGGTAGGCCATGTCGGCGTCTTGGCCCTGGTCGAACACGTTCACGACGTTCGGGTGCGCGAGACGCGCGGCCGAGCGGGCCTCTTGCACGAACCGGGTCTTGAAGGTGTTGTCGTCGGCGAGGTGGCCGTGCATGATCTTGATCGCGACGCGGCGCTCGAGGCGCAGGTCGGTCGCGAGGTACACCGTGGCCATGCCGCCGCGGGCGATCCGGGAGCGCACCTGATAGCGGCCGTCGATGAGACGGCCGATCATGGGGTCGACAGGCGCAGTGGTCACTCTGAGAGTCTACGAAGAGCTATATGCCGCAACCGTTGCAAACGCCGACGGCGCGCCGATCGCAACCCCATCGTGATGCTCGGCGACCCCGGTCAGCCGAGTTCCGACAGCCAGGCGCGCGCCGAGGACTCCCACTTCGCGTAGTGGTCGGGGTGCGCGCTCAACTGCACTGCCTGCGCGGCCTGCGTCACGGTGAGCGATTCCCACCCGGGGATGTCGAGCAGGCCGCGGGTGCGTCCGGCATTGGGGTTGGCGGCGCCGCCGTAGAACGCGGTCGCGGCGCGCACCGGGTCGAGCACCTCTTCGACGGTGCCCCAGCCCTGGCTCGGGCGCTGCTGGAAGAGGCCGAGCGAGTCGTGGTCGCCGTATTCGGGATTCTTCAGGCCCGACTCCTGCGCCGCGGCGGCGAGGGCGACGACGATGCCCTGGTCGGGCACCCCGAGTGCGCGTCCGACGTCGACGATGATGAGGGCGTTGCCGCGCATCTCCTCGGTGAGGGCGACGCTGACCGAGGCGACGCTGACGGCGGCGACCGGTCGAGCGACCCGCAGCACCTGGCCGGCGCGGATCACCGCTCCGGCGTCGAGGCTGTTGATCGCGACGAGTTCCGGGACGTCGAGGTCGTGCCGCGCGGCGATGTCCCAGAGGGTGTCGCCGTCGACGACGGTGTAGACGTCACCGCGCGACGGCGCCGGGGAAGCCGGTGTCGGCGCAGCCGGTGCCGGGGCGGCGGGGGCCGGCGTCGCGGAGGCGGGAGCCGCGGCATCCGTGCCGCCTGGAGGCAGCACGATCGACTGCCCCGGGAAGATCAGGCTCTGCCGGCCGAGCCCGTTGGCACTCAGCATCTGGTCGAGTGAGACGCCGTAGGCGGCGGCGATGCCGCTCATGGTGTCGCCGGCGACGACCGTGTGTCTGGTGAGTTCGGCGGCGACGGGCTCCGGTGCCGGGGCGGGGGTGCCGCTGCCGGGCAGGGCCAGGCGTTGCCCGGGGAAGATCAGGCTCGACCAGCCGAGCCCGTTGAGCGCGAGGATGTCGGCGGTCGCCACGCCGTACCGTTCGGCGATGCCGCTCACCGTGTCGCCGTCGCCCACGGTCACCTCCGACGGCACGGAAGCGGAGGAGGCGGTCGTCGATGCGGCGGCATGGCGGACGGGACCGTCGTTCGAGGCCTTCACCTTGGGCATGCGCTTGGCCGACTGCGGCGCCGCCTCTGCGGGTTGCGCGATGCCGAGCGTGACCGCGATGGTCGACACGACGGCGAGCGGCAGGGTGATCAGGCGACGGATGCCCCGGCGACGGTCGTTCACGTCGCGTGCATGCCGGCGCGGATGGTCGACCGGGCCGTTCGCGGTCTCGGCGTCGTACGTCATCGTTGCCCCCTTGCGCCCCGGCTTGGTGCTCCCGGGCCCCCGCGGCAACCGTCGCATAGCGTGTTGGGGGAGTCAAACACCTCGACGCGAGTCTCTCGAAGCGGGCGGAGTGAGGCTGCTGAGGTGTGTCGCGATCGATGGTTCCGCAAGACGCCCGGCTCGTGGCAGTCTTGGTATGTGACCGATGCTGCCGAAACCGACTGGCTGACCGTTCCCGACCTCGTCGAGATGCTCGGGCAGAGCCCGAGCCGCATTCGTCGACTCATCGACGACCGGCACCTGCTCGCCGCGCGCGTCGACGGCGTGCTCAAGGTGCCCTCGGTGTTCCTGCGCGACGACGCTCCGCTGCCCGAACTGTACGGAACGGCGAACGTGCTCGCCGACAACGGCTTCACCGACGCCGAGGCGCTCGAGTGGATGCTCGCCGAGGACGACAGCCTCGGCACGTCGCCGATCGCAGCGCTCCTCGCCGGGCGCAAGGCCGAGGTGCGCCGCGTGGCGCAGGCGCTCGCCTGAACCGCTGAACCGCGTCAGCTCGTGCGGCGGGTGACCGCCCGTGCAAGCGAGCCGAGTTCGGCGCGGGCGTCCCTGCTGATCGGCGCGGCCTCGAGCGCCTCTGCGGCCTTGGCGACGTTCGAGGTGATGAGTGCCTCGACCTCGTCGACGGCGCCGCATTCGCGGATGGTCTGCTGCAGCATCCTGACCTGTTCGGGCGCGAGCTCGGGATCTCCGAGGAGTTCGTCGAGCAGACGGCGCTGGCCGGGTGCGAGTCGCTCGCGGGCGATCGCGATGAGCATGGTGCGCTTGCCCTCGCGGAGGTCGTCGCCGCTCGGCTTGCCCGTGACCTCTGGGTCGCCGAACACGCCGAGCAGGTCGTCGCGCAACTGGTAGGCGATGCCGAGCGGCAGGCCGAACGCGCGGAGCGAATCGAACTGCGCGGCCGAGGCGCCGGCGATTGCGCCGCCGATCACGAGCGGCGCCTCCACGCTGTACTTCGCCGACTTGTAGACGATGACGCGCTCGGCGCGGAGCCGCTGCTCCGATTCGGCCTGGCTCCGCCACGCGCGCTCCTCGAGGATGTCGAGGTACTGACCGGCCGTGACCTCGGTGCGCATGCGCATGAACTCCGAGCGCGCCCGGCGTGCGGCGTCGCGGTCGGGGAGCGCCGCGAGCCCCTCGTCGAGCAGTTCGTCGCTCCACCCGAGCAGCAGGTCGCCGAGCAGGATCGCCGATGCGCGACCGAACTCGGGTGCCGAACCCGCCCAGCCCGAATCCGCGTGCAACTGCTCGAAGAGGCGATGCCCCGAGGGGGCGCCTCGTCGGGTGTCGGAGTTGTCGATGATGTCGTCGTGGAGCAGCGCCGCGGCGTGGAAGAGCTCGAGCGCGGCGGCGGCGGAGACGACGGGGAACCTGTCGCGCCCGCCCTCGGCGGCGAACGGGTCGAAACCGCGCCCGCCGATCGCTTCCCAGCCCCAATAGCAGAACAGCGCCCGGAAGCGCTTGCCTCCGCTGAGAAACCGCCTTGAGAACGCGTCGAGCGGTTCGAGGTCGGGGCTGATCTCGCGGAGAATGGAAGTGCGTTCGGCGAGGAAATCCTCGATGCGTTCGTGCACCATATCGACCAGTCGGGAACCGTGAGCCACCCGCCTAGCCTAGCGAGGCTGAGCAGGGCTAGAATGGACTCGGATGCGTCGATCCCGAGCCTGAGGGGAATGAGATGCCGCTTTCGGAGCAGGAGCAACGTCTTCTCGAGGAGATGGAGCGGAACCTCTATCGCAATGACGCCGACTTCGTGCAAGCGGTCGGCGGTGTTCGTGGTCGACGGCCGAACTACCGGGCCATCGTGCTCGGAGTGCTGCTCGCCGTCGCCGGCGCGGGCGCGCTGATCGCGGGCGTGGCCTCGCAACTCCTCATCATCGGGGTCGTCGGCTTCGCCCTCATGTTCGCCGGGGTGCTCGTCGCGATCACCCCGTCCAAACGCGGCGCAGCAACCGCCGCCCCCGCAGAGGCGCCGGCCGCGAATCGACGCGGTCGCGGCATCACGGGCGGCAGCTTCATGGACCGCATGAACGAGCGTTGGGATCGCCGCCAAGACGGCCAGGGCTGATCCCTCCACTTCGCACCACCTGAACGGGTCGATCTTCGGATCGGCCCGTTTTTCGTGCGCCCGGGCGGCACTCCGCCGTCTCAGCCCGGCGCGCTGCGCGGCATCCGCTGCCTGAATGTGCCGTTCGCATCGGCCATGGCGATCGTTCGCGCCGGATCCCTCCACTCCACTCCACCCGCTTGATCCCTGTATTCACGGGGCACGCTCATGCGATGACACGCCACGATGCGCGAATGTCGTTGATTGGTGGATGAGAGTGGAGTAAAGTGGGGTCACCTGGATTCTGGCCGGAGGAAAGGGGGTGGTGTGGTGTTCCTCGGTAGCTATGAACCAAAGCTCGATGAGAAGGGCCGCGTCATTCTTCCGGCGAAATTCCGGGAGGAGCTCTCGAGCGGTCTCGTGCTCACGCGCGGGCAGGAACACTGCATCTACGTGTTCAGCGCGCGGGAGTTCGAGAGCATGAGCGACAAGATCCGCCAAGCCCCGGTAACGAGCAAGCAGGCGCGCGACTACATGCGCGTCTTCCTCTCGGGGGCTTCCGCGGAGACCCCCGACAAGCAGCATCGCGTCACCATCCCCGCCACGCTCCGCGCCTACGCGGGCCTCGACCGCGACCTCACGGTCATCGGAACGGGCAGCCGGGTGGAGATCTGGGACGCGACGGCATGGGCGAGCTACCTCGCCGAGCAAGAGGCGGCCTTCGCGGACACGGCGGAGGAGGTGATCCCCGGACTCTTCTAGTCCTCGGGCTCCGACCCCCAGCCGGCCGCGCCTGGTGCACTTCCCCGCATCAGGACGAACGGATGGGGATCGGAACCCGAGGCCACGAAGGCAAGGCGGAATCATGGACATCGAACGCATTCACACCCCGGTCATGCTCGAGCGCACGCTCGAACTCCTGGCCCCGGCCCTCGAGGCCGACGGCGCCGTGATGGTCGACGCGACCCTCGGCATGGGCGGCCACACCGCCGCGTTCCTCGAGCACTTCCCGAAGCTCACGGTCATCGGACTCGATCGCGACACCGACGCACTCGGCATCGCCCGCGAGCGACTCGCGAAGTTCGGCGACCGTGCCCGATTCGTGCACACGGTCTACGACGGCATCGTCGAGGCCGTTCGCAGCGAGGGGTTCCGCGAGGTGCAGGGCGTGCTCTTCGACCTCGGCGTCTCCTCGCTCCAGCTCGACCGCGCCGAGCGCGGCTTCGCCTACTCGAAGGATGCGCCGCTCGACATGCGCATGGACTTCACGAGCGGCCGCACCGCGGCCGATGTGATCGCAGAGGAGAGCGAAGAGGAGCTTCGCCGGATCTTCCTCGACTACGGCGAGGAGAAGCTCGCCGCGCGCTACGCGAGGGCGATCGTGCGGGCGCGAGCGGAGGCCCCGATCACGCGTTCGGCCGAGCTCGTCGCCATCATCCAGGCGGCGACCCCGGTCGCGATCCAGCGGCAGGGTCACCCCGCAAAGCGGGTGTTCCAGGCGCTGCGCATCGAGGTCAACGAGGAGCTCTCGGTGCTCGAGCGGGCGATGCCCGCCGCGCTCGACACCATCGCCGTCGGCGGCCGCATCGTCGTACTGGCCTACCAGTCGCTCGAGGATCGGATCGTCAAGCGTTCGCTCGCCGCAGCGTCGAGCTCGTCGGCTCCGGCCGGCCTGCCGATGGAGCTGCCCGAGCACCGGCCCGAGTTCAAACTCCTGGTGCGGGGCGCCGAACTCGCGAGCGAAGACGAGCAGGCGGAGAACCCGAGGGCCAAGCCCGTGCGGCTCCGTGCCGCTGAGCGCGTGCGGAGGCCGTCATGAGCGCCGTGCAGGCCCAGTCCCTCCCCGCCCCCCGGCGGGTCGGTCCCGAGCGCCCGCAGCGACGGCTCCGCCCGGCGCCCGAACGAGCGCCTCGGTCGAAGCCGAGGCTCGCATACGCGGTCATCGCGCTCGGCGGCGTGGCGGTCATCATCGTGGCGCAGCTCCTGCTCTCGATCGCGGTGACGCAGGGAGCGTACGAGATCGATGCGCTGCAGATGCAGCAGACGACGCTCACCCGCGACGAGCAGAAGCTCTCCGAAGACCTCGACCGCGTCGAGTCGCCCCAGTTCCTCGCCACGAAGGCCGAGGGGCTCGGCATGGTGCCGAACTCGGACCCCGTCTATCTCCGACTCTCCGACGGCGCCGTGCTCGGCGAGCCGAAGGCGGCCGAAGGCGGTGCCGGGGCGTCCGCGCCGCTCGTCCCGAATGCGCTGATCGACGGCGTGCCGTCGACCGGCAAGGCACAGGCGGGGGAGACTCCGACCGGAGGAACTCCCGGTCGGGCTGATGGTGCGACACCCGGGGCTCCTGCGGGGGCTCCGGCGGCGCCTGTCGACGGCGGACTGCCGACGCCCGCCACGCACTGACCGTTCTACCGCTTGCGAGGACCCACTCGATGAACCGCACCAGCCGCCACCCGATGCGGCGGATCCTGCTCTCCGCCGCAGTGCTCCTGGCCCTGGTCGGCGTCTTCGTCGTCCGCCTCGTCGACATCCAGATCGTCCGTGCGGCCGAGCTCAACGAGCAGGCGCAGGACGCACGTTCGGAGCCGGTCACCGTCTGGGGATCACGTGGCGACATCGTCGATGCGAACGGCAAGGTGCTCGCCGACAGCGTGATGCGGTACGACATCGTGCTGTCGCCGAAGCAGGCGTCGAAGGCGATCGTCGAGCGCGAAGTACCCGATCCCGACAACCCCGACAAGACGAAGGACGTCGTCGTGCCGATGCCCGAACTCGCGGCGGAGCTCGGCGAAGTGGTCGGACTGACCGGCGACCAGGTGGAGGGCATCATCTCCGCCGAGCTCGCTGAAGACCCGAACGCGGACTACGCCTACGTCGCCAAACTCGTCGACACCGAGACCTACGAGAAGGTGAAGGCGCTCGACATCCCGTGGGTGTACGCCGATGATCACCCGAGTCGTCGGTACCCCAACGGTGCCGTCGCCGGCAATCTCGTGGGCTGGGTCGACCCCGACGGCGAACCCGTCGCCGGCCTCGAACGCTCCGAGGACGAATGCCTCGCGAGTGAGAACGGCAAGGTCAGCTACCTGCACAGCCTCCAGGACTGGGTGAAGATCCCCGGCACCGAGATCGTGCACAAGCAGGCCCATGACGGCGGCATGCTGCAGCTCACGATCGACACCGACCTGCAGTGGGCCGTGCAGCGCATCGCCGAGGCCCGGGTGCAGGAGGTCGGCGCCGAGTGGGCGACCGTGACCGTCATGGAGGCGAAGACCGGGCGACTCCTCGCGGTCGCCGACGTGCCGACGGTCGACCCGAACAAGCCGTCCGCGACCGACGAGGAGGATCGAGGCTCCCGCTCGTTCACCGCGCCCTTCGAGCCCGGCTCGACGTTCAAGGCGCTCACCGCGGCATCCGTGATCAACGCGGGCCTCGCCGATCCCTTCAGCAAGATCACGGCGCCCTACCGCATCGTGTTCCCCAACGGGGCGAACATCAACGACAGCTCGAGCCACGAAGACCTGCCGCTGACACTCACCGGCGTGCTCATCGAGTCCTCGAACACGGGGATGTCGCAGTTCGGCGAACTGATGACCGACCGGGCCCGCTACGACGACATGCTGAAGTTCGGCCTCGGCAGCCCGACCGAGGTCGGATTCCTCGCGGAGGAGCCGGGCGACCTGCACGGCGACCCCGACGAGGACTGGGACAACCAGACCAAGTACGCGACGATGTTCGGCCAGGGGTTGACCACGACCGCGGTGCAGATCGCGAGTGTCTACCAGACCATCGCGAACGGCGGCGTGCGCATGCCGGTCAGCCTCGTCGACAGATGCATCAACGAGGACGGCACTGCGACGCCGGCCCCGTCGAAGGGCGAGCGGGTGATCTCGGCCGAAGCCGCGTCGGAGACGAGCCAGATGCTCGAGCGCGTCTACCAGGACGCCTGGCTCTCCGACGAGTGGAACATTCCGGGCTACCGGGTCGCCGCGAAGACCGGCACCGCCCAGTTCCCCGACGGCAAGGGCGGCTACCGCAAGGAGTACCTCGTCTCGGTCTCGGGGTTCGCTCCGGCGGACGATCCGCAGTTCGTCGTTTCGGTGAGCATCATGAATCCCGTTAAGATGAATTCGTCCGCCGCATCCGCTCCCGTCTTCCAAGAGGTGATGAGCCAGGTGCTGAAGAAGTACCGGACCGTTCCATCCGGCGCCCCGGCGCCCGAGCTGCCAGCCACCTGGTGAGAAAGTTGGGTTCGTGACCGGAACGCCTCTCACGGCTCTCCGGCCGAAGCACCCGAGTCCCCGATCGCTTCCCGGCCTCGCCGAAGCGTTCGGATTCGCCGTGCTCGGCGAGATCGACGGTCTCGAGGTGACCGGAGCCGGCCTGTCCTCGAAGAGCGTGCAGCCCGGCGACCTGTACGTCGGGGTGCCCGGGCGCAACGCCCACGGCGCCGACTTCGCGGCATCCGCTCGTGAGGCGGGCGCCGTCGCGCTGCTCACCGATGCCGCGGGCGCCGAGCGCGCGGCCGATGCCGGCCTCCCGATCCTCGTGACCGACGACGTGCGCGCGGCGCTCGGCGAGGTCGCGGCGTGGATCCACCGCACCGCCGAGAACCCCGCGACGTTCTTCGCCGTCACCGGCACCAACGGCAAGACGAGCGTCGTCTACCTGCTGTACGGCATGCTCCGCCAGCTCGGCATCATGGCCGGCCTCACGTCGACGGCCGAGCGGCGCATCGGCGACGAGGCCGTGACGAGCTCGCTCACGACCCCCGAGGCGAGCGAGCTGCACGCGCTGCTCGCCCGCATGCGCGAGGTCGACGTGCGCGCTGTCGGCATCGAGGTCTCCGCGCAGGCGCTCTCGCGCCACCGCGTCGACGGACTCGTCTTCGACGTGGTCGGGTTCACCAACCTGACGCACGACCACCTCGACGACTACAGCTCGATGGACGAGTACTTCGAGGCGAAGCGCGAGCTGTTCCAGCCCGAGCGATCGCGACGCGGCGTGGTCACGGTCGACTCCGAGTGGGGCAGTCGCCTCGTCGCCGAGTCGCGCATCCCCGTGACGACCCTCGCCTCGGTCGACGGCGTCGAGGCCGACTGGCGCATCACGGTGCTCGAAGAGGGCGCCGACCACACGTCGTTCCGACTTGACGGCCCCGATGGTCGCCGGATCGAGACCCAGGTGCCGCTGCTCGGCTGGTACATGGCCGCCAACGCCGCCCTCGCGATCGTCATGCTCACCGAGGCCGGGTACGACCTCGACCTCATCGGCGCCGCGCTCGAGCGCGACGGCGGCGTGCAGGCGTACATCCCGGGCCGTGCAGAGCGCATCTCGGGCGATCGCGGTCCGGTGGTCTACATCGACTACGGCCACAGCCCCGACGCCTTCCTGCAGACCCTCGGTGCGATCCGCCGTTCGACGGCGGGCCGAGTCGTCATGGTCTTCGGCGCCGACGGCGACCGCGACACCACGAAGCGCGCAGAGATGGGCGCGATCGCCGCCCGCGGGGCCGACGTGGTCGTCATCACCGATTTCCACCCGCGGTTCGAAGACCCGGCCTCGATCCGCGCCGCGCTCATCGCCGGCGCTCGCGAGGCCGTTCCCGACCGCGAGATCCACGAGATCGCCGATCCGCGCGAGGCGTTCCGCGCCGCGCTCGCCCTGGCGGGCGACGGCGATGCGATCCTCTACGCCGGCCCCGGTCACGAGGACTACCACGAAGTGAAGGGCGTCAAGATCCCGTACTCCGCAAGAGACGATTCCCGGCAGGCACTGCGCGACGCGGGGTGGCTCGCATGATCGCCATGACCCTGGCCGAGATCGCTTCGGCCACCGCCGGCGCGCTTCGGCTCGACGCCACCCAGGCCACGCCCGACACGATCATCGACGGGGTCGTGACGACCGACTCCCGAGAGGTCGGCGCGGGCGGCGTGTTCGTCGCCAAGCGCGGCGAGTTCGACGACGGCCACCGCTTCGCCCCGGCCGCAGCCGAACAGGGCGCCGCCCTGCTCATCGTCGAACACGCCCTCGACCTCCCCGTGCCGCAGATCGTCGTCGCCGACTCGGTCGACGCCCTCGGCGCCCTCGCGAGCGAGGTCGTGCGCCGGGTGCGCGCACTCGGGCGACTGCGCATCGTCGGCGTCACCGGCTCGAACGGCAAGACGACCACGAAGAACCTCCTGCGCACGGTGCTCGAGCGCGTCGGCCCGACCGTCGCTGCCCGCGCCTCGTTCAACAACGAGGTCGGCGCGCCGATCACGATGCTCGAGCTCACGAACGAGACCGAGTTCCTCGTCGCCGAGATGGGCGCCTCGGGCGTCGGCGAGATCGCACGGCTGGTGCGCATGGCTCGGCCGGACGTCGGCATCGTGCTGAAGGTCGGCCTCGCCCACGCCGGTGAGTTCGGCGGCATCGAGCAGACCGTGCTGGCCAAGTCCGAGATGGTCACCGACCTCGTCGAGACGGATGTCGCGGTGCTGAACGCCGACGACCCGCGCGTGGTGCCCATGGCGGGCCTCACCGCGGCGCGCGTCATCTGGTTCGGATTCGGCGAGTCCGCCGACGTCCGGGCGACCGACATCCGCGCCCACGCGCGCGGCACCGAGTTCACCGTGACGATCCCCGGCGGCGAGTCTGCACGGGTGCAGTTCTCGGTGCTGGGGGAGCACCACGTCATGAACGCACTCGCGGCCATCGCGGCATCCGTCGAACTCGGCGTACCGCTCGCCGCGGTCGTCGCCGCGCTCGAGCAAGTGACCCTCGCCGAGCGCTGGCGCATGCAGGTCATGGGCGGTCGCGACGGCGTCACGATCATCAACGACGCCTACAACGCGAGCCCCGACTCGATGTCGGCCGCGCTGAAGACGCTCGCGCAGGTGAAGAACCCCGAGGCCCGCACGATCGCGGTGCTCGGTGAGATGAGCGAGCTCGGGGAGTTCTCGGGCGAGGAGCACGATCGCATCGGACTGCTCGCGGTGCGGCTCGGCATCTCGCAACTCGTCGTGGTGGGAGCCGGCGCACGTCGCCTGCACATCACGGCGATCAACGAGGGCTCGTGGGACGGCGAATCCGCCTTCGTCGAGTCCGCCGACGAGGCGTTCGACCTCGTCACGTCGTCCGTGCGCCCCGGCGACACGGTATTGGTGAAATCGTCGAATGCGGCGGGTCTCCGCCTGCTGGGCGACCGACTGGGAGAATGGTTCGCGTGAGCGCTGTTCAGGTACGCGGCGGGGCAGGGCACACGGCCGGCCTGCCCGACGATCGACTGGGAGAGTGGTTCGCGTGAGAGCACTGCTGACCGCTGGGGCGTTGTCGCTCGCCTTCACGCTGTTTCTGACCCCGCTGTTCATCCGGCTGTTCACACGGCTCGGGTGGGGGCAGTTCATCCGCGACGACGGGCCGCAGAGCCATCACGTCAAGCGCGGCACGCCCACCATGGGCGGCATCATCTTCATCCTGGGCACCCTCTTCGGGTACTTCGTCGCGACGCTGCTCGTCAGCGACGAGAAGCCGACGGCGACGGGCCTGCTCGTGCTGTTCATGATGGTCGGACTCGGCGTGGTCGGCTTCATCGACGACTTCCTGAAGACCCGCAAGAAGCAGAGCCTCGGTCTCGGCGGCTGGGCGAAGGTCGTCGGCCAGGTGATCATCGCCGGGGCGTTCGCCCTGCTCGCGCTCCAGTTCCCGAACGATCGCGCGATCACTCCCGCCGATACCAAGATCTCGTTCATCAGGGACCTGCCGCTCGACTTCATGGTGTTCGGCGCGGTCGTCGGCGTGATCCTCTACGTCATCTGGATCTGCCTGCTCGCGGTCGGCACCTCCAACGCGGTCAACGTCACCGACGGCCTCGACGGACTCGCCGGCGGCGCCTCGATCCTCGCGATCGGCTCGTTCGTCATCATCGGCTTCTGGCAGTTCAACCAGTCGTGCGCGTCCGCCGGCCTGAACCCGTCCGACGAGTACCGCTGCTACGACGTGCGCGACCCGCTCGACATCGCGATCGTGGCGACCGCGATCGTCGGCGGTCTCATCGGCTTCCTGTGGTGGAACACGAACCCCGCGAAGATCTACATGGGCGACACCGGTTCGCTGGCGCTCGGCGGCGCACTCGCGGCACTCGCGATCGTCAGCCGCACCGAGCTCCTCCTGCTGCTCATCGGCGGCCTCTTCGTGATCGAGACCGGTTCGGTCATCGTGCAGCGGGCGTACTTCAAGCTCTCGCACGGCAAGCGCATCTTCCTGATGAGTCCGATCCACCATCACTTCGAGTTGAAGGGATGGGCGGAGGTCACGATCGTCGTGCGCTTCTGGATCATCGGCGGCCTGCTCGTGGCGGCAGGCGTCGGCGCCTTCTACTTCGAGTGGCTGCAGAGCTGATGACGGATGCCGCTTCGCCCGTCTCCGATCGTCTCGATGCGCTGACCAGCTGGAACGCCGATTGGCGCGGTCTCCGGGTCGTCGTCATGGGTCTCGGCGTCACGGGGTTCGCCGTCGCCGACACGCTGACCGAGCTCGGCGCGTCGGTGCTCGTCGTCGCGCCCGAGGTCGACGACGATCGTGCACGCATCCTCGAGGTCATCGGGGCCGGTCTGCTGCGGCATCCGCTCGATGCCGTGCCCGCCGAGGTCGTCGAGTTCGCACCCGAGCTCATCGTCGCCTCGCCGGGGTTCCACCCCGATCACCCGCTGCTCTCGTGGGCGGCCGAGTCGTCGATCGCGGTGTGGGGCGACATCGAACTGGCCTGGCGGGTGCGCGACAAGGTCAATACGGCCGAGTGGATCCTGGTCACCGGCACGAACGGCAAGACGACGACCGTGCAGATGGCGGCGACATTCCTCGCGGCGAACGGCCTGCGCGCGGCGCCGTGCGGCAACATCGGCGTGCCGGTGCTCGACGCCGTGCGCGACCCGGGCGGGTTCGACGTGCTCGTCGTCGAGCTCTCGAGTTACCAGCTGCACCACCTGCCGACGTCGGGACCGGGCGCGCTGCACCCGTGGGCGAGCACCGTGCTGAACATCGCCGACGACCACCTCGACTGGCACGGTTCGTTCGAGGCCTATCGGGCCGCGAAGGCGACGGTCTACGAGAACACGAAGGTCGCGTGCGTGTTCAACCGGGCCGACGAGGCCACGCGCCGCATGGTCGAAGACGCCGAGGTCGAGGAGGGCGCGCGCGCCATCGGCTTCGGGCTCGACGTGCCGGGGCCGAGCGACTTCGGCGTCGTCGAGGGAATCCTCTGCGACCGCGCGTTCCTCGACGAACGGCACTCCGCGGCGCTCGAGATCATCACGCTCGATGAATTGGAACCTCGAGGGCTCACCGCCCCGCACGTGGTGGCCAACATCCTCGCGGCGTCGGCCCTCGCCCGCTCGTTCGGCGTGCCGGTCGGCGTGATCCATGACGCGCTCGGCTCGTTCCGGCTCGACGCCCACCGCATCGAGACGGTGGCGGTCTCCGGCGGCATCCGCTGGGTCGACGACTCCAAGGCGACGAATCCGCACGCGGCCGAGGCGTCGCTGCGGGCGTTCGGCAAGGTCGTCTGGATCGTCGGAGGCCTCCTCAAGGGCGTCGACGCCGATGCACTCGTGGCAGCCCACGTCGCACGCCTCCGCGCCGCGATCGTGATCGGCGCCGACCGCGCCGCGCTCGTCGCCGCGTTCCGCCGACACGCGCCCGAGCTGCCGCTCTTCGAAGTGGTCACGGATGACACTGAGACGGTGATGCCCGACGCGGTCGCGCTGGCCGCGGCGGTCGCTGAAGAGGGCGACACCGTGCTCCTCGCGCCCGCTGCGGCGTCGATGGACCAGTTCGCCGACTACGGTGATCGCGGACGGCGGTTCCACGACGCGGTCGGATCGATGCTGGGAGGTGAGGCGGATGGCGACTCCGCCCCGCGCGAACCGCTCCCCGGAGCCTGAGCGCACCGGCGTCTCGGCCTCCAGGATCCGTCTCGGGCGCGTCTTCCGCGTCGAGTCGGCCGACTACTTCCTGCTGCTCGGCACGACGCTCTTCCTGGTCGTCTTCGGCCTCGTGATGGTGCTCTCCGCCTCCGTCGTGCAGTCGCACCTCGAAGACGAGAGCTTCTATGCGCAGGCGCTGCGTCAGGGACTCTTCGCCGTCTTCGGCATCCCGCTCATGCTCATCGCGAGTCGCATGCCAGAGACGTTCTGGATGCGGCTCGCCTGGCCCGCCCTGATCCTCTCCTGCATTCCGCAGCTCCTCGTCGTCGCGACACCCCTCGGCGTCGAGAAGGGCGGCAACACGAACTGGCTCGAGATCGGCTCGGTGCAGTTCCAACCGTCGGAGTTCATCAAAGTGGCCCTCGTGATGTGGCTCGGCCTCATCGTCACGAAGAAAGAGGCGCAACTCGGCGACTTCGTGCACGGGGTGCTGCCGATCGTGCTCGTCGGCGGCGGCGCGATCGGCCTCGTGCTCCTCGGCGGCGACCTCGGCACCGTCATGATCATGGGCGCCATGCTGCTCGGCGCGCTGTTCCTCATCGGGGTGCGGCTGCGGCTGCTGCTGCCGCCGATCTTCGCGGCCATCATTCTGTTCGCGATCGTCGCGGTCTCGAGCCAGAGTCGCATGCGCCGGATCACCTCCTTCCTCGACGCCGACTGCGTGAGCGGTGGCAGCGGCGACTCCGTCAGCGACTGCTGGCAGATCCAGCACGGATCGTTCGCCCTCGCGAACGGCGGCGTCTTCGGCGTCGGGCTCGGCAACTCGGCCGCGAAGTGGTCGTGGCTGCCCGCCGCCGACAACGACTTCATCTTCGCGATCATCGGCGAAGAGCTCGGCCTGATCGGCGCGATCGTGGTCATCGCCATGTTCGTCGTGCTCGCGGTGGCGCTCGGGCGCGTGCTGCGCGGGGCGCGCACGCCGTTCGCTCGCACGGCCACGGCTGCGGTGCTCGTGTGGATCATCGGTCAGGCGTGTGTCAATATCGGTGTCGTGCTCGGCGTCTTCCCCATCCTCGGTGTGCCGTTGCCGCTCGTCTCCGCGGGTGGCACGGCTCTGCTCACAACGCTCTTCGCGATCGGCATCGTCTTGTCGGTCGCGCGCGATCCCGAAGCCCCGGCGCGCGCCGCGGCACGTGCGGCGGCACGCAAGAGCGGTCGCCCCGCAGCATCGCGGGCGGCACGATGACCACCTACCTCCTCGCCGGTGGCGGCACCGCCGGCCACGTCAACCCCTTGCTCGCGGTCGCCGACCGGCTGCGCGAACGCGACCCCGAGGCATCCGTGCTCGTGCTCGGCACGGCCGAAGGCCTCGAGGCCCGACTCGTGCCCGCCCGCGGCTACGAGCTCCTGACGATCGCGAAGGTGCCGTTCCCGCGCCGGCCCAACCGTGCAGCCGTGGCCTTCCCGGCGCGATTCCGCGAGTCGATCGCCGCAGTACGCCGCATCATCGACGAGCGAGGCGTCGACGTCGTCGTGGGCTTCGGCGGCTACGTCTCGACCCCGGCGTACCTCGCCGCGCGTCGCGCCGGCATCCCCGTCGCGATCCACGAGGCGAACGCACGCCCCGGTCTCGCGAACCGACTCGGCGCGCGCTTCGCCGCGACGGTCGGCGTCGCCTTCGACGGCACGCCGCTGCCCGGCGCCCGACTCGTCGGCATGCCGCTGCGCCGCGAGATCGAGACCCTCGATCCGGCCACCCTCCGAGGCGAGGCCGCTGCCCACTTCGACCTCGACCCGTCGCGACCGGTGCTCCTCGCCACCGGCGGTTCGCTCGGCGCCAGGCGCATCAACCGCACGATGGTCGACTCGGCCGACGCGATCACGGCTGCCGGATGGCAGGTGCTGCACGTCACCGGTGCGAAGTCCGAGGTCGTCGACCCCGACGTGGCCGACTACCGCATGGTCGAGTACGCCGACCGCATGGACCTCGCCCTCGCCGTCGCCGACGCCGCGGTCTCGCGCGCCGGGGCCGCCACGGTGTGCGAACTCTCGGCGCTCGGCATCCCCGCCGTCTTCGTGCCGTACCCGGTCGGCAACGGCGAGCAGCGGTTCAACGCCGCCGGCGTGGTCTCGGCCGGGGGAGCCGTGCTCGTCGACGACGCCGACTTCGTGCCCGAGTGGGTCGACGCGACCCTGCTGCCGATGCTCTCCGACGCCGGCCGTCTCCGGGTCATGGCGGAGGCCGCCGCATCCGTCGGGTTCCGCGACGGCACCGACCGCATGGTCGCCCTCGTCGACGAGGCGCTCGGCGAGCCAGCCGGCGCCGCCCCGTCGGGCGCGTAACGTTGAGTGAGCGGATGCCGCGACATCCGCTCGCCCGAACCGGCGCCTCCGGCGTCTCGCACCCCGTCCGCAATCGACCTCAGCCAGGAAGAACCGCAGCACCGTGACGATCAAGCCCGACCTCTCCGCCCAGATCCCCGCCGAACTCGGCGCCGTGCACTTCGTCGGCATCGGCGGTTCCGGCATGAGCGGCATCGCCCGGCTCATGCTCGGCGACGGGCACCGGGTCACCGGGTCCGACGTGCGCGACTCCGCGAACATCGCGGCGCTCCGTGAACTCGGCGCCGAGATCGCGATCGGGCACGACGCCGCGAACCTCGCCGACGACATCGACACCGTGGTCGTGACCGGCGCACTCTGGGAGGACAACCCCGAGTACCGCCTCGCGCTCGAGCGGGGCCTCCCGGTGCTGCACCGGTCGCTCGCCCTCGCCGCGCTCATCTCCGGCCGCCGTCTCGTCTCGGTCGCGGGCGCCCACGGCAAGACCACGTCCACCGGCATGATCGTCACCGGCCTCCTCGCGCTCGGCGAGGATCCGAACTTCGTCAACGGCGGCGTCATCGAGGGGCTCGGCGTCTCGTCGGCCGCGGGCGACGGCGAACTGTTCGTCGTCGAGGCCGACGAGTCCGACGGCTCCTTCCTGCTCTACGACACCTCGGTCGCGCTCATCACGAACGTCGACCCCGACCACCTCGACCACTACGGCTCGCGCGAGGCCTTCGAGCAGGCGTTCGTGACGTTCGCCGACGGGGCGCGCGAGCTCGTCGTCGTCTCGTCCGACGACGCCGGCGCCAAGCGGGTCACCGAGAAGCTCTCGCACGAGCACGTGGTCACGTTCGGCCAGGCTGCGGATGCCACGGTGCGCGTGCACTCGGTCGAGACCGACGGGCCCGTCTCCTTCGCCGTCGACTACGCCGGCGCGACCTACCGCGCCACGCTGCGCATCCCTGGACTGCACAACGCGATCAACGCGGCGGGCGCCTTCGCGGTGCTCGTCGGCCTCGGCTTCGACCCCGAGGCATCCCTCGCAGGCATCGCCCGGTTCGCGGGAACCGGCCGACGCTTCGAACTGCACGGCACGGTGGGCGGCGTCAGCGTCTACGACGACTACGCGCATCACCCCACCGAGGTCGCAGCCGCGCTGTCCGCCGCCCGCACGGTGGTCGGCGAGGGTCGCATCATCGCGGTGCACCAGCCGCACACCTACAGCCGTACTCAGACCTTCGCCAAGGAGTTCGCCGAGGTGCTCGAGCAGTACGCCGACGAGACCGTCGTGCTCGACGTCTACGGCGCACGCGAGGACCCCGTGCCCGGTGTCACGGGCGCCCTCGTGAGCGAGCGGTTCGCCGACCCGGCGCACGTCGCCTTCGTGCCCGACTGGCAGCAGGCCGCCGACTACACCGCGAGCATCGCCCGCGACGGCGACTTCGTGATCACGCTCGGCTGCGGCGACGTCTACCGCATCGTGCCCCAGCTGCTCGGCTCGCTCGAGCGCGAGCGCGGATGACGCCGGAGCCCGCGTGAAACGGCCTCAGGGGTTCGACGGACCGCCCGCACGTGCGCCGCGCGCACCTCTGCCGGTGCCGGACGCCGAGCGCACCTCGACGCCGGTCGCGCGTGCCCCGCGCACCGAGCGGCCGGCGCCCGATGCGGACCGCACCTCGACGGAGCCGATCGCGATCGTGGTCACGACGCCGGTGACTCCGCTCGTGCCGGGCAGGACTCCGGCATCGGCGGAGAGTCTCCCACCGTCGCGGCCGCCGGGTTCGGAGCGAGACGATGCACCGGCCGCCCCCGCGACCTCGAAGAGCGAGCGGACGGCCAAGCGCGAGCTCGCCGCAGCGGGCCGGGAACGCCGAAAGTACGAACGCCAGGAGGTGCGGCGATTCACGAAGCGATCCCGTCGTCGCCGGATCGTGTGGTCGGTCGTGCTCGGTGCGATCGCGGCGCTCGTGGTCGTTGTCGCGGTCGGCGCCTACTCGCCGCTCATGGCATTGCGCGAGGTCCGGGTCGAGGGCGCCGCACGCATCCCGGTCGCCGACGTGCAGGCGGCATTCGACGATCAGCTCGGCACTCCGCTGCCGCTCATCGCGAGCGCCGACGTGCTCGCCGCGCTCTCGGACTTCCCGCTCATCGAGACCTATTCGACCGAGACGATCCCGCCCGGCACCCTCGTCGTGCGCATCGTCGAGCGGGTGCCCGTCGGCGTCGTCGACACCGGGAAGGGGCTCGAGCTCGTCGACGCCGCAGGCGTCGTCATCGAGCGCCCGACGGAGCGACCCGACGGGCAACCGCTGATCGTCGCGGAGGGCGGCGTGGCGGGCGAGGGCTTCCGAGCCGCTGCCGCGGTCATCAGGAGTCTTCCGCCCGAGGTGCGCGGGCAGCTCGTCGGTGCCTCCGCGGCGACGGCCGACGACGTGCAGCTCGAGTTGTCGACCGGCGCGACCGTCGTCTGGGGGAGTGCGGAGGAGTCCGCCGCGAAGGCGGCCGTGCTCGCGAGACTCATGGACGCGGCGCCGCCCGACACGGTCGGCGAGTACGACGTGTCGTCACCGGCCAGCGCCGTCACGCGGTAGCGGCAGCCGGAAATCGGCCGGATCGCGGCCGATCCGCCCGGCGGTTCGCGACACGCGGGCGAGCCTTTCGCGGCAGAGGCCGTCGGGAGCCTACCGTCATCACAGGAATTGCATACTCAGCAAAACTTTAACCTTCGACTAGAGGTTCAGGGTTCAGAGTTCGCACGGAAGGCCGGTCATGTCGACAAACCAGAACTACCTCGCCGTCATCAAGGTCGTCGGTATCGGCGGCGGCGGTGTCAACGCCGTCAATCGCATGATCGAGCTCGGCCTCCGCGGCGTCGAGTTCATCGCGATCAACACCGACGCGCAGGCGCTGCTCATGTCGGACGCCGATGTGAAGCTCGACGTGGGGCGCGATCTCACTCGCGGCCTCGGCGCCGGCGCCGACCCCGAGGTGGGCCGTCGTGCCGCCGAAGACCACGCGGAGGAGATCGAGGAGGCGCTCGCGGGCGCCGACATGGTCTTCGTCACCGCAGGCGAGGGCGGCGGCACCGGCACCGGCGGTGCTCCCGTCGTCGCGCGCATCGCCAAGTCGATCGGCGCGCTCACCATCGGTGTCGTCACGAAGCCGTTCGGCTTCGAGGGAAAGCGACGCCAGACCCAGGCCGAACAGGGCGTCGCGCGCCTGAAGGAAGAGGTCGACACCCTCATCGTGGTGCCGAACGACCGCCTGCTCGAGATCAGCGACCGCGGCATCTCGATGCTCGAGGCCTTCGCCACGGCCGACCAGGTGCTGCTCGCCGGTGTCCAGGGCATCACGGACCTCATCACGACCCCCGGTCTCATCAACCTCGACTTCGCCGATGTGAAGTCGGTCATGCAGGGTGCGGGCTCCGCGCTCATGGGCATCGGTTCGTCGCGGGGGGCCGATCGTGCGATCAAGGCCGCAGAGCTCGCCGTCGCGAGCCCGCTGCTCGAAGCCTCGATCGACGGCGCCCACGGCGTGCTGCTCTCGATCCAGGGCGGGTCGAACCTCGGCATCTTCGAGATCAACGACGCCGCCCGGCTCGTGCAGGAGGCGGTGCACCCCGAGGCGAACATCATCTTCGGTGCCGTCATCGACGACACGCTCGGCGACGAGGTGCGCGTCACGGTCATCGCGGCCGGCTTCGACGGCGGCGAGCCGAACGCCAAGCCCGTCGAGGCGCGACGCACGAACTTCGTGCCCGCTGCCGTCGGCGCGGCGGTCGGCGGCGGTGCCATCTCGAGCGAGGCCGCAGATGTGATCGCCGAGATCGACATCGACGAGCTCGTCGAGACTGCGAACTGGGGCGAGGTCGAGACGGCGACGGCCGACCAGATCGTCTCGGACCCCGCGTTCGACACCGACGACGACGACCTCGACATCCCCGACTTCCTGAAGTGAGCGACGCGAGGCCGGCCGCCGACTCGCTGGCAGGGCGCCTCGCCGAGGTGACCGGCCGGGTGTCGGATGCCGCGCGGGACGCGGGTCGCGACCCTGCCGAGATCACGACGATCGTCGTCACCAAGTTCCATCCCGCGTCGCTCGTCGAGCAACTCGCCGAGCTCGGCGTGCGCGACGTGGGCGAGAATCGGCATCAAGAGGCGCAGGCGAAGGCCGCCGAGCTCGCTGCACTCGACCTGCGCTGGCACTTCGTCGGGCAGCTGCAGAGCAAGAAGGCCCGGCAGGTGCGCGCCTACGCCTCGGCGATCCACTCGGTGGACCGGCCGGCGCTCGTCGACGCGCTGCGTTCCGACGAGGCATCCGTCGACTGCTTCGTGCAGGTGAACCTCACCGAGGACGCCGGCCGCGGAGGTGTCGCCCCTGTCGACCTCGAAGCGCTCGTCACGCAGGTGCTGGAGACCCCCGGACTGCGTCTCCGGGGACTCATGGCGGTCGCGCCGCTCGGGGAACCGGCTCGGCCGGCATTCGCCCGCGTGCGCGCCATGTCGGAGCGGGTTCAGAAGTTGGACCCGACCGCGCACGATCTGTCCATGGGGATGTCGCACGATTTTCGCGACGCGATCATGGAGGGTGCGACACACCTGAGAATCGGAACGGCAATCACCGGGAATCGGCCGGTCGCCGGTTAACCTCGAAGAGACGGAACACAGACGGAGGCAGCGATGTCGAACCCGCTCAAGAAGACGATGGTCTATCTCGGACTCGCCGATGAAGAGCTCGAAGAGGAGACCACGCAGGCCCACGCGCCCGCACCGGTGACCCCGGTCGCGAACGCGGCGCCTGCACCGAGGACCGGTGCATCGGTCACACCGCTGCGCAAGAACCATGTCCAACCGAGCACACCGCAGGCGGAGATGAACGAGATCCTGACCGTCCACCCGCGTCAATACCGTGACGCGCAGGTGATCGCCGAGTCCTTCCGTGAGGGAGTCCCCGTGATCATCAACCTCTCGCAGATGTCGGATGCCGACGCGCGTCGTCTCATCGACTTCGCGAGCGGCCTCTCGCAGGGGCTCTACGGAAAGATCGAGCGCGTGACGAGCAAGGTGTTCCTGCTGTCGCCCGCCCACGTGGTCGTCTCGGGGGAGACCGGCGAGAGTGAGGGCGACGTGGACGCGTCGTTCTTCACGCACGCGTAGCCCGTCGTGGGCGCGCTGGCAATCGTCTGGAACATCCTCTACATCCTGCTGCTCATCTACTTCTTCGTGATGTGGGGGCGGTTCGTCCTGGATCTCGTGCGCACGTTCAACCGTGCGTGGCGCCCTCGCGGCACCTGGCTCGTGGTCGTCGAGGCCGTCTACAGCCTCACCGATCCGCCCGTGCGCTTCTTCCGGCGACTCGTGCCGCCGATCCGCATCGGCCAGGTCGCATTGGATCTGGGGTGGAGTCTGGCCATGCTCGTCGTGATCGTGGCGATGACCGTGGTGTCCCTTCTGGCACAGGGGGCGACCGTGCCCGGCTGATGATCTCCTGCGAGGGATGAGGTCGAGACGATCGGCACTCACGACTCTGAGGATGTCTTTGCTACCGTTAGCTGAACGTGATCGAACAGTTCGACAGATTTGAGGGTGGAAAGCCATGGCGCTAACTCCGGAAGATGTGGTCAACAAGCGCTTCCAAGCGACGAAGTTCCGGGAAGGGTATGACCAAGACGAGGTCGACGACTTCCTTGACGAAGTCGTGGTCGAGCTTCGTCGACTGAACGGGGAGAACGAGGAGCTGCGTCAGCGGCTGTCCGCGGCCGAGGCCCGTGCTGCGGAGGCCGCCAAGGCTCCCGCCGCCGCTGCGCCGGCAGCTGCCGCGGTCTACACCGAGCCGGCGGCTCCGCCGCCCACGGTCGCGGTGCCGATGCAGCAGCCCGTCTCGCAGCAGTCGGACTTCGACGAGCAGGCGAGCACGACGAACCTCCTGCAGCTCGCGCGTCGTCTGCACGAGGAGCACGTCCGCGAGGGCGTCGAGAAGCGCGATGCGCTCATCGCCGAGGGCCACGCCACCGCGGCTCGAGTCGTCGCCGAGGCCGAGGCCAAGCAGCGCGCGCAGATCGGTGTGCTCGACCAGGAGCGCGTCGCGCTCGAGAAGCGCGTCGACGAGCTCCGCGTGTTCGAACGCGACTACCGCGCGAAGCTGAAGAACTACATCGAGGGTCAGCTCCGCGAGCTCGACACTGCAGCGCCGGTGCAGGTCACCGGCAACCAGGGATTCTCGTCGCCCGTCGGCGCGTCGGGCCTGCCCGCTGAACAGCCGGCACCGACGTTCCAGGGCTTTGGAGGCTGAGCGGGCCGCGAAGGTCGGCTCCACCACCGCCCTCCTGGTCGTGGCCGGCGCCGCACTCGCGGCGTACGGCCTCGACCAGCTGAGCAAGTTCCTCGTCGTCTCGAACCTCACCGAGGGTGAGGTCGTGCCGGTGCTCGGTTCGCTGCTCCAGTGGCAGTTCGTGCGCAACCCCGGTGCGGCATTCTCGATCGCGAGCGGAATGACCTGGATCTTCACGATCCTCGCAGCCGGCGTGATCACCTTCATCGTGTGGTTCGCACGGCGCATCCGCTCGATCGCCTGGGCCGTCGTCTTCGGACTCCTGCTCGGCGGAGTGCTCGGCAACCTGACCGACCGGCTCTTCCGCGAGCCGTCGTTCGGCCTCGGTCACGTGGTCGACTTCATCTCGACACCGTGGCTCATCCCGGCGATCTACAACATCGCCGACATCGCGATCGTGTCGAGCATGGTGCTCTTCATGATCCTCACGATCCGCGGCATCGGCCTCGACGGCTCGCGCGAGCTGCGGCCCGCGAAGCGCGAGGCTGCCGAGACCGCGCGGAACGAGACCCCCGCCGCCACGGCGGACGGCGACGTTCCGCTCCGCGAAGCCGCGACCGGAGCCTGATGGAGCACCGTTCCTTCCCCGTTCCCGACGGGCTCGAGGGCGCGCGCGTCGACGCAGGCCTTGCGAAGCTCCTCGGCTTCTCCCGCACCCTCGCCGCCGACATCGCCTCGGCGGGCGGCGTCTCGCTCGACGGGGCATCCGTCGACAAGTCCGACCGGCTCCGCGCCGGCGCCTGGCTCGAGGTGAGCTGGGAGGAGCCGCGCGGCCTCACGATCGACCCGATCGCCGTGCCCGACCTCGGCATCATCCACGACGACGACGACCTCGTGGTCGTCGACAAGCCGGCCGGCGTCGCCGCGCATCCCTCGGTGGGCTGGAACGGGCCGACGGTCGTCGGCGCGCTCGCGGCCGCGGGCTTCCGCATCTCGACGTCGGGGGCATCCGAGCGCCAGGGCGTCGTGCACCGTCTCGACGCGGGCACCAGCGGCCTCATGGTCGTCGCGAAGTCGGAGCGCGCCTACACCGAACTGAAGCGCCAGTTCCACGACCGTGAGGTGGAGAAGATCTACCACACGGTCGTGCAGGGCCACCCCGACCCGCTCGCCGGAACGATCGACGCGCCGGTGGGCCGTCACCCCCGCTCCGAATGGAAGTTCGCGGTGACCGCCGAGGGCAAGCATGCCGTCACGCACTACGAGACGATCGAGGCGTTCCCCTACGCATCGCTGCTCGAGGTGCACCTCGAGACCGGCCGCACACACCAGATCCGGGTGCACATGGCCGCCCAGCGGCATCCGTGCGCGGGGGACTCGATGTACGGCGCCGACCCGACGCTCTCGGCGAAGCTCGGCCTCGACCGGCAGTGGCTCCACGCCAAGCAGCTCGCCTTCGCCCACCCCGCCGATGGCGAGTGGACGACGTTCGTGTCGGAGTACCCGGCCGATCTCGCGCACGCGCTCGGCGTGCTCCGCGGCGACTGAAACACCGTCTGCCGCGGCCCCGACGTGGGAGGTCGCACGTAGACTTCGAAGACCTCCGAACACACTCGCCGTACCCCGATGAGGAGCCCAGTGGCCACCGATTCCTTCGTCCATCTGCACGTGCACAGCGAGTACTCGATGCTCGACGGTGCGGCGAGGGTGGGGGAGCTCATCCAGGCTGCGAAGGGCGAGGGAATGCCCGCGGTCGCGATCACCGACCACGGCAACGTGTTCGGTGCGTACGACTTCTGGAAGCAGGCGACCGACGCCGGCATCAAGCCGATCATCGGCACCGAGGCGTACATCACCCCGGGCACCGCACGTGGCGACAAGACCCGAATCCGGTGGGGCAACGGCGGGGGCGACGACGTCTCGGGCTCGGGCGCCTACACGCACATGACACTGCTGTCCGAGACGACCGAGGGCATGCACAACCTCTTCCGGCTCTCGAGCCGTGCGTCGATCGAGGGCTACTACTTCAAGCCGCGCATGGACCGCGAGCTGCTGTCGATGTACTCGAAGGGGCTCATCGCCACGACCGGCTGCCCGTCGGGCGAGGTGCAGACGCGCCTGCGACTCGGACAGTACGACGAAGCGGTGAAGGCGGCATCCGACTTCCGCGACATCTTCGGCAAGGAGAACTACTTCGCCGAGATCATGGACCACGGTCTCGGCATCGAGCGCCGCATCATGGAGGACCTGCACCGGCTCGCGAAGGACCTCGCCCTGCCGCTGGTCGCCACGAACGACCTGCACTACACGCATGCCGCCGACGCCAAGAGCCACGCCGCTCTGCTCTGCGTGCAGTCGGGTTCCACGCTCGACGACCCCAACCGGTTCAAGTTCGACGCCGATGAGTTCTACCTGAAGACGGCCGCCGAGATGCGCCATGTCTTCCGCGACTACCCCGAGGCCTGCGACAACACCCTGCTCATCGCAGAGCGCGCCGACGTGAAGTTCAACACGAACGCCAACTACATGCCGCGCTTCCCGGTGCCAGAGGGCGAGAGCGAAGACACCTGGTTCGTGAAAGAGGTCGACCGCGGCCTCGAGGTGCGCTACCCGAACGGCATCCCGGCCGACGTGCGCAAGCAGGCCGACTACGAGGTCGGCGTCATCCTGCAGATGGGCTTCCCCGGCTACTTCCTCGTCGTCGCCGACTTCATCAACTGGTCGAAGAACAACGGCATCCGCGTGGGTCCCGGCCGTGGCTCCGGTGCCGGTTCGATGGCGGCCTACGCCATGCGCATCACCGACCTCGACCCGCTGCAGCACGGCCTCATCTTCGAGCGGTTCCTGAACCCTGACCGCGTCTCGATGCCCGACTTCGACGTCGACTTCGACGAGCGCCGTCGCGGCGAGGTCATCAGGTACGTGACCGAGAAGTACGGCGACGAGCGTGTCGCGCAGATCGTGACCTACGGCACGATCAAGGCGAAGCAGGCGCTGAAGGACTCGGGCCGCGTGCTCGGCTTCCCGTTCTCGATGGGCGAGAAGCTCACGAAGGCGATGCCGCCCGCGGTCATGGGCAAGGACATCCCGCTCACCGGCATCTTCGACGCGAAGCACCCGCGCTACAAGGAGGCCTCCGACATCCGGGCCATCGTCGAGACGGATCCCGAGGCGAAGACCGTCTTCGAGACGGCGCTCGGCCTCGAGAACCTGAAGCGCCAGTGGGGCGTGCACGCGGCCGGCGTGATCATGTCGAGCGATCCGCTCGTCGACATCATCCCGATCATGAAGCGCGAACAAGACGGCCAGATCGTCACGCAGTTCGACTACCCGGCGTGCGAGTCGCTCGGCCTCATCAAGATGGACTTCCTGGGGCTGCGCAACCTCACCATCATCGACGACGCCCTCGACAACATCGAGGCCAACCGCGGCCACCGTCCGGTGCTCGAAGACCTCGCGCTCGACGACCAGGGCGCCTACGACCTGCTTGCGAGGGGAGACACGCTCGGCGTGTTCCAGCTCGACGGCGGGCCGATGCGATCGCTGCTGCGCCAGATGAAGCCCGACAACTTCGAAGACATCTCGGCCGTCATCGCCCTCTACCGGCCGGGCCCCATGGGTGCGAACTCGCACATCAACTACGCGCTGCGCAAGAACCGCCTGCAGGAGATCACCCCGATCCACCCGGAGTTCGAGGAATCGCTCCGGGAGATCCTCGACACGAGCTACGGCCTGATCATCTATCAGGAGCAGGTGATGGCGATCGCGCAGAAGGTCGCCGGGTTCTCGCTCGGCCAGGCCGACATCCTGCGTCGCGCGATGGGCAAGAAGAAGAAGTCCGAGCTCGACAAGCAGTACGAGGGCTTCTCAGGAGGCATGAAGGCGAACGGCTATTCGGATGCCGCGATCCAGAAGCTCTGGGAGATCCTGCTCCCGTTCTCGGACTACGCGTTCAACAAGGCGCACTCCGCCGCGTACGGCGTCCTGAGCTACTGGACCGCCTATCTCAAGGCCCACTACCCGGCCGAGTACATGGCGGCGCTGCTCACGAGCGTCGGCGACGCGCGCGACAAGCTCGCGCTCTACCTCAACGAGTGCCGACGTATGGGCATCAAGGTGCTGCCACCAGACGTGAACGAGTCGATCGGCTACTTCGCCGCCGTCGGCGAAGACATCCGATTCGGACTCGGCGCCGTGCGCAACGTCGGGTTCAACGTGGTCGACGCGATCCGCGGTGCACGCGACACGAAGGGCCGATTCGAGTCCTTCCACGACTTCCTGAAGAAGTCGCCGCTCCCGGTTGCGAACAAGCGCACGGTCGAATCGCTCGTGAAGGCCGGTGCGTTCGACTCGCTCGGACACACGCGTCGATCGCTCGTCGAGATCCACGAGGGCGCGGTCGAGTCGGTCGTGAAGGAGAAGCGGGCCGAAGAGGTCGGCGACTTCGGCTTCGACTTCGACAGCCTCTTCGACGACGACGAGCGCGATGCCGCGCCGTCGCTCGTGCCCGCCCGACCTGAATGGCCGAAGAAGCAGAAGCTGGCCTTCGAACGAGAGATGCTGGGGCTGTACGTGTCGGAGCATCCGCTCGACGGACTCGAGGTGTCGCTCGCGAAGCACGCATCGACGTCGATCCTCGATCTCACCACCTCGGATTCGACGCAGGATGCCGACACGGTCACGGTGGCCGGCCTCGTCACGAGCGTGCAGCACCGCATCGCGAAGGCCTCGGGCAACCAATACGGCATGATTACGGTCGAGGACTTCTCGGGCGAGATCACGGTGATGTTCATGGGCAAGGCCTACCAGGAGTTCGCGCCCGGCCTACAGGCCGATTCGATCGTGGTCGTGCGCGGGCGGGTCAGCATGCGCGACGACGGCATGAACCTGCATGCCTACAGTGTGTTCACGCCCGAGATCGGTCAAGACGAGGAGTCGGGCATCGTGAAGATCACGCTGCCCGACCAGCGGGCGACGCAGGAGACGACCGAGGCGCTCCGAGATGTGCTCGTCCGGCACCACGGGGAGACCGAGGTTCGGATCACGCTGACGAAGGGCCGCGTCGGTCGTGTCTTCGAGATCGGGCAGTACCCGGTCAAGGTGACCGCCGACCTCTACGGAGAGCTGAAGAGCCTGCTCGGCCCGAACTGCCTCGTGTGACGTCGACCCGATCCGTGGCGTGACCGGTCGATAGGCTGGAATCATCATGCTGCGCACCATCGACCTCCGTGGAACCCGACCCTCGACGGCAGGGCTCCTCGCCCTCGTGCCCCGGGCGGCGACCGACGTCTCCGCGGCGCTCGATGCCGCCCGCTCGATCATCGACGAGGTGCGCGAGCACGGTGAGACGGCGCTGCTCGACCAGGCCGAGCGCTTCGACGGCGTTCGACCGGCGGCGGTGCGCGTGCCGGCCGACGAACTGGCGGCGGCGCTCGAGGGCCTCGCACCCGATATCCGGGCGGCGGCGCTCCAGACGATCGAGCGCGTGCGTGCCGCGAGCGAGGCCCAGGTGCCCGCGCCCCAGACGACGGTGCTCGCCGCAGGGGCCGTCGTCGAGCAGCGCTGGCAGCCCGTCGCCCGCGTCGGCCTCTACGTGCCGGGCGGCAAGGCGGTCTACCCGTCGAGCGTGATCATGAACGTCGTGCCCGCCCAGGTGGCCGGGGTGCGCTCGATCGCGCTCGCATCACCGGCGCAGTCGGAGTTCGGCGGCCGCATCCACCCGACGATCGCGGGCATCGCCGCACTCCTCGGCATCACCGAGGTCTACGCCATGGGCGGCGCCGGCGCGATCGGCGCCTTCGCATACGGCGTCGACGGCATCGGCCTCGAGCCGGTGCAGCGCGTGACCGGCCCGGGCAACGTCTTCGTCGCCGCCGCGAAGCGCGTCGTGCAGAGCGTCACCGGCATCGATGCCGAGGCCGGGCCGACCGACATCCTCGTCATCGCCGACGACGGCGCCGACCCCGACTTCGTCGCGGCCGACCTCGTGAGCCAGGCGGAGCACGACGAGCTCGCCGCCGCCGTGCTCGTCACCGACTCGCCCGAGCTCGCGGCCAGGGTGGCCGAGCGCCTCGAGGCGCGCGTCGCGGCCACGAAGCACAGCGCACGGGTGCGCGAGGCGATCGACGGAGTGCAGTCGGCAGTCGTGCTCGTCGACGACCTCGAGCAGGCCGCCGACTTCGCGAACGCCTTCGGCCCCGAACACCTCGAGATCCAGGTGCGCGACGTCGATGCCACGCTCGCGCGCATCGAGAACGCCGGCGCGATCTTCGTCGGCTCCTTCTCGCCGGTCAGCCTCGGCGACTACGCAGCGGGTTCGAATCACGTGCTGCCGACGGGTGGTCAGGCGCGCCACGCCTCCGGTCTCTCGGCCGCCACCTTCCTGCGCCCGCAGCAGGTCGTGCGCTACGACGAGCAGGCGCTCCGCGAGGTCGCCCCGGTGATCGCCGCGCTCTCGACGGAAGAGGACCTGCCCGCACACGGCGAGGCCGTCACCGCCCGATTCCCGGACTGACCCCGATTCGAATCGTTCCGCCGGGAGTCGTCGCGGTCGTGCTCGCGGGCACGTCGGCGGCGCCCTGATCGCCGCCGCTAGGCTGGGAGCACCATGTACTGTCCCTTCTGCCGTCACCCCGACTCCCGAGTCATCGACTCCCGCACGAGCGACGACGGGCTCTCGATCCGGCGCCGTCGCCAGTGCCCCGAGTGCGGGCGCAGGTTCTCGACCACCGAGACCGCGAGTCTCGTCGTCATCAAGCGGTCCGGCGTGGTCGAGCCGTTCAGCCGCGAGAAGGTCGTGCTCGGCGTCAGGAAGGCGTGCCAGGGCCGCCCGGTGACCGACTCCGACCTCGCGGTGCTCGCGCAGAAGGTCGAGGAGACGATCCGCTCGACGGGTGCATCGCAGATCGAGGCGAACGACATCGGCCTCGCGATCCTGCCGCCGCTCCGTGAGCTCGACGAGGTCGCCTATCTCCGCTTCGCGAGCGTCTACCAGGCGTTCGATTCGCTCGACGATTTCGAATCCGCGATCGATCAGCTCCGTGAAGAGCACGGTCGTCTGCCGGCGCGACCGGTGGAGTGACGTCGGCCCGGCCGCTCCCACTCCGGTAGCCTGAGGCGCGATGTATCGACTTCTCTTCACCGCCTTCCTCTCCCACATGGACCCGGAAGACGCGCACCACCTCGCGTTCCGCGTCATCCGCGCGCTCCCGACGCTCGGTTTCGGCAAGCTCGTCGAGCGGTTCACCGCGCCCGACCCGTCGCTCGCGGTCGAGACGCTCGGCCTGCGCTTCCCGTCGCCCTTCGGCGTCGCGGCAGGGTTCGACAAGGACGGTTTCGCAGTGCGCGGCCTCGGCAACCTCGGGTTCGGGCACGTCGAGGTCGGCACGATCACGGCCGTCGCCCAGCCCGGCAACCCGCGGCCACGCCTGTTCCGCCTCGTGAGCGATCGCGCGCTCGTCAATCGCATGGGCTTCAACAACGGCGGTGCGGATGCCGCGGCCGGCCGTCTCTCGCGACTGTCGCGCCGCAGCGACCGCCCGGTGCTCGGCATCAACATCGGCAAGAGCCGGGTCACCGCCGTCGAGGACGCGGTCGCCGACTACGAGCGCAGCGCCCGCGTTCTGGCCCCCTTCGCCGACTACCTCGTGGTCAACGTCAGCTCGCCCAACACTCCGGGGCTCCGCGGCCTGCAGGAGATCGACTCGCTCGCGCCGCTCCTCGAATCGGTGCGTGCGGCTGCCGGCGGCACCCCGCTGCTCGTGAAGATCGCCCCCGACCTCGACGACGCCGAGATCGTGCGTATCTGCGAGCTCGTCGAGCGCCTCGGCCTCGACGGCATCATCGCGACGAACACGACGATCTCCCGCGATGGGCTCCGCGCCGAGGCATCCGTCGTCGACGCCATCGGGGCAGGCGGCCTGTCGGGTGCGCCGCTCGCTGCGCGGTCGCTCGACGTGCTGCGACTCATCCGCGCCCAGGTGCCTGCTGAGCTCTGCGTCGTCTCGGTCGGCGGTGTCGAGACCGCCGCCGACGTGCAGAACCGGCTCGATGCAGGAGCCACGCTCGTGCAGGGGTACTCGGCGTTCATCTACCGGGGTCCGTTCTGGGCCAGGCAGGTCAACCGCGGCCTGGCGAAGTTCGCGCGGAGCCGCCGCTCGGCCGTCGCGGCCTAGCCTCACTCGGTGCGCTCAGCGCGCCGCACACGTCGGCGCGCTGAGCGCACCGGTCGTCACAGCACACCCGTCGCCGCAGCGCGCGGTGGTCAGAGCACGCCGAGATCGGCGAGCCGGTCGGCGATCGTCGAGCCGTCGTTCGCCGAGACCCACGGCACGCCCGAGGCGTGCTGCTCCGTCTTCGTGCGACCTCCGGCGAGCACGGCTTCACCCTTCGACAGGCGGCGGATGGCGACGGCGGCGACCTTTTCGGGGTGCTCGAGCGCGAAACGCTCGTAGTGCTCCTCGTCGTGCTGCCCGTCGTCGCCGATGAGGAGCCAGCGCACGTCGGGAAACTCCTCGGCGAGTCGCCGGAGGTTCTCCTGCTTGTGCTCCCGGCCGCTCCGGAACCACCGGTCGTGCGTCGGGCCCCAGTCGGTGAGGAGGAGCGGGCCCGCCGGATACAGGTTGCGCGAGAGGAACCTCGTGAGCGTGGGTGCGACGTTCCAGGCGCCCGTCGACAGGTAGATGACGGGGGAGGCCGGGTGCGAGCGCACGAGCCGTTCGAACAGCACGGCCATGCCCGGTGTCGGGATGCGCGCGTGCTCGTCGAGCACGAAGGTGTTCCAGAAGGCGACGAACGGCCGGGGGAGTGCCGTGACCATCACGGTGTCGTCGACGTCGGAGATGATGCCGAATCGAACCTCGGGCCCGACGATCCAGATCGGCGCCTCGACGGGCTCCGCACCCTCGGTGTGCAGCGTCACCCGGTGCCAGCCGGGCTCGAGCGAGACCGGCACCTTCGTGTCGACGACCCCGCCGCGATCGGCGAGCACCTCGATGCGCGTGCCGCCGACCTCGATCACCACGGGCACGCCGCCGACAGGCACGCTCGTGAAGCTGCGCCATCCGCGGATGCCCTGCTCTCCACGGCGACGCCGGCGCTTCGACGTCTCGTCGGGGGCGACCGGCTTCGCGAGCAGCACCCGGCAGAGCACTCGCACCCACTCGGTGGACCCGTAGCCCGTGTAGGGCACGATGGTCGGCCGGTGGCCTCGGCGGCGCGCCCAGCGTTCGCGGATGTCGTGCACCCAGTCTTCGAGGCGCGCGGCACGATGCCGGACCTGGCGCTCTCGTTGTCCGGCCGGAAGGGGGGAGCTCGCCGGCATCCACTCAGTCTGTCATGCGTCGACACCGCGTCGCGAAACGTGCCCGGAGATGGTCGGACGACCCGCGCCGCTCCGGGTAGAGTGGACGGGCAACTGAGGAGGTTCCGTGCCGAATGTCGACCTGATCCTGGGGGCCGATCCGAGCCGGAGACGCTCGATCCGTACCGAGCCGACCCAGCGACGCAGTACACAGCGCCTCGACGCGCTGCTCGACGCCGCGGCGGAGATCGTCGACGAGTCCGGGTTCGAGCGCCTGACCACGCAGATGGTCGCCGAGCGCGCCGGTGCCTCGATCGGCACGGTGTACCGCTACTTCCCCGACCGCGTCGCCGTGCTGTACGCACTTCGCGAGCGCTCGGTGCGACGTTTCCGGGAACGCATCGCCGACGACCTCGTCGACATCGACCTCGCCAACTGGTGGCACCTCATGGACGTGGCGATCGACGCCTGCGCCGCGATGTACCGCGACGAACCGGGCTTCAGCGTCGTGCACGCCGCACGTCGTGAGACGCCCGAGGGCGACATCGAGCCCGAGCTCGCCCACCGACTGGCACGCCTCATCGAGGCGGAGTTCGGCGGTGACGACCTCGACCTCGCGGAGCTGCGCTTCCGCCTCGGCGTCTCGATCGAACTCGGCGACGCGCTCATCAGCCGCGCGTTCGAGCGTGACGAGGCCGGCGACGACCGCTACCTGGCCGAGGCGAAGCGCCTCGTGCACGACTACCTCGCCGAGCACCTGGGCGAGGCGCGCAGCGCCAGCACCGCCGCCTGACGTCCCGCCGGCGTCCGACGCGCCGCGTCGCGTTCGTTGCCTCGGCACGCGATTGGTGTTTGGCTGGAAGCCGGTTCGGCGAGTGCCGGGCGTGGAATGAGGCAGCATGATCGAGTTCCGTGGCGTCACCAAGCAGTTCCCCGACGGCACCGTCGCGGTGGCGGGTGTCGACATCGTGGTCCCGCCGCGCAAGACGACCGTCTTCGTCGGCTCCTCGGGTTCCGGCAAGACGACGCTCCTGCGCATGATCAATCGCATGGTCGACCCGACCGCGGGGCAGGTGCTGATCGACGGCACGGATGTCGCGACGCTCGAGCCGGTGGGGCTGCGACGCGGCATCGGGTACGTGATGCAGAACTCGGGGCTCCTACCGCACCGCAAGGTGATCGACAACGTCGCGACGGTGCCGCTGCTCCGGGGTGAGAAGAAGGCCGTCGCCCACGCTCGCGCACTCGAGCTGCTCGACACGGTGGGCCTCGACCGCTCGCTCGCCGACAAGTACCCGAGCCAGCTCTCAGGCGGCCAGCAGCAACGGGTGGGCGTCGCCCGCGGCCTCGCCGTCGACCCCAACATCCTGCTGATGGACGAACCGTTCGGCGCCGTCGACCCGATCGTGCGAGCGGAGCTGCAGCAGGAACTCCTCCGCCTGCAGGGCGAACTCGGCAAGACGGTCGTCTTCGTCACGCACGACATCGACGAGGCGTTCCTCCTCGGCGACCAGGTCGTGATCATGCAGCACGGTGGGCAGATCTCCCAGGCAGCGTCTCCGGCTGAGATCCTCGCGAATCCCGCCGACGACTTCGTCGCCGACTTCGTCGGGGCGAATCGCGGCAAGCGGGCGCTGCACCTGACCGAGGTCGATGGGCGCCGGATCGTCGTCGACGACGACGGACGCCCAGCGGGAGTGCTCGCCTCGTGAACTGGCTCTGGTCGAATCTCGACCTGGTCGGCGAACTGATGCTGACGCATCTGGCATTGTCGGTGCCCGCGATCATACTGAGCTTCGTGATCTCGGTTCCGATCGGATGGATCGCGCACCGGTACCGGTGGTCGCGAGGGGTGCTGCTCTCGCTCTGCGGCCTGCTCTACGCGATCCCGTCGCTCGCGCTGCTCATCGCACTGCCGATCGTCACCGGGCAGCGGACGACCTCCCCGGTCAACCTCGTGGTCGCGCTGACGCTGTACGGCATCGCGGTGATCGTGCGCACCGCTGCCGACGCCTTCGACGCGGTGGAGCCCGATGTGCGCCAGTCGGCGACGGCCATCGGCTATTCTGCGGCGGGTCGGTTCTGGGGCGTCGAGCTCCCGCTCGCGGGGCCGGTGCTGCTGTCCGGCCTCCGGGTCGTGATCGTGAGCACGGTGAGTCTCGCCACCATCGGCGCCGTCATCGGCGTGCAGAGCCTCGGCAGCCTCTTCACCGACGGCCTGCAACGCGGCATCCAGGCCGAGATCATCACCGGCATCGTGGCCACCATGGTGCTCGCCATCGGGCTCGACTGGGCGAGCGTGGCGATCGGCCGCATGCTGATGCCGTGGTGGCGGCCGAGCGCCGCGGAGCGTCGCCGCACCCTCGACCGCGTCGAGCGGGTGGACGCCGCATGAACCTCCTGCTCGAGGGCATCGCCTGGATCCTCGACCCGGCCAACTGGACCGGGGCGGGGTCGATCCCCGAGCGCATCGCCCAGCACCTCGCGATCTCGGCGACCGTGCTCGTGATCTCAGCGCTCATCGCCCTGCCGATCGGCATGCTGGTCGGGCACACCGGCCGCGGCAAGGAACTCGTCGTGACGGTCTCCGGCGGGTTGCGCGCGCTGCCGACACTGGGCCTGCTCACGCTCCTGGCACTGTGGCTCGGCATCGGCCTCCAGGCGCCGATCATCGCACTGGTCGTGCTCGCACTGCCGCCGCTGCTCGCCGGCGCCTACTCGGGGCTGGAGTCCGTCGACCGACGCACGGTCGACGCTGCGCGGGCGATGGGCATGCGCGAGGGGCAGATCATCGGCAGGGTCGAGGTGCCGCTCGGCATGCCGATCATCGTCGGCGGCATCCGCTCGGCCACGCTCCAGATCATCGCGACCGCGACACTCGCCGCCTACATCGCCGACGACGGGCTCGGCCGCTTCATCTTCGCCGGACTGAAGACCCGCGACTACGCCGAGATGCTCGGCGGCTCGATCCTCGTGATCCTGCTCGCCCTCGCCATCGACGGCCTCTTCGCGATCATCCAGCGCCTCGTCGTGCCCGCCGGCGTGCGGGCGAACAGAACCAGAGAGCTCCGCTCGCGGCCGCCCCGGCCACGAGCGGTCGTGGGGCGACCCATCACCGAAGGGAATCCAGAATGAACACCGCAGGAAAAGGCCGGCTCGTTGCACTCGCAGCAGTCGCGGTCGGGGCGACAGTGGCCCTGGCAGGGTGCGCGTCGGGCGATCCGCTGGACAGCGGATCGAGCACCGACGGCGCGTCGTCGGAGACGATCGTCGTCGGTTCGCAGGACTACTACTCCAACGAGATCATCGCCGAGATCTACGCGCAGGCGCTCGAGGAGAACGGCTTCACGGTCGATCGGCAGTTCCGCATCGGCCAGCGGGAGGTCTACATCCCCGAGATCGAAGCGGGCGAGATCGACGTCTTCCCCGAGTACACGGGCAATCTGCTCCAGTACTACGTGCCCGACACGACGGCGACGACGAGCGACGACGTCTACGCCGAACTCGAGACCTCGCTGCCCGAGGGCCTGCGTGTGCTCGACCAGTCGTCGGCGACCGATCAGGATTCGTACAACGTCACGAAGGAGTTCTCGGACGCCAACGGCGTGACGAGCCTCGCCGACCTCGCGAAGGTCACGACTCCGCTGACCCTGGGCGGCAACTCCGAACTCGAGACGCGCCCGTACGGTCCCGAAGGGCTCAAGTCGGTCTACGGGGTCGACGTGGCCTTCACGCCGATCGAGGACAGCGGCGGCCCGCTCACCCTCAAGGCGCTCGTGGACGACCAGGTGCAGCTCGTGAACATCTACAGCGCCGACCCGAACATCAAGGCCAACGACCTCGTGACGCTCGAAGACCCCGAGGGGCTCTTCCTGGCTTCGAACGTCGTGCCGGTCGTGAGCGAGAAGGTCACCGATGAGATCGCCGACGTCATCAACACCGTGAGCGCCGCGCTCAGTGCCGAAGACCTCGTCGCGCTCAACGCGCTGAGTGTCGACGAGCAGCAGTCGGCCGACCAGATCGCGAAGGACTGGCTCGCCGAGAAGTCGCTGTTCTAGCGGTTCGCGTCGAGATTCGAGGGGTCGGATGCCGCGGCATCCGACCCTTCGTCGTCGGCTGCGCCCGCCGCAGCCTCGGACGGCTCGTGGGCCGGGGCATCCGTGGCGGTCATGTGCTTGGCCTCGGAGCGGACGAGGAGTTTCTTCACGCCCCAGACGGCGGCGAGGAAGAGGGCGATGACGCCGACGAACAGGTAGCCCGCCCAGTGCAGCTCGCGGCTCAGTTCGCGGTAGCTCCCGGCGGCGAGCCAGCCGACGGTCACGTAGGAGAACGCCCAGATGACGCACGCGGGCACCGTCCACGCCATGAACTTGCGGTACCGCATCGAGCTCATGCCGACGGTGAGCGGGATGAGCGAGTGCAGCACGGGCAGGAAGCGGGAGATGAAGACCGCGGGGCCACCGCGTCGGTCGAGATAGCGCTCGGCGCGCGACCAGTTCTCGTCGCCGATCTTGCGCCCGACCCACGATCGGTGGATGTGCGGACCGAACCAGCGGCCGAGGGCGAACCCGATGCTCTCGCCGATCAATGCGCCGACGATGACGGTGATCGTGAGCGCGAAGTACTCGCCCGCTCCGTCGATGGCCGTCGAGGCCACGATCACGATCGTGTCGCCCGGCACGACGAGTCCGATGAGCACCGACGTCTCGAGCAGCATTCCGAGCCCGGCGAGCAGGGTGCGGGCGATCGGATCGACAGCCTGGACGGTGTCGAGAATCCAGTCGAGGATCTCGTTCATCGTTCGAGCGTAGCGAGGCGCGCTGGGCGCCGGCATCAGACTCGGGTCTGATTCGCCGGGGGAGCGGCTCGTACCGTGGTCGGGGTCAGGCGAGCGCGCCGAGCGTTGCGAGCAGCGCGACGATCGGCACGGCGACGATGATCGCCGCGGTCCACACGACGGCGGAACCGGTCAGCGGGCCGGAGAGCTGCTGGGGTTCGTCGAGCCGGGCGAGCCGCGCCTCGAGCATCGTGACGTCGGGAACGACGCCGCCGGAGTCGGCATACGCGCCGGGCTCGCCGCCGCTGCCGACCTGCAGCATCGCGCGGCGGAGCGCCTCGTCGTCGGACTCGCGACGTGCATGGTCGTCGGCGAGCATCTCGGCGAGGAGAGCCACCGACCGTTCGGCGCGGTTGGCGATCGGGAACCAGGGCAGCGCGCTGTGCCAGGCCCGGAACGCGAGGAGCACGAGATGGTGCAACTGGTCGAGGTGCGCGCGCTCGTGCGCGATGACGGCCCGCAGTTCGGCTTCGTCGAGCGCGTCGATGAGGCCGTCGGTGAGCACCGTCGCGGAGCGGATGCCCGGCACGCAGTAGGCGAGGGGCACCGGATGGGCGAGCACGCGAGTTCTCGGCTGACCGGGCATCGGGTCGCTGAGCAGGTCGATGAGCTGATGTTGGCGGCGGCGTTCGCGCTCGGCGCGCACCGCCGTGAGTGCGAGGTTGAGGGCGAGGTGCAGGGCGAGTCCGGCGGCGAGCGTGAGCGCGGCGAGGTGCACGACGCCGAACTCGGGCGGGATCGGGCCGGTGAAGAGAAGGGGGAGCAGGGCCTGGGCCGCGCCCAGCAGCGATCCGGCCGGAGACGCGCCGAAGACGAGCAGGCAGCCGATCATCGAGAGGCCGCCGCCGAGTGCGATCGCCTGCCAGAGTGCGAGGGCGATCGCCGGGGATCGGTTCGGCCAGGAGGCGCGCGACAGCACGAGGGGGATCGGCCACGCGAGCAGGAGTGCGAATCCGCCGAGCAGCACGGCGACGGCGAGCATCGTCAGGATCGCGAGAGGTCGTCGAGCAGGCGCCGCAGCGTTGCGGCCTCACCGGCGCTGACGGTGCCGACGAACCTGGCGAGCGCGGCATCGCGATCGCTGGCACGGTCGAGCACCTCGTGCATGAGCTCTGCGGTGTGCTCTTCGCGAGTGAGCAGCGCCCGGTAGCGGTGCGGGCGGGTGTCGCGGGCGCGCGACACGAAGCCCTTGCGCTCGAGTCGGGACAGCACGGTCAGCACGGTCGTCGTCGCGACGGCGCGGCCGGGCTCGCCATCGCTGAGGGCGAGGGCGTCGCGCAACTCGTTCGCCGTGAGCGCGGCGTCGCGCGACCACAGCACCTCCATCACGGAGCGCTCCAGTTCGCCGAGACTCGCCATGCCTCCAGACTACCGTCGTCGGGCGATTTGTTCTACGCTTCGTAGAAGAAGGTTCTACTGCGTGTAGAACAAAGACCGCGTCGCTTGCGATCGCGTGTGAAAGGGGCATCCGTGAACGAGCTGCTGGACCCGCTGCTGCTCGCCCGATGGCAGTTCGGGCTCACCACCGTCTACCACTTCCTGTTCGTCCCGATCACCATCGGCCTCGCGACCTCCACGGCCGTGTTCCAGACCGCGTGGTACCGCACCGGCAAGCTCGAGTACCTGAAGATCACGAAGTTCTTCGGCACGATCTTCCTCATCAACTTCGCCATGGGCGTCGTGACGGGCATCGTGCAGGAGTTCCAGTTCGGCATGAACTGGTCGGAGTACTCGCGCTTCGTCGGCGACGTGTTCGGGGCCCCGCTCGCGCTCGAGGGCCTGCTCGCCTTCTTCTTCGAGGCGACGTTCATCGGCCTCTGGATCTTCGGCTGGGACAAGCTGCCCCGCGGCCTCCACCTCGCGACGATCTGGTGCACGGCCATCGGCTCGATCGCCTCGGCGTACTTCATCATCGCCGCGAACGCGTTCATGCAGAACCCCGTCGGCTACGAGATGAACGTCGAACGAGGGCGCGCGGAGCTCGTCGACATCGGCGCGCTGCTGTCGAACCCCGTGGCGCTCGCGGCGTTCCCGCACACGATCGCGGCGAGCTTCATGGTGGCCGCCGGCCTCATCATCAGCGCCGCGGCCTGGCACCTCGCCCGCAACCAGCACCTCGACTCGATGCGCCCCGCACTGAAGTTCGGCCTCTGGGTCATGGTCGGTTCGGGCATCCTCACGACGCTCTTCGGCGACCAGCTCAGCCTCGCCATGGTGGCGACCCAGCCGATGAAGATGGCCGCCGCCGAGGCGATGTACGACACCGCATGCGGGGCGGATGCCTCGTTCTCGCTGTTCACCCTCGGCACCCCCGACGGCACGAGCGAACTCTTCTCGATCCGCGTGCCGTACCTGCTCTCGTTCCTCTCGACGCACACCTTCGACGGCTGCGTCGAGGGCATCAACGACCTCCAGGCGCAGTACCAGGAGCTCTACGGGCCCGGCGACTACACGCCCATCATCTGGGTCACCTACTGGTCGTTCCGCTGGATGATCGGCCTCGGCCTCGCTCACGTGCTCGTCGCCGTGGTCGGCCTCTGGCTCACCCGCAAGGGCCGCATGCCCAAGCAGGCCTGGATCTGGAAGGTCGCCATCTGGAGCTTCCCGCTCTCGCTCGCCGCGATGATCGTCGGCTGGATCTTCACCGAGATGGGCAGGCAACCCTGGATCGTGTTCAGCCTGCTGCCCACCGAATCGGCGGTGTCGCCGAACGTCACCGGGCTCGACGTGCTCATCTCCCTCGTGGCGTTCACCCTCATCTACGGCATCCTCGCGGTCGTCGAGGTGCGCCTCATCATCCGGGCCATCAAGAAGGGCCCAGCGGAGCTCGGCGAACCCGATCCCGAAACCGGCCGCGTCGAACCCGCCTCGACGGTCTACTAGGAGGACACCCATGGATCTCACAGTGCTCTGGTTCTGGATCGTCGCCTTCATGTTCGTCGGCTACTTCGTGCTCGACGGATTCGACTTCGGCATCGGCATGTCCCTCCCGTTCCTCGGGAAGGACGAGACCGATCGTCGCGTGCTGATCAACACGATCGGCCCCGTCTGGGACCTGAACGAGACGTGGGTGATCGTCGCCGGCGCCTCGCTCTTCGCCGCGTTCCCCGAGTGGTACGCCACGCTCTTCTCCGGGTTCTACCTCGCGTTGCTGCTCATCCTGCTCGCGCTCATCGCTCGCGGTGTCTCGTTCGAGTACCGCCACCAGCGACCCGAGTCGCGCTGGAAGAAGTGGTTCGACGGCATGATCGTCGTCGGGTCGGCGGTGCCGGCGCTCCTCTGGGGCGTCGCGTTCGCCAACATCGTGCAGGGTGTGCCGCTCGACGCGGATCACAACTACACGGGGACGCTCTTCGACCTGCTGAACCCGTACGCGCTGCTCGGCGGCGTCACGACCCTGCTGCTCTTCTTCACCCATGGCGTGGTGTTCGCCTCGCTGAAGACCGAGGGAGATCTGCGGGAGCGTGCGAGACGACTCGCCACGAAGTCGGGCCTCATCACGATCGTCGTCGCCGCGTCGTTCCTGCTCTGGACGGGGCTCGCCTTCGGCACGCTCTGGTTCTGGATCCTCGCGGCCGTCGCCGCGGTGGCCCTCATCGGCGGATGGATCGCGAACCTGCGCGGGGCGGAGGGCATCGCGTTCACCCTGCTCGCCATCACGGTCGCTGCTGCGGTGTTCGCCCTCTTCGCGGCGCTGTTCCCCGACGTGATGCCCGCCTCGAACGATCCGGCGAACAGCCTCACCATCGAGAACGCCTCGAGCACGACCTACACGCTCACCGTCATGAGCTGGGTGGCCGTGTTCTGCCTCCCGCTCGTGCTGCTCTACCAGGGGTGGACGTACTGGGTGTTCCGCAAGCGCGTCTCCCGCGCGTCGATCGAGGCGGCAGCGCACTAGGTGAGACCGCTCGATCCGCGGCTCCTCCGTCGCTCCCGCGCCGCTCGCGGCTTCCTCGCCGCGGGCGGCGCCCTCGCCCTGGTCCAGAGCGCGGCCATCGTGGCGTTCGCCTGGGCACTCGCGTCCCTCGTCACGGGATTCATCGACGGCATGCCGATGGCCGACGGCGTGCCGCTCCTCGTGCTGCTCGTGGCCGCGGCATCCGTTCGCGCCGTCGCCGCGTGGCTCTGGGACGTCGTGGGCTCGGCCGGCGCCACTCGGGTGAAGGCCGAGCTCCGCAGCGAACTGCTCGCGGCGCTCGAGGCCGAGCCAGAGGGGCTTCCGGACTTCCCGACGGCGCGCATCGCGACCCTGCTCGGTCCGGGGCTCGACGCCCTCGACGCGTACTTCGGACAGTACCTGCCGCAGCTCGTGTCGACGATCGTCGTCACCCCGATCCTCATCGCGATGGCATGGATCGCCGATCCGTTGTCGGGGCTCGTGCTCGTGATCGTGCTGCCGCTCATCCCGGTCTTCATGGCGCTCATCGGCATGGCCACGCAGGTGGTGCAGCGGCGGCAGTGGGAGAGTCTCGCGTCGCTGTCGCGCGGCTTCCTCGAGGTCGTCGGCGGATTGTCGACGCTGCTGCTCTTCCGCCGTGCGGAGCGCCAGACCGCCCGGATCAGGGCGGTCACCGACGACTACCGCTCGCACACCATGAAGGTGCTGCGCATCACCTTCCTCTCGGGCTTCACGCTGGAGTTCGCCGCGAGCCTCTCGGTGGCGCTCGTCGCCGTCTCGATCGGGCTGCGCCTCGTCGCAGGCGACATGCTGCTCATCGCCGGGCTGTTCGTGCTGGTGCTCGCGCCCGAGGTGTTCCTGCCGCTGCGCAACGTCGGCGCCGCCTTCCATGCGTCGACCGAGGGGGTCGCCGCGTCGGTCGACGCCTTCGACCTGCTCGACGCGGCCGAGCAGGCGCATCGGGTGCCGGTGCGCGACACGGCGGTCGTCGTCGACGCGATGAACGACGGCACGGATGCCGGTGGCGGCCTGCTGCTCCGCGGCATCAGGGTCAGGCGCGGCGACCGGGTCGTGCTCGACGGCCTCGACCTCGAAGCCCGCCGCGGTGAACTCGTCGCGGTGACCGGGGAAAGCGGTTCGGGCAAGTCGAGCCTGTTCGCGGCGCTGCTCGGCTTCGTGCCGATCGAGGGCGATGCGCGGCTCGACGGGTCGCGGCTCGGCGCCGGCGCGGGCGCCCGCTCGCAGGTCGCGTGGTCGGGGCAGACTCCGGCGCTCCTCGCCGGAACGATCGCCTCGAACGTGCGCCTCGGCGACGAAGACGCCGACCCCGCGCTCTGCGCGCGCGCCCGCCGGCTCGCGGGTGTCGAGCTGGATCCCGAACTGCGGCTCGGACCGGGCGGATCGGGCCTTTCGGGCGGCCAGGCGCAGCGCGTCGCGACCGCCCGGGCGATCCATCGGCTGCTCGCCCGCGACGCGCCGCTGCTGCTCCTCGACGAACCGAGCTCGGCGCAGGACGCCGACCGCGAGGTCGCCCTCGGCGATGCGCTCCGCGAACTCGCGGCAGACGGCCGCGTCGTCGTCGTCTCGACCCACCGAGCGGCACTCGCATCCCGGGCCGACCGCATCATCGAACTGGAGCCTGCGCATGTCTGACCCCGCGCGCGCCATGCTGCGCCGCTCCATCCCGAGTCCGCGCCGGCTCCTGCCCGCCGTGCTGTTCGGCATCGGCTCAGCCGGGTCGACGATCGTGCTGCTCGCGTGCTCGGCCTGGCTGATCGCCCGTGCCGATGAGCAGCCGCCCGTGCTGTACCTCTCGATGGCGATCGTCGGCGTGCGCGCGTTCGCGCTCGGCCGCTCGGTGTTCCGCTACCTCGAGCGGCTCACGGGCCACGACGCCTCGTTCCGGCAGCTCGCCACGATCCGTGCGGACGTGTTCGCGCGCATGTTGCCGATCGCCCCTGACGGCATCGCGGCGACACGACGTGGCGACCTGCTCGATCGCTTCGTGAGCGACGTCGACGAACTGCAGAACGTGCCGCTGCGTGCCGTGCAGCCGCTCGTGAGCGCGGCGATCGTGCTCGTGGCCGCCGTCATCGGCATCGGGTTCCTGGCGCCGCAGTCGGCCGTGGCCGTGCTGGTCTGCCTCGTCGTGGGCATCGGCGTGGCGCTGCTCGTGCAGCAGCGGGCGGTCGCCCGGGCCGAGCGCACCACGGCACCGCTCCGTGGCGAGCTGCAGGCGGCGATCGTCGAACACGTGCAGGCGCTCGACGTGCTCGTCGCCTTCGACGCCGCGGGCGCCGGGCGTCGACGCATCGACGAACTCGGCGCCGGGTACGCCAAGGCGACCCGGACCCGTGCGGCGGCGACCGGCGTCGCGGCGGCGGCGATGAGCGCGATCGGCGGATTCGCCGTGGCCGCGAGCCTCGCCGCGGCGGTGCCGCTCCTGCAAGACGGCCGCATCGACGGGCCCACCTTCGCAGTGCTCTGCCTCGTGCCCCTCGCGATCGCCGAGATCGCGACGGCCGTGCCGCTCGCGGCGTCGTCGCTCCGGCTCGCGCGTGCGAGCGCCTCCCGGGTCGCGGGAGCCGTGCCCGACACCGTGCCGGCGGGCATCCCCGTCGTGCCGGAATCGCCGGCGGCACCGCCGACGCAGGATGCGCCGCCGCTGATCGAGTTGCGCGGCGTGCAGGCGAGCTGGCCGGTGCTCGCGAACCCCGAGGGCGGCGGCGCAGGCACGGCCGCGACCGACGACGGCAGGGGAGCGGCCCTCACCCGGGTGGATCTCGCGATCGCGCCGGGCGAGCGGCTCCTCGTGCGCGGAGGTTCGGGAGCAGGCAAGACCACGCTCGCGCACGTGCTCGTGCGCTTCCTCGAGTACGCGGGTTCCTACCGCCTCGGCGGCATCGAAGCGTCGACCCTCGACCCCGCCGACGTGCGCGGCATCGTCGGACTCGTCGAGCAGCGGCCGTGGCTCTTCGATGAGGACGTTCGGCAGAACCTGATCTTCGCTCGCGACACCGCGAGCGACGACGAGCTGCTCGACGTACTCGAGCGCGTGGGCCTGCGCGAGTGGGTCGAGGAGCGTGGCGGCCTCGACGCGAAGGTCGGCGAGCGCGGCGCCCTCGTCTCGGGCGGGCAGGCGCAGCGACTCGCCCTGGCCAGGGCGATGCTCGCCCGATTCCCGGTTCTCGTGCTCGACGAGCCGACGGCGAGCGTCGACCCCGCACGCGCCGACGCGCTCCTTCGCGACCTGACCGACGCGGCGAGTCGCTCGGGCAGCAGCGTCGTGCTGATCTCGCACGCCCCGGTCGATCCCGCGCTCGTCGATCGCATCGTGACGATCGAAGACGGTCGCCTCCCGGCGATCTAGGCTGAGAGGATGCCGCGTCGCATCCGTCACCTCACCCTGCCGGTGTGGCGCGACCCCGAAGCGGTCTTCCGCACGTTCTTCGCCGAGTCGCCGTACGTCGTCTGGCTCGACGGGGGAGCGGATGCCGCGTCGGGATCGAGCGTGCTCGCGGTCCCGCACGAGCACTCCGAGTTCGTGACGGCCGACGTGGTGCGCGGCACGGTCTCGAGGTCACGGCCGGCGGCCTCGGATGCCGCGGTGCAGGCGACCACGACGGCCGGCTCGATCTTCGACGTGCTCGGCGAGATGTTCGCCGAGCACCGACCGGCACCGGGCGACGACTCCATCGGGTCCGCCGATGACGGCGGCCCGATCGGCTGGTTCGGCTGGTTCGGCTACGAGCTCGGCGCGCAGCTGAACGAGGTGCCGATCGCCGAAGCCGAGACGCCGGATGCCGCGTTCCTCTTCATCGACCGGGCGATCGTCTTCGATCACGGCGCACGATCGGTGCGGCTCGTCTGGCTCGACGACGACGAGTCCGCCGCGCCAGGCCCGGCGGAGGCGTGGGCGACCGAACTCGCGGCCGGCATCGAACGGCTCGACGCGGCATCCGCGCCCGTGATCTCGCCGGTCGCGTCGCCGGCAGGCGCGGGTCCTGACCGCGCGCCGACGCGCTGGCGTCATGATCCGCAGCGCTACGAGCAGCTCATCGCCGAATGCCAGGCCGCGATCATCCGCGGCGACGCGTACCAGCTCTGCCTCACGAACCGGGTCGACGTCGACGTGCACCCCGATCCGGCCACCGCCTACCTGGCGCTCCGCGCCTCGAGCCCGAGCCATCACGGCGGGTACCTGCGCTTCGGTGACACCGCGCTGCTCAGCGCCTCGCCCGAGCAGTTCCTCCACGTCGAACCCGGAGGCATCGTCTCGACGAAGCCGATGAAGGGCACTCGGCCGCGAAGCGCCGACCCCGAGACCGACGCCGCCCTTCGCCGGGAACTGCTCGCCAGTGAGAAGGAGCGCGCCGAGAACCTCATGATCGTCGACCTCATGCGCAACGACCTCGGCCGCATCGCCGAGCTCGGCACCGTCGAGGTGCCCAGCCTCCTCGACGTCGAGGAGTACGCCCACGTGCACCAGTTGGTCTCGACGGTGACCGCGCGGCTGCGGCATCCGCTCACCGCGCTCGACGCCGTGCAGTCGGCGTTCCCTGCGGGCTCGATGACGGGGGCCCCGAAGCACAGCGCCATGACGATCCTGCACGAGCTCGAGCAAGGGCCGCGGGGGATCTACTCCGGGGCCTTCGGCTACCTCGGCGTCGACGGCAGCGCCGACCTCGCGATGGTGATCCGCTCGATCGTGCTCACGCCGAACGGCGCATCCATCGGCACCGGCGGCGGAATCACCGCGCTCTCAGTCGCCGCGGAGGAGGTCGAGGAGACCCGCATCAAGGCGCGTGCCCTGCTCGCGGTGCTCGGCGCGGAGATGCCCGCCTCCGAGTGAGTAGGCTTGATATCCGAGTGCGCCGTGATCCGGCGCGCCCGCCAGCCTTCCCGAGCGATACACGATTGAGAGTCACGTGGCACACGACCAGGACCCAGCGCACGCCGATGCCGGCGCGTACGACTTCGCTGCCATCCAGGCGAAGTGGCTTCCCGTGTGGGATGAGTCCGAGCCGTTCCGTGCCGGGCTTCCCGGCGACACGAGGCCGCGCAAGTACATCCTCGACATGTTCCCCTACCCCTCGGGCGACCTGCACATGGGTCACGCCGAGGCGTTCGGCTACGGCGACACCGTGGCGCGCTACTGGCGCCACCAGGGCTTCGACGTGCTGCACCCGGTCGGCTGGGACTCCTTCGGGCTGCCGGCCGAGAACGCCGCCATCAAGCGCGGCATCGACCCGCGCGGGTGGACGTACGAGAACATCGAGCAGCAGAAGCGCTCGTTCCGCCAGTACGCACCGTCGTTCGACTGGTCGCGTGAGCTCCACACGAGCGACCCCGAGTACTACAAGTGGAACCAGTGGCTGTTCCTGAAGCTCTACGAGCAGGGCATCGCCTACCGCAAGGCGGGCCAGGTCAACTGGTGCCCCAACGACCAGACGGTGCTCGCCAACGAGCAGGTCATCGACGGGCACTGCGAGCGCTGCGGTGCGGTCGTGACGAAGAAGGCCCTGACGCAGTGGTACTTCCGCGTCACCGACTACGCCGACCGGCTGCTCGACGACCTGAACCAGCTCGAGGGCGCCTGGCCCTCGAAGGTGCTGTCGATGCAGCGCAACTGGATCGGCCGCTCCTCGGGCGCCGACGTCGAGTTCGAGATCGAGGGGCGCGAGGAGCGCATCCCGGTCTTCACGACGCGCCCCGACACCCTCTTCGGCGCGACCTTCATGGTCGTCGCTCCCGACTCCGACCTCGCGGCCGAGCTCGCGAGCGGCGCGTCCGCCGAGGTGCGCATGCGCTTCCAGGACTACGTCGACTCGGTGCGCGCCGAGAGCGACATCGACCGGCTCGCGACCGACCGCCCGAAGACGGGCGTCTTCCTCGAGCGTTACGCGATCAACCCCGTCAACGGCGAGCGCCTGCCGATCTGGGCCGCCGACTACGTGCTCGCCGACTACGGTCACGGCGCGATCATGGCCGTTCCGGCGCACGACCAGCGCGACCTCGACTTCGCGCGCGCGTTCGACCTTCCCGTGCGCGTCGTCGTCGACACGAACGCTCCCGTCACGGGCGTGATCCCGGTGATCCCGCTCGACGAGAACGGCGACCCGTACCTGCCCGACGACCTCCCGCTCGAAGACCCGGCGTCGACCGGCGTCGCGCTCGCGGGCGAGGGCCGACTCATCAACTCCGGACCGCTCGACGGACTCTCGAAGTCCAACGCGATCCGTCGCGTCATCGAGATCCTCGCCGAGCGCGGCCTCGGCCGCTCGTCGAAGAACTACCGCCTGCGCGACTGGCTGATCTCGCGCCAGCGCTACTGGGGCACGCCGATCCCGATCATCCACTGCCCCGATTGCGGGGAGGTGCCGGTCCCCGAGGCCGAGCTGCCGGTGCGACTGCCGGATGCCGCGGGGCTCGACCTGAAGCCGAAGGGCGCGAGCCCGCTCGGCGCGGCAGAAGACTGGGTCAACGTCGCGTGCCCGAACTGCGGGGGAGCGGCCCGCCGCGACTCCGACACGATGGACACCTTCGTGGACTCTTCGTGGTACTACCTCCGCTACCTCGACCCCAACAGCGACGAGCGCGCCTTCGACCCGGCCGAGGCCGAGAAGTGGGCGCCCGTCGACCAGTACGTCGGCGGCGTCGAGCACGCCATCCTGCACCTGCTGTACTCGCGCTTCATCACCAAGGTGCTCTTCGACCTCGGCTACCTGAGCTTCACCGAGCCGTTCACGTCACTGCTCAACCAGGGCATGGTCATCATGGACGGCACGAAGATGTCGAAGTCCAAGGGCAACCTGGTGGAGTTCGCGAGCGAGCTGCGGGCGCATGGCGCCGACGCGCTGCGCGTCACGCTGGCGTTCGCCGGCCCGCCCGAAGACGACATCGACTGGGCGGATGTCTCGCCGGTCGGCGCGTCGAAGTTCCTGGCCCGCGCCTGGCGCATCTCGGGCGAGATCACCTCGAGCCCCGACGTCGAGTGGAAGACGGGCGACGCATCGCTCCGCCGGGTCACGCACCGTCTGCTCGCCGATGCCCCCGGCCTCGTCGAGGCGTTCAAGTTCAACGTGGTCGTCGCCCGACTCATGGAGCTCGTGAACGCGACCCGCAAGGCGATCGACTCCGGCGCGGGCGCCGGTGACGCCGCGGTGCGCGAGGCGGCCGAGGTCACCGCGATGATCCTCGACCTGTTCGCGCCGTTCACGGCAGAGGACATGTGGCAGCGGCTCGGCTACGAGCCCACGATTGCGCTCGTGCCATGGCGCAAGGCCGATCCCGCGCTCCTCGTCGAGGAGTCGGTGACGGCGATCGTTCAGGTCGACGGCAAGGTGCGCGATCGACTCGAGGTGTCGCCGAAGATCTCGAGCGACGAGCTCGAGGCGATGGCGCGTGCGTCGGCAGCGGTCGTCCGCTCGATCGGCGAGCGTGAGATCGTCAACGTGATCGTGCGCGCGCCGCGTCTCGTGAACATCGCGACCCGGGGCTGATCGTGCGAACCCTCCCCGAAACGGGGAGGGTTCGACTTCCGGTGCTCGCCGGCGACCAGCGCCGGGGTGACAGCTGCCCGGTCATGACGGCAGAGCGAGTTCGAAGGCGCGGTGCATCTGCTCCGGTCGAGCGATCATGCACTGCATTCCGAGAGCCGCCGCACCGCCGTCGTCGCGCGACGAGTCGCCGATCATGACGCAGTGCCTCGGGTCGACGCCGAGCGAGTCCGAGGCGAGTCGGAAGATCCGCGGATCGGGTTTCGCGTACCCGACCTCATACGACAGGATCACCGCATCGAACGCGGACGCGAGCCCCCAACGCTGCAAGGCGGGTCGGACATCCAGTGCGATGTTCGACACGACGGCCAGGGGCATCCCGATGTCGGAGGCGCGTGCGATGAATGCAGCGGCGCCGGCGTTCAGCATCCATTGCTGAGGCATCGTCTCGTACAGGGCTTCTGCGAGTTCGGTCGACACGCGATCGTCGCGGGAGATCGTCGACACGAATGCGTGGCGATGCGAGGTGGGGTCGAGGTCCCAGTCCAGTGTCGGGAACCGCTGCCCCGCGTCTGCCCACACGTTCCGAATCCGATCGGAGAGCCCCGCGGACGGGTCGACGTCGTGGGGCACCCGCGTGCGCGCATCGGCGATCCACTCGTCGACCGATCGAGCGACGGCCAGGGTGCCGTGGAAATCGAGGAGCACCGCGCGCGGGTGACGGTGAGGTGGACGCGCTTCGGGACTCATGCCGCTCATTCTCCCGCGCTGCGCGAAGGGCGGAGCCGATCGGAGGGATGGGGTGCCGGCGGGGTCAGGCCCAGGACTGCTTCTGCGAGTCGACCAGGTGGATCACGTCTGACGGCGAGGAGATCCAGAACCCGTCGAACCCGGCGCCGAGGTCTTCGATCTCGTCGCGTCGCGCGATCCCGGCGTTCTCCAGCACCTCCGCTGCCGATCCGGTGTCGGAAGCCACCAGCTCGAGCCACACTTCGGCCTGCGAGAGCCCTGGACAATTGTCGATCCAGAGGTTGCAGTGGCCGAATTCGAATCCCGTGGCATCACCGTTCGGTCCGGAGACCGCTGGGAGCTGCAGGATGTCGCGATAGAACCTGACCGTCGCCTCGTAGCGGTGCGGCGGCACCTTCAGGGCGACGTTGCGACCGCCTGAGAACGCGGGATGCTGATCGGTCATGGTGTGCTCCTCGATTCGAGTTGGCCTGGCAGGTTGATGCAACCTTAGAGTTGCACCATCGAGAGTGCAATCTTCGAGTTGCACCAAGTCGACCGAGGTTCGGGTTCTTCATTGCGGGTGCCAGAGTGCGGCGAAGGTCTATATTTACTTTCGTTGCGGTAAAGTAGATATAGCCCAACGCCCATCGACGTGAGGAAGCGACCCATGGCCCATTACGTCGACCTGCTCTGGAACCCCGAAGACGCCTCGCACCTCGGCCGCAAGGACCGTGCGCCCGGCCGGTACCGGGCGTACGTTCCCGATGAGCTCGGTGAGGAGCTGCCCGCGATCAGTCCGGCGGCGCAGCGCGCCGCCGAGGATGCGCTGGCGGTGCTCGCACGTGCCGACGAGCGCATCGGCGAACGAGGGCGCTTCCTCAACCACCTGCTGATCCGCTCGGAGAGCATCTCGTCGTCATGGATCGAGGGGAACAGCGTCACCCCGAAGAAGCTCGCCATCGCGGAGCTGCTTCAGCACAGCCCCACCGGGCACAGCACGCGAGTCGCCGTGGAGGTCGTTGCGAACGTGCGAGCGACCGAAGCGGCGATCACGGAACTCGGCGACTTCGACCGCGCGGTCACGACAGCCGACATCGAGCGCCTGCAGCACGTCATCGAGCCCAGGCTCGAGTCCGGCTTGCGCACCGTGCAGAACTGGGTCGGAGGGCCCGGATGGAGCCCGCTCCGCGCAGACTTCGTACCGCCCCCCGAGAGCGAGGTGCAGCGCCTGGTCGACGACCTCGCGCGCTTCGTGACCGCGACCGAGGGGAACCCCGTCGTGCGCGCGGCGATCGCACACGCCCAGTTCGAGACGATCCATCCGTTCATCGACGGCAACGGCCGCACCGGCCGGGCGCTGATCCACACCGTGCTCCATCGCGCGGACGCGCTGCGGAACACGCTCATCCCCATCAGCACGGTCTTCGCCGGCGCCAAGGATCGCTACATCGCAGGACTCACCGCGTTCCGGCAGATCCCGTCGCACCTCGACGACTGGATCATCGGCTTCGCAGAAGCGGCCGAGCTGGCGGCGGGCAACGCCGTCAGGCTCGCTGCAGACATCGCCGACCTCGATGAGAAGGTGCGAGCGGACCTGATCCGCTTCCGCGAGGATCAGGCGATCACGCCCGCGGCTCCGCGTCGTGATGCCGTGGTGCTCAAGATCCTTGACGCGCTGGCCACGGATCCGGTCCTGACCATCGAGAAGACGGCCGAACAGCACGGGGTGTCCACGGCGGCCGCGCATCGCGCGCTGGTGCAACTCGCCGAGGCGGGCATCCTCGGTCGGACGAAGGACCACAAGGGCAAGCTGATCTGCTGGACGGCAGACCAGCATCTGGCGCTCGTCAGCCTGACCGAGCGCAGCAACCGGGTCGGAGCAGGCGACACCGAGCACGGCGGCCCGCGTCTCGGTCCGCCGGCGCCGGCCGTCGGCCGGGTCGGCGCGCTGCGAGCGTAGGTGCTGCGGCGAGGTCTACGGCGAGATCGCGCCTCTGATCGACACTCCTCCTCGACAGCGGAGGAGTGCCGCCCCGCTTGCACCGAGCGCCGCCGGCCGCACCTCGAATGATGCCGATCGTCCTACCGTGCAGGCATGCCCGCTCGCGATGCCGTCGACCCGTTGGCGGTGCTCGATCCCTCCGCCCGCCGCGCGAGCCCACGCATCCGGGTCGGCGTCGGCGCTGCCGTGGTGCTGTTCGTGCTCGCAGTCGCGATCGCGGCGCTCATGTCGTTCGGTGCAGGCGGGGGCGGCGAGCAGGCGCGCATCGAGGCATCCGGCGACCGAGCGGATGCCTCGGCCGACCCGTCATCGACCGTGGGTGCGCCGTCGGTGCTCGTGCACGTACTCGGTGCCGTGGTGCGGCCCGGGCTCGTCGAGCTCGACGCGGGTGCTCGGGTCGTCGACGCCATCGCGGCGGCGGGAGGTCTGGCACCCGACGCCGATCCGGCGGGGGTGAATCTCGCGCGTCCGCTCGTCGACGGCGAGCAGCTCGCGGTGCCGGTGGTCGGTCAGGTGCCGCCGCCCGCTGCCGAGGGTGCGTCGGTGCCCGGTACCGGACCCGCTGACGGCCTCGTGCATCTGAACAGCGCAGACCTCACCGAGCTCGACACGCTCCCGCGCATCGGACCGGCGCTCGCGCAACGCATCATCGACTGGCGCGACGCCAACGGCCAGTTCACGTCCGTCGACCAACTGCTCGACGTCGCAGGCATCGGCGACGCCGTGTTCGCGGGCCTCGAGCCGCTCGTGGCGCTCTGAGTGCGCGACCTCCGCCTGCTCCTGCCCGCGATGTCCGCGTGGGCGGTGGCGTGGTGCGCCATCGGTATCCCCGGAGGCGCTTCAGGGGCAGCGCTCGTCGCGTGGGCGCTGTGGGCGACGGCGTGCCTCGCTGCAGTTCTCGCGGTCATCGGAGTGCTGCGCGAGCGTCGTCGGGCTGCGGCGCTCAGGGATGGCGCCGTCGCCGCACCGTTCGTTCGCGCGGCGGCGACGGCGCTCGTCGTGGTGTCGGGCGGCGCCCTCGTGGCGAGCTCCGTGGCGCTCGGGCTCGGCACGCGAGAGTCCTCGCCACTCGCCGTCGCGGCCCAGGACCATCGATCACCCGAGGTCACGATCGAACTCACCGGCGCCCCGCGGGCGATGCGCTCGAACTGGTTCGCCGAGGGCGACACTCCGCCGCTCCGGGTCGAGGGCAGACTCGTCGTCATCGACGACGCCGCGGCGCACGCGGTACCGGTGACGACGGCGCTGTCGCTGCCCGCGGGTGAACTGCAGCTCGGCGCCCGGGTCACGTTCGCGGCTCGTGTCACAGCATTGCCGGCCGATGAAGGGTCGGCGTTCCGGTTGGCGCCGGTGGGAGACATCCGTTCGGTCTCGCTGCCACCGCCGTGGCTCGCGTGGACCGTCGGCCTGCGCACCGGCTTCGCCGAGACCGCCGGCGCGCTCGGCGGCGACGGCGGAGCGCTCGTGCCCGGGCTCGCCATCGGCGACACGAGTGCCGTCGACGAGGGCCTCGACGCGGCCATGAAGGCGTCGTCGCTGAGCCATCTGACGGCGGTCTCGGGGGCGAACTGCGCCATCGTGACCGCAGCGGCATTCGCCTTCGCCGCGCTGCTCGGCCTGCCTCGACTGCTGCGTGTCGTGCTCGCCCTTGCGGCTCTCGCCGGGTTCGTGGTGCTCGTCACACCCGAGGCGAGCGTCGTTCGTGCAGCGACGATGGCCGTCGTCGTGCTCGTGGCGGTCGCAGCGGGTCGGCCGGGTGGCGGCTCCGCCGCGCTCTCACTGGCGGTCGTCGTGCTGCTGGTGGCCGACCCGTGGTACGCCCGCGACTACGGGTTCGCGCTGTCGGTGTTCGCGACGGCAGGGCTCCTGTTGCTCGCCCGGCCGCTCACCGTCGCACTCGCACGCTGGATGCCGCTGCCTGTCGCCGCCGTCATCGGCGTGCCGCTCGCCGCCCAGTTGGCCTGCCAGCCGGTGCTCGTGCTGCTCGACCCTGCGCTCGCCCTCTACGGTGTGCCGGCGAACCTGCTCGCGGCACCTGCAGCGCCCATCGGCACGGTGGTCGGGCTTATCGGCTGCCTGCTCCTGCCGGTGCTGCCCTCGGTCGGGTTCGCGTGCCTCCAGCTCGCGTGGCTGCCCGCCTCGTGGATCGCATTGCTCGCTCGGGCCTCGTCGACCATGCCTGCGGCCCGCCTCGAATGGCTGCCGGATGCCCCGGGTGCGCTGCTGCTCGCGGCATGCACGGCGCTCGCACTCTGGCTCCTCCTGGGGTCGCGGCGTCGACGGCGACTCCGCGGCATCGCGGGAGCGGTGCTCGTCGTGGCGATCGCCGTGCCGGTGGGACTCTTCGCCGGCAGGCCGCTCATCGGCGCGGCGACGCGGCCGACCGAATGGGATGTCGCCGCGTGCGACATCGGGCAGGGCGACGCGGTGTTCGTGCGCTCAGGCGAGGCGACGGCGCTGATCGACACCGGGCCGGATCCTGCCGCGCTCTCGCGCTGCCTGGGTCTGCTCGGCATCTCCCGCATCGACCTGCTCGTGCTGACGCACTGGGATGCCGATCACGTCGGGGGAGTGCCGGCGGTCGCCGGTCTCGTCGAGACCGTTCTCCATGGCCCGCTCGACGGCGACCGGTCGACGCGTGCGCTGGATCCGCTCGTCGCGGCGGGCGCTGAGCCGGTCGAGGTGGTGGCCGGCTTCGGCGGCAACCTCGGCGACGCGCGCTGGCGCGTGGTCTGGCCTCGACCAGACGCGCCGCCGGGCAACGACGCCAGCGTGGTGCTCGACGTCTCGACACCCGAGTACCGTGGCCTCTTCCTCGGCGACCTCGGTGAGGAGGCGCAGGCCCGGGTGCTGCGGTCCGCGACGCTCGGCCCGGTCGATCTCGTGAAGGTCGCGCATCACGGTTCAGCCGACCAGAGCGAGCGTCTCTACGACGAGCTCGCTGCAACGGTCGGGGTCATCGGAGTGGGCGCCGACAACGGTTACGGCCACCCGACGGACCGGCTCCTCGACCTGCTGCGTGCGAACGGCACGGCGGTGGTGCGCACCGATCAGTCGGGCGCCGCGCTGTTGACCGCTGAAGCCGGCGGCTTCGAGCTCTGGACCGAGCGCGACTCCGCCGGTGTCGCCGGCGGCCCGTAGACTCGTTGTGACGAACGGGAGGTGCGGTGGCATCGCGCACAGGCGCATCGCGCTCAGGGGCATCGCCCAAGGCGAAGGCGGCGATCCCGCAACTCGCATGGCACGCGATCCGGCCGGCACCGGTGGTGCTCGTCACGGGTGCTGAAGACGTGCTCGCCGAGCGGTCGATCACGATGTTGCGCGACTTCCTGCGCTCCGAAGACCCGGCCCTTGAAGTGAGCGATCTCGAAGCCGACGGCTACCGGCGAGGCGAGCTCATGACGCTCGCGAGTCCCTCGTTGTTCGGCGAGCCGCGCCTCATCCGCGTCAGCGGTGTCGAACGCGCGAGCGACGACTTCCTGCTCGACGCGCTCGACTACCTCTCGCAGACGGCCGAGTCCACGACTCTCGTACTCCGCCACCGCAACGGCGTGCGCGGCAAGAAGCTCCTCGACGCGATTCGCGGCGGTGGCGGAGGTGGCATCGAGGTCGTCTGCGCCGAATTGAAGAAGGACGCCGAGAAGCAGGACTTCGCGGCGGCCGAGTTCCGCACGGCGGGCCGCAAGATCAGCCCTGGGGCATTGCGGGCTCTCGTCGGCGCATTCAGCGACGATCTGCGCGAACTCTCCGCGGCCTGCCGTCAGCTGCTCGCCGACGCGCCATCCGACATCACCGAAGCCGTTGTTGCGCGCTACTACGGCGGCCGCGTCGAGACCAACGCGTTCGCGGTGGCCGACGCAGCGATCGCCGGCAGGCATGGCGAGGCGCTGATCGCGCTCCGGCATGCGCTCGACAGCGGTGCCGACCCCGTGCCCATGGTCGCGGCGTTCGCGATGAAGGTGCGCACGATGGCCAAAGTGTCTGGCACTCGAGGCGGCGGCGCACAGCTCGCCGGCTCGCTCGGCCTGGCACCGTGGCAGGTCGACCGAGCGCGACGCGATCTCGCCGGTTGGACCGACGAGGGCCTCGGCCGGGCGATCGAAGCACTCGCAGCGACGGATGCCGCGGTCAAGGGCGCCGAACGCGATCCGGTGTTCGCCCTCGAACGACTCGTCGGCGTCATCTCCTCGCGCGGTCGCGCCTGACGAACGCGCCGTTCGAGCGACCGCTCCTCCTGCGCACGGCTCCTACCTCGGTGCGCGAGTTCGCGGCGTCGTGCACGCGTCGATGGATGACCTCGGGCATGACGAAGGCCCCGACACATCCGTGCCGGGGCCTTCATCGAGTGCGTGTTCGCGTCAGAGCGCTGCGACCTGCTTCGCGAGAGCCGACTTGCGGTTCGCGGCCTGGTTCTTGTGGATGACGCCCTTGCTCGAAGCCTTGTCGAGCTTGCGCGTCGCGGCACGGAGGGCGGTCGTCGCCTTCTCCTTGTCGCCCGTGGAGATCGCGTCCTTCGCAGTGCGGATGACGGTCTTCAGCTCGCTCTTGACGGCCTTGTTGCGCTCCTGCGCCTTGAGGTTCGTGCGGTTGCGCTTGATCTGCGACTTGATGTTTGCCACGTGGAGTTCGTCTTTCGTTCTTGTGCGGGTACCGGATGTGCCGGGAAAGGTAGAGGGGCCTCACCGGCGAATCGTGCGGGGTGGGACCCACACGCAAGCCAACAGGCAACGATACCAGCTATGCGGGTACGTCACCAACGTTCGCGCCTGCGAGTTGCCCGGGGAAACTCGGCGACCCTTCCGACGGCGCGCCAGCCGGGCTGCGACGCCGGCGCCCGGCCGCGGCGCGGCGATCGAGCTCGGCGACGGCGCCGAGCACGATTGCGGCGAAATCGTCGGGTCGGATGAGGCTCACGAGGTGCGTTGCGCCGGGAATGATGGCGAGGTGCCCGTCGCGGGTGGCGCGCAGCATCCGGCGCTCCTCGAATCGGAAATGGTCGAAACGCCCGTTCACGAGCCAGACGGGCAGGTCGATCGCCGCGAGGGATACGACGGGGTCGAGCTCGCCGACGGCCTCGAGCGCGGGCGCCATGACGTCGAGGGCGACGCCGCCCGCGAGCACGTCGTCGACGGCCTCGGGGGAGAGGAAGAGCCGGGCCATGGCGTCGTTGAGACCCCGCCCGCGGTCGGGCATCCGCCCGATGAGCGCCGAGAGCCGTCGGTACCCGCCGAGCGGCGCGCCCCGCGGCCGCGTGCTGCACGACGCCGCCACGAGCCCGTCGAGCCGATCGGGTTTTCGCGCAGCGAACTCGATCCCGAGGTAGCCGCCGAGGCTCAGTCCGACGAGCAGTCGCGGTGTCGAATGATCGGCGGCCTCGTCTGCACCGACAGCAGGGTTCAGTGCTGCGTCGATCGTCTGCAGCGCCGCCTCGACCGTGAATGGTTCGCCGATCCGGCGGCCGTGCCCCGGCAGGTCGATGGCGACGACGTCGAGGTCGTGCGCTCCGAGGAGCTCGAGCTGCCTGCGCCACATCGACGATGAGGTGCGGAGTCCGTGCACGAGCACGACGCGAGCGCGAGGCATCCGTCAGCCCGCCCTGATCGCACCCAGTTCGCGCGCCCTGGCGACTGCGGCAGTACGCGAACCGACCCCGAGCTTCGTGAAGATGTGCACGAGGTGCGACTTGACGGTCGCCTCGCTGAGGAAGAGGGCGCGGCCGATCTCGCGATTCGTGCGGCCTTCGGCCACGAGCGAGAGCACCTCGGCCTCACGCACCGTCAGCCGTTCGCTGCTGGCGAGCGACGCGTCGAGTCGCGACGAGACGCCGGGGGCGAGCGCGGCGTCGCCGACCGCCGCGGCGTGCACGGCGGCGATGAGCTCGGCGGGCGGGGCATCCTTCAGCAGGTAGCCGCTCGCCCCGGCCTCGATCGCGCCCAGGATGTCGGCGTCGGTGTCGTAGTTCGTCAGCACGAGCACTCGGGGTGATCCCAGCTGCGAGCGGATGCGCCGGGTCGCCTCGGCGCCCTGCATCGCGCCCGGGTACTGCAGGTCCATGAGCACGAGGTCGACGGCGGATGTCTCGGCCAGCCGCACCGCGTCTTCGGCCGTCGTGGCCTCGCCGATGACCTCGAGATCGGGTTCGCTCTCGAGCATCGCGCGGATGCCGGCGCGCACGACGGGATGGTCGTCGCTGAGGAGGATGCGGATCATGGCTTCACCACCGGGATGCGGACGGAGATCGCCGTGCCGTCGCCGGGCGTCGACTCGATGTCGACGCTGCCGCCGAGGGCCGCAGCGCGCTGGCGGATGGCGCGAAGGCCGAATCCGCCGGTGCCCGCGTCGCCCGGCTCGCCGTCGACGCGTTCTGCCTCGGAAGTGCGGAACCCGACCCCGTCGTCGACGACGTCGAGTGCGATCTCGTCACCGAGGTAGCTGAGCGTGACCGACGCGTGGGCGGCGCCGGCGTGCTGCAGCACGTTCGCGAGCGACCCCTGCGCGATGCGGAGGAGGGCGGCGTCAGCCGCCATCGACAGCATCACGGGCTCACCGCTCGTGGAGAACTCGACCCGGAGCGGCGTGCCGGACTGCATCGACTGCTCGGTGGTCGACTCGGTGAGTCGCCGGAGCGCCGACGGCAGGGTCTGCGCGTCGAGCGAGGGCGGAGCGAGCTCGCGGATGAAGCGGCGCGTCTCGCCGAGGTTCTGGGCGGCGGTCTCGCGGGCGAGTCGCAGCTTCTGCTGCGTGGGTTCGTCGGCGACGTCGCGCTCCGCGGCGTGCAGCAGCATCTGGATGCTCGACAGGCCCTGCGCGACGGTGTCGTGGATCTCCTTCGCGAGGCGTTCGCGCTCGGCGAGGGTGCCCGCTTCGCGGCTGGCCGCCGCGAGCTCCTCACGAGTCGCCATGAGGTCGAGGATCAGCGCCTGGCGCTCCTGCGTCTCCTGCGCCATGGCGCGATAGCCGAGACCGATCACGATCGCGACGCCCGCGCTGATCAGCGGGCCGAGGATCGAGCCGACCTCGAATCCGAGGTGCGACGCCGTGCCCCAGACCGACAGGCCGAAGGTCACGACGACGAGCGGCACCGCGATCGGTGCCGCGAGCACATGCAACTCGAGGAAGAAGAGCGGGAACGCGAGGAACGCCGCGTCGGGGGTCATGGCCGACATGCCGACCCACAGCACGAGGAGGCTCACGAGCCAGATCACCCGCGCCCAGGTGGGCAGGTTGCGGTGGGCAGCCGCGATCCCAGCGCCGTAGCAGGCGAGGAATGCGACGGCGAGCACCGTGAGCCCGATCTCATGGGGCGCGTCGTCGAGGAGTGCGCGCACGACCACGAACAGCGTGAGGCCGATGACGAGCACGTGCAGGCCGAGTCGCAGCGCCGTGAAGACCGGCCGCAGGGCCGATGGAGCGACGCGTTCGCTCGGGATCTCGATGACCGCCATGATGCTCTGAGCGTAGCCCGGGGGCGTGCCACGAGGCATCCGTCGAAAGTCTGAAGCGAAGTCATGGGAGAATCGTCAGGATGTCCCCGAGAGCCACGAACCCGCCGGTGCCTGCTGCCACCGACCCCGCGCTGATCCGCAACTTCTGCATCATCGCGCACATCGACCACGGCAAGTCGACGCTCGCCGACCGCATGCTCGGTATCACCGGCGTCGTGAGCGATCGAGACATGCGTGCTCAGTACCTCGATCGCATGGACATCGAGCGCGAGCGCGGCATCACGATCAAGAGCCAGGCCGTGCGTATGCCGTGGCAGGTCGAGGGCGCCTCGTACGCGCTGAACATGATCGACACGCCGGGTCACGTCGACTTCAGCTACGAGGTCTCCCGTTCGCTCGCGGCCTGCGAAGGAGCGATCCTCCTCGTCGACGCGGCGCAGGGCATCGAGGCCCAGACGCTCGCGAACCTCTACCTGGCCCTCGAGAACGACCTCGAGATCATCCCGGTGCTGAACAAGATCGACCTTCCGGCCGCCGAGCCCGAGAAGTACGCGAAGGAGCTCGCCGACCTCATCGGCGGTTCGCCCGACGACGTGCTCAAGGTCTCGGGCAAGACCGGCGTCGGCGTCGAAGCGCTGCTCGACCGTGTCGTCGAGCGCATTCCGGCTCCGGTCGGCGATGCGGATGCCCCGGCGCGCGCGATGATCTTCGACTCCGTCTACGACAGCTACCGCGGCGTCGTCACCTACGTGCGCATGATCGACGGCCACCTGAAGCCGCGCGAGCGCATCCAGATGATGTCGACGAGGGCGACGCACGAGATCCTCGAGATCGGCGTGAGCGCGCCCGAGCCGACTCCGTCGAAGGGTCTCGGCATCGGCGAGGTCGGCTACCTGATCACCGGCGTGAAAGACGTGCGCCAGTCGAAGGTCGGCGACACGGTCACGACCGCCGCGAAGCCGGCGACCGAAGCGCTGCCCGGGTACACCGAGCCGCTGCCGATGGTCTTCTCGGGTCTCTACCCGATCGACGGCAGCGACTACCCCGAGCTCCGCGAGGCGCTCGACAAGCTGAAGCTGTCGGATGCCGCGCTCGTCTACGAGCCCGAGACCTCCGTCGCACTCGGCTTCGGGTTCCGCTGCGGCTTCCTCGGCCTGCTGCACCTCGAGATCGTGACCGAGCGCCTCGAGCGCGAGTTCGGGCTCGACCTCATCGCCACCGCGCCGTCGGTGATCTACGAGGTGACGACCGAAGACAAGAAGACCGTCACGGTCACGAACCCGAGCGAGTTCCCGACCGGGGCGAAGATCGTCGAGGTGCGCGAGCCCATGGTGCGCGCCGCGATCCTCGCACCGAAAGACTATGTGGGCACGATCATGGAGCTCTGCCAGTCGCGCCGTGGTTCGCTCATCGGCATGGAGTACCTCGGTGAAGACCGGGTCGAGATCCGCTACAACATGCCGCTCGGCGAGATCGTCTTCGACTTCTTCGACCAGCTGAAGTCCAAGACCGCCGGCTACGCCTCGCTCGACTACGAGCCCACGGGCGACCAGGCAGCCGACCTCGTGAAGGTCGACATCCTGCTGCAGGGCGAGCAGGTCGACGCGTTCAGCGCGATCGTGCACCGCGACAAGGCCTACGCCTACGGCGTGCTCATGACCGGGCGCCTGCGGGAGCTCATTCCGCGCCAGCAGTTCGAGGTGCCCATCCAGGCCGCGATCGGCGCCCGCATCATCGCGCGCGAGTCGATCCGCGCGATGCGAAAAGACGTTCTGGCCAAGTGCTACGGCGGTGACATCAGCCGCAAGCGCAAGCTCCTCGAGAAGCAGAAGGAGGGCAAGAAGCGCATGAAGATGGTCGGTCGCGTCGAGGTCCCCCAAGAGGCGTTCATCGCCGCGCTCAGCGGAGACGTCGAGAAGAAGGACAAGAAGTAGCCTTCGGGTTCTACGTCCGAGGCGTCGTCGGTGCGTATGCGCTGAGCCGCTCGCGAAGCGAGCCGGTGTGCAGCTCGAAGAGATGCGCGTCGTCGTCGGAGAAGTAGATCGACTCGCCCTCGCCCTGCACCCGTGAGCGCGGCGGGCGCTGCTCGAGGCCGAGCGAATCGATGATGCGACGCAGCTCGTCGAGCGCACTCGCGTCGACCTGGAACGCGACGTGGTTGTACGAGCGCGGCAGCTCACCGTCGCCCTGCATGATCGCGACCCAGGTCGCGGTCGGCTCATCGCCGATGAGGAAGAACCGCTCCTCCGAGAGCGAGAACGTCTCGGCGCCGCTGTCGTACACGCGCACCGCTCCGAGCACGCGCGTGAGGATCGTCTCCATGCGGTCGAGGTCGGTGACGATGAAGGTCACGTGGCTGAGGCCTGAGCTGGCGATGCGAGGAGTGGTGTCTGCCATGCCTCCATTCTCGAAGACCTCGGCCCGAGTCATCGACGCCGAGGGCGCCGAGCGCTAGCGTGGTCGCCGTCGGCGGGTGGAACGCACGAGCTGCATCGGGCGGTCGCGTCCACCCCGAAAGGGGCAGAGCATGGTCCGGATGCTGCGTCCGCGCGCGTTGCAACAAGGCGACACCGTCGCCGTGGCGGCGCTCTCAGGCGGCCTCGACGCCGACGAGGAGGCGCTCTTCAGACGCGGCATCGCCGAACTCGAGGGACTCGGCTTCGTCGTGCAGATCTCGCCGCTCGTCGAGATCGGGCGTCACTGGTGGTGGGGCGCGGCCCAGCCCGCCGAGCTCGCGGGGGAATTCAACCGCCTGCTCCACGACCCTGAGGTGCGCGCGATCTTCGCGCTCTCGGGCGGTCGCATGACGCTCGGCTACCTCGACCTGATCGACTACGCGGCCGTCGAGGCCGACCCGAAGCCGGTCATCGGGTTCAGCGACATCGATGCCGTGCTGCTCGCGCTGCACTCCCGCACGGGTCTCGTGGGCGTGCACGGCGATCTCGTGACCTTCGGGTACGGCGAATGGCAGGAGGCCGGCGCCGATCGGCGGCAGGAACTCGCCGACGTGTCGACCCGTCTGCTCACGAGCACGTCACCGGTCGGCATGCTGCCGTCCGACGGCGAATGGGAACGCTGGCACGGCGGCCGTGCGGTCGGGCCGCTCCTCGGCGGCCTGCTCAACCGTCTCGTGCGCCTGCAGGCGACGCCGTTCGCGCTGCCGCCCGAACGCTTCGACGGCGCCATCCTCTTCTGGGAGGAGGTCGGCACCGCCACGTCGGCGGTCTGGAACGATCTGCACGTGCTCCGCCACGCCGGCATCCTCGATCGCATCGCAGGCATGCTGGTCGGACCCGTCGCCGACATCGAGGTCACCGAAGGCGGTCCCGGGCTGCGCGAGATCGTGCTCGACGTGCTCGGCGACCGCGACATCCCGGTGCTCGCGAATCTCGAGATCGGCCACACTCCGCCGAACCTGCCGTTGCCGCTCGGCGTTCGCGCCCAACTCGACGCGGATGCCGCGACCCTCTCACTGCTCGAATCAGCTGTCGTCGAACGCTGAGCACTCGGCGATGAGTCGTCATCACCAGTGCGGACACAGGCGACCTCCGTAGAATCGACTGATGCCTGTCGAGCCTCAATCGCATCAGACGCGCGCGCCCGGCAGGCGCCGCACCACAGGAAAGGCCCACGGATGACCCGCCGAAGCACCTTCACCGACCAGTCGGTCACGTACGGCGCCATCGGGGCGACCCTCGCCCCCGATCTGCTGCGCTATCCGCCGGCAGGCTACCGCCCGTCCGAAGACGCGGTTCGCCTCGGATCGGGCATCGAGCGCTTCGAGCGCGCCGCCGAGTCGCTCATGACGTGGGGCATCCAGCGCGGCTCCGGCTTCGAGATCGTCGACATCTCGACGGGCACCGGCGCCCAGTATCCGGGCATCGTCTACGACACCGAGGGCGCGCCGCTCGCCGAGCAGCCTGCCCCGCGCATCGAGGAGCGGTTCGGTGCCGACGGCATGCCCTACATCGCCGCTGGCATGACGGCGACGCTCGAGCGCAAGAAGCGGATCGGCACCGAGCAGATCCCCGTGCTCATCGTCTACGTGATCGACGAGCCCGAACGCATCGGATTCGCCTACGGCACGACCGGTGCAGGCGCCGAGAGCGGCGAGGAGTCCTTCATCGTCGAGCACCGCGACGACGACACCGTGTGGCTCACGATCCGATCGATCTTCGCGACGTCGGGCGTCACGGCGCCGATGCAGCGCAAGCGCCGCCGCGAGCTCACGCGTCTCGAACTGCGGGCGCTGCACCCCGCCGGCGGCGTCTAGTCGTGGCATCCGCTCTGCCGCTCGGCGACCCGGCGCCTGCTGACGGGCTCCTGCCCTCGTCTGCCGCCCTCGGCGCCGACGACCGCGCCTTCGGCGTGTACGTGCACGTGCCGTTCTGCCGGGTGCGCTGCGGGTACTGCGACTTCAACACCTACACCTCCGACGAGCTCCGAGGCGCGCGTCAGGTCGACTACGCCGACCACGCGATCGCCGAGGTCCGGATGTCGCGGCAGATGCTCGAGGCATCCGCCGTGCCCGCTCGTCCTGCGTCGACCGTCTTCTTCGGCGGCGGCACGCCGACCCTGCTGCCGGCCGACGACCTCGTGCGCATGCTCGGGGCCGTTCGCGACGAGTTCGGGTTCGAATCGGGAGCCGAGGTCACGACCGAGGCGAACCCCGACTCGGTCGGCCCCGAAGACCTCGTGCGTCTCGCCGAGGGCGGGTTCACGCGCGTCTCGTTCGGCATGCAGTCGGCCGTGCCGCACGTGCTCGCCGCACTCGACCGCACGCACGACCCGGCACGGGTGCCGCTCGTCGTGCGCTGGGCGCGCGAGGCGGGGCTCGACGTCAGCCTCGACCTGATCTACGGCACGCCGGGGGAGTCGATCGACGACTGGCGCCGCAGTGTCGAAGCCGTCGTCGCCGAGAAACCCGACCACGTGAGCGCCTACGCGCTCATCGTCGAAGAGGGCACGAAACTGGCCAGGCAGATCCGGCGCGGCGAGCTCGCGCAGCCCGACGACGACCTCGAGGCCGACATGTACGAGTTGGCCGACGACCTGCTCGCCGCGGCGGGCTACGAGTGGTACGAGGTCAGCAACTGGGCGACCGACGCCTCGCATCGATCACGGCACAACCTCGGCTACTGGCGCGGCGACGACTGGTGGGGCGTGGGCCCCGGTGCGCACAGCCACGTCGGCGGCGTGCGCTGGTGGAACGCGAAGCACCCCTCGGCGTACGCCGACCGGGTCACCGCGGGGGTCTCACCCGCGGTGGGCCGAGAGACGCTCGACGGCCCGACCCGCGAGGTCGAGCGCGTGCTGCTGCTCACTCGCATCCGCGAGGGCATCCCGGTCGCCTCACTGCATGCGGGGGGTCGTCATGCGGTCGCCGGCCTCATGGCAGACGGCCTGGTGGACGCGAAAGCCGCCCTCTCGGGAGTGGTGACACTCACCAGGAGAGGGCGGCTGCTCGCCGACGCCGTGGTGCGGCGTCTGCTCGACGATTCGTCGGAGCTCAGCTCACGAACTTGATCGAGAGCGGGTAGGTGTAGGGCTGGCCCTGGTTCGCCTTCACCGCGGCGATGATGCTGAAGACGATGATCAGCACGCTGATCGCCGCGAGCAGGAAGAACCCGATGATGATGAGCGCGAGGAACGAGCTCACGACGGCGGCGATCGCCATGGTGATCTGGAAGTTCAGGGCGGTCGCGGTGTGCTCGCGCACGAACGGACCCTTGTCCTTTAGCACCAGGTAGCCGATCAGGGCGGGGATGAAGCTGAAGAAGATGCCGCCGATGTGCACGAGCGTCGCCCAGAGCTTCTCATCGGCCGGGCTGAGCTGCTGGCTCGGCTGCTCGTAGGGGTTGCCGGGAGGCGGGGGAGGCGGGGTTGCACCGGACATGATGTCTCCTTGGTCGGCTCGCCGTGAGGCGAGGTTCGGTCTCGTCGCCCGATGGGCGAAGTTCGAGGCACTCTCATGCTGGCACAGCCGAGCGCGCCGGGTAAGACCTCGCCCCGGCGCGCTCGATGCCGACCGGCTACTTGATGAGGCGGATGGCGAACGGGTAGCGGTAGTGCTGGCCGTCCTTCGCCTTCAGGAAGGCGATGATCGAGAACACGACGCTCACGATCCAAGCGGCCCAGACGAGGAAGACGCCGATGAGGATGACCGTGAGGATCGAGCCCACGATGTAGGCGATGAGGATCGTGATCTGGAAGTTCAGCGCCTCTTTCGCCTCGGTGTTCGTGAACGGGCCGCGGTCCTTGAAGACGAGCCAGATGATGAGCGCCGGGAGGAACCCGACCACGCCGCCGAGGTGGGCGAAGGCGCCCCACTGCACGTCCTGCTCCTGCGAGAGGGGCGCAGCCGCGGCCGGCTGCGCGCCTGCGGGCGCGCCCTGGGGGGCGGCGGGCGGCGGGGTCGGCTGGGCGTCGGGATCGGGGGTCGGGGTGTTGGAATCGGTCATGGCGTGTGCCTTTCGGAGGGCTCTCAGATGAACCGCATCTCGCGCGACGGGGCATCGCTGCAAAGGGGGTGACTCGCGGGGGATACCCATAAGCTAGCGCCGCGCCTCGCGGCTGGCAACGGCCGCGTCACGGTATGGCGCGATATGATTAGCACTCACTCAGAACGAGTGCTAAGCGATGGAGGGAAGCGAGGGTCATGGTCTCCGAACGCAGCCTCGCAGTTCTGCGAGCGATCGTGCAGGACTACGTCGCGTCCCGCGAACCCGTCGGCTCGAAGTCGATCGTCGAACGGCACGCCTTCGGCGTCTCCGCCGCGACGATCCGCAACGACATGGCACTGCTCGAAGAAGAGGAGCTGATCGCGGCGCCGCACACGTCGTCGGGCCGCATCCCGACCGACAAGGGCTACCGGGTCTTCGTCGATCAGCTCACCGACGTGCGTCCGCTGAGCGGCGCACAGCGGCAGGCGATCGAGACGTTCCTCGGCGAATCGAGCGATCTCGACGAACTGCTCGCACGCACGGTGCGACTCATCGCCCAGCTCACCAACCAGCTCGCGGTCGTGCAGTACCCGAGCTTCGGCAGTGCGCGCGTGCGCCACGTCGAGCTCATCGCGCTCGCCCCCGAGCGGGTGCTCTGCATCCTCATCACCGACTCCGGGCAGGTCGAGCAGCGTCTCGCCGAACTCGAGGAGCCCGTCGACGAGCAGACGCTCGGCGACCTCCGCGTGCGACTGAACGACATCGCCGGAGGCCGGGCGATGGCGGATGCCGCGGACGCGCTGTCGGGCGAGATCGACAACGTCGACCCGCGCCACGCGGCGGTGCTGCACACGCTCGCCGTGACGCTCGCCGAGCAGGCGCGCGCCCAGCGCCAGGATCGCCTCGTGGTCGCCGGAGCGGCGAACCTCGTGCGCACCGAGCAGGACTTCGCCGGCTCGATCCTCGGCGTGATCGAGGCCATCGAAGAGCAGGTGGTACTGCTGAAGCTCTTCGGCGAGATGGCGACCGACGAGCACGCCGTGACGGTGCGCATCGGGCGCGAGAACGCCTCGTTCGGCCTTGGCGAGACCTCGGTCGTCTCGAGCGCCTTCGCGATCCCGGGCCGCGACATCTCGCGCCTCGGCATCGTCGGCCCCACCCGCATGGACTACTCCCACAGCATGGCGGCCGTACGCGCCGTCGCCCGTTACCTCTCCCGAACGCTCGGCGAGAACTGAACCCGCCGCCCGTCGCTCGCGACCGGCATCCGGCAATCGAAAGGACAAGCCCTCCGTGGCCGACCACTACGAGGTCCTCGGCGTCTCCCACGACGCAACCCCCGACGAGATCAAGAAGGCCTACCGCCGTCTCGCGCGCGAACTCCACCCCGACGTCAACCCGGGCGCCGAGGCATCCGAGCGCTTCAAGTCGGTCACGCACGCGTACGACGTGCTCTCCGACCCGAAGCAGCGCCAGCAGTACGACCTCGGCGACCAGGGCGGCTTCGGCGGCGGCCAGAACTTCGGCGGCTTCGGCGACATCTTCGAGACCTTCTTCGGGGCAGGCCAGCAGAGCCGCGGTCCGCGGTCGCGTCGTGAGCGCGGTCAAGACGCGCTGCTGCGCGTCGAGGTCGGTCTCGACGAGGTCATCTTCGGCACGCACCGCGACATCGAGGTCGACACCGCGGTGACCTGCGAGACGTGTCACGGCTCGTGCTGCCAGCCGGGCACCTCGCCCGTCACCTGCGACATCTGCCACGGCACCGGCTCGATCCAGCGCTCGGTGCGCTCGCTCCTCGGCAACGTCATGACCTCGAGCCCCTGCGGCACCTGCCGCGGCTACGGCACCGTCATCGCGACGCCCTGCGTGACCTGCCAGGGTCAGGGGCGCGTTCGCGCCCGCCGCACCGTGCCCGTCGACATCCCCGCCGGCGTCGACACGGGCGTGCGCCTGCAGATGCCGGGCTCCGGCGAGGCCGGCCCGGCCGGCGGCCCGAACGGCGACCTCTACCTCGAGATCAAGGTCAAGAACCACGACGTCTTCAGCCGCAACGGCGACGACCTCCTGTGCACTCTCGAGGTCTCGATGACCGACGCGATCCTCGGCACGCACGCGAAGGTCGCCGCACTCGACGGCGACGTCGACGTCGATCTCAAGCCCGGCCTCCAGAGCGGCGAGATCCTCACCGTGAAGGACCGAGGCGTCTCGCGCCTGCGCGGTGCCGGCCGCGGCGACCTCAAGGTCGGCATCCAGGTGGTGACGCCGACCAAGCTCTCGTCGAAGGAGCGCGACCTCATGCAGCAGTTCGCCGCATCGAAGAAGGCGCCCGCGCCCGAGCTCAGTCACTTCCAGCAGGGCATCTTCGCCCGACTGCGCGACCGGTTCCTCGGTTAGGCGGATGCTTCGGTGAGCCACCTCTACCTCGACGAGTCGCTCGATCTCTCCGCCGTCGCGCCCGGCTCGACCGTTGCGCTCACTGGCGACGAGGCCCGCCACGCGGTCACCGTCTCGCGCGTGCGCGCGGGTGAGCGCATCGCGATCGGCGACGGACGCGGCACCCTCGTGCACGGCGCCGTGGCGTCCACCGGCGCCCGCGAGCTCGAGCTCGAGGTCGACGAGGTGCTCGTCGAAGAGGCCGCATCACCGCGCATCACCCTGGTGCAGGCGCTCGCGAAGGGCGACCGCGACGAACTCGCCGTGCAGGCCGCGACCGAGCTCGGCGTCGACGCGATCGTGCCGTGGGCGGCGAGCCGCTCGGTCTCCCGCTGGGAGGGTCCGAAGGCCGAGAAGGGCCGTCAGCGCTGGGCGACCATCGTGCGCGAAGCGGTCAAGCAGTCGATCCGGGCCTGGCTGCCGGCCGTCGCGCCGGTCACGACGACAGGGCAGCTCGCCGAGCGACTCGAGGGCCAGCGGATGCTGCTGCTCGAGCCGACCGCGACGGCGCTGCTCACCGACATCCGACCTGACGGGCGCGATCTCGCACTCGTCGTCGGCCCCGAGGGCGGCATCGCGCCGGCCGAGATCGAGCGCCTCGTCGCCGCCGGTGCAGAGCCCGTGCGGCTCGGCGCACCCGTGCTCCGCACCTCGACCGCCGGGCCGGCGGCGATCGCGGTGCTGAACGCCTCGCTCGGGCGGTGGTGAGGCATCCGTCGCTACGATGGAGTCATGACCGAGTCCCGCGCAGAACCGACCCTCTTCGAGCGCATCGCCGCCCGTGAGATCCCCGCGCGCGTGGTCGCAGAGACCGACCGCGTCATCGCGTTCCACGACATCGCGCCGAAGGCGCCGGTGCACGTCGTCGTGACGCCCAAGTCGGGCGACTACCGCGACGTCGTCGAGCTCGCAGCCGGCGACCCCGGCCTCCTCGCCGAACTCGTCGAGGTCGCGCACGGCGTGGCCGACGAGCTCGCCCACGGCCAGTTCCGCCTCGTCTTCAACACCGGGGCCGCCGCGGGTCAGACGATCTTCCACGTGCACGCGCACGTGCTGGCCACCGCCGGCTCGGCCGGCGGTCTCGAGGAGGACACGCTTGCCGGAGTCTGATCCGATCGGCGACCGCGCCGCTGCCGACCGCTCACCGGCGGAGGCCGCAACGGCCGACGAGGAGCGACTCACCATCGACGGAATCGCCATGGTGCGACTCCTCGGCCCGCAGGACCGGCTGCTGACGCAGGTGCAGCGCGAGTACCCCGGCGTGCAGGTGCACGTGCGCGGCAACGAGATCGCGATCCGGGGCGACGCCGACGGGCGCATGCACGTGCGCCGACTCATCGAAGAATTGCTCGAGCTCGTGCGCGCCGGGCAGGACCCCACACCCACAGAAGTGAGGAGCTCGGCCCGTATGCTCGACGCCGATTCCAATGCCAAGCCGTCCGAACTGCTCGGGCAGGTCATCGTCTCGAGCCGCGGCAAGACCATCCGGCCGAAGACCGAGGGCCAGCGTCGCTACGTCGACGCGATCGACGAGCACACCATCGTGTTCGGCATCGGCCCCGCCGGCACCGGCAAGACCTACCTCGCGATGGCCAAGGCCGTGCAGGCGCTCCAGCGCAAGGAGGTCAGCCGCATCATCCTGACGCGCCCCGCGGTCGAAGCGGGCGAGCGACTGGGCTTCCTGCCCGGCACGCTCACCGACAAGATCGACCCGTACCTGCGGCCGCTCTACGACGCGCTCAACGAGATGATGGACCCCGAGCTCGTGCCGAAGCTCCTCGCCTCGGGCACCATCGAGGTCGCGCCGCTCGCCTACATGCGCGGCCGCACGCTGAACGACTCGTTCGTCGTGCTCGACGAGGCGCAGAACACCTCGCCCGAGCAGATGAAGATGTTCCTCACGCGACTCGGCTTCGGATCGAAGATGGTGGTCACCGGCGACATCACGCAAGTCGATCTTCCGGCCGGCGCGAGCGGCTTGAAGCTCGTCACCCGCATCCTCGACCACGTCGACGACATCGAGTTCGTGCGCCTCACGAGCGACGACGTCGTGCGGCACACGCTCGTCGGCCGCATCGTCGACGCCTACACCGAGCACGACCAGCGCCAGCAGGCGCAGCGATTCGAGCGCGACCAGGCGCGAGAGTTCGCCAATCGCGCCGAACGGCGTAGCGCCGGCCCCCGCGACCACCTGCCGAGGAAGGGCAAGGCATGAGCATCGAGATCAACAACGAGTCCGCGATCGAGGTCGACGAGGCCGCCATCCAGCGGCTCGCCGTGTACGCCCTCGACGCGATGCACGTGCACCCCGACGCCGAGATCGCCATCGTGCTCGTCGACGAGGGCGCCATGGAGCAGTTGCACGTGCAGTGGATGGACGAGCCCGGCCCGACCGACGTGCTGAGCTTCCCGATGGACGAGCTGCGTCCCGGCACCGACGACGCGCCGACCCCGGCAGGGCTGCTCGGCGACATCGTGCTGTGCCCGCAGGTCGCCGAGGCGCAGGCGCGGGCGGCGGGGCATCCGCTCATCGACGAACTGCTGCTGCTGACGACCCACGGCATCCTGCACCTGCTCGGCTTCGACCACGCCGAGCCGGCGGAGGAGAAGGAGATGTTCGGCGTGCAGCGCGACATCCTCGTCGGATTCTCCATGCAGGAGCGGCGCCGCTGACATGCAGCCCTGGCTCTTCCTCGGCGCGGCCTTCGTGCTCGTCGCGTTCGGCGGCCTCATGGCCGCCGTCGACTCGGCGATCGCGTCGACCTCCCGCGCCGACGTGACGGAGCTCGCGCTCGAGTCGCGCGCTCGGCGGTCGCTCCTCGCGATCGCCGAAGACACGGGGGCGCACGTCAACGCGGTGAACTTCGTGCGCATCATCGCCGAGACGACCGCAGCGGTGCTCGTGACCCTGGCCTTCGCCTCGTTCCTCGACAACGTGTGGCTCGTGCTGCTGTACTCGGCACTCATCATGACCGCCGTCTCGTTCGTGCTCGTGGGTGCGAGCCCTCGCAGCGTCGGCCGGGTGAACGCCGCGATCGTGCTGCGGCTCACCGCCCCGCTCGTGCACTTCCTGCGCGTGCTGCTCGGCCCGCTCGCCGGCGCGCTCGTCTCGCTCGGCAACCGCGTGACGCCCGGCCGCATCCGCTTCACCGGGGTCTCGAGCGAAGAGCAGCTGCTCAGCATGGTCGACGAGGCCACCGAGCTCGACGTGCTCGAGGAGGGCGACCGCGAGCTCATCCACTCGATCTTCGAGTTCAACGACACCGTCGTGCGCGAGGTCATGGTGCCGCGCACCGACATGGTCACCATCGAGGCGGCCGCGCACCTGCCGCACGCGATGGCGGTGTTCCTGAAAGAGGGGTACTCGCGCATCCCCGTGGTCGAGCGCGACGCCGACGACGTGACCGGCGTGCTGTACCTGCGTGATCTTGCGCGACTCGGATTCGAGCGCCCGCTCGACGCCGAGGGGCTCACGGTCGGCGAACTCGTGCGCCCGGCGCTGTTCGTGCCCGAGTCGATGAAGGCCGACGCACTGCTGCGGCAGATGCAGCTCGAATCGAACCACCTCGCGATGGTGGTCGACGAATACGGCGGCATCGCCGGCCTGGTCACCCTCGAAGACGTCATCGAGGAGCTCGTGGGCGACATCGCCGACGAGTACGACCGAGAGGCCGCGCAGGTCGAAGACCTCGGAGGCGGGCGCTTCCGCGTGAACGCGCGCCTGCCGATCGACGAACTCGGCGAGCTCTTCGGACTCGACATCGAAGACGACGACGTCGACTCGGTGGGCGGCCTGCTCGCGAAGGAGCTCGGGCGTCTCGCCCAGCCCGGCGAGCGGGTCACGGTCTCGGGGCTCGTGCTCGAGGCCGAGCGCACCGAAGGCAGACGCAAGCGCATCTCGACGATCCTCGTCGAGCGCGACCAGGCGCTCATCGACGTGCAGAGCGCGTTCGAGTCGAGCGACACCGAAGGAAGGAACTCCCGTGGCTGAGTATCATGCCGGATTCGTCTCGTTCGTCGGGCGGCCGAACGTCGGCAAGTCGACGCTCACCAACGCCCTCGTCGGCGAGAAGGTCGCGATCACGAGCTCGAAGCCGCAGACGACGCGCCGCGCCATCCGCGGCATCGTGCACCGCGAGCACGGCCAGATCATCCTCGTCGACACGCCGGGTCTGCATCGCCCGCGCACGCTGCTCGGCGAACGCCTCAACGCCCTCGTGCAGTCGACCCTCGGCGACGTCGACGTGATCGCGTTCTGCGTGCCGGCGAACGAGCCGATCGGCCCGGGCGACCGCTACATCAACGAGCAGCTCGACCAGTATCCGCGGGCCAAGAAGGTCGCGATCGTCACGAAGACGGATGCCGCGTCGAAGTCGAAGATCGCGGAGCACCTGCTCGCCGTGTCGGAGCTCCGCGAGTGGGCGGCGATCATCCCGGTCTCCGCGCCGCAGGACGACCAGCTCGACGTGCTCGTCGACGAACTGCTGTCGTTGCTGCCCGAGTCCGACCAGCCGCTCTACCCGGCCGAGACGTTGACCGATGAGAACACGAGCGAGCGCATCGCCGAGTTCATCCGCGAAGCGGCCCTCGAGGGCGTCTCCGACGAGCTGCCGCACTCGATCGCGGTGACGGTCGACGACATGGTCGAGCGCGAAGACAAGGACCTGCTCGAGATCTACGCGAACCTCTACGTCGAGCGCGACAGCCAGAAGGGCATCATCATCGGCAAGGGTGGATCGCGACTGCGCGAGGTCGGCACGACCGCCCGCGCCCAGATCGAGGGGCTGCTCGGCCGCAAGGTGCACCTCGCGCTGCACGTGAAGGTCGCGAAGGAATGGCAGCGCGACCCGAAGCAGCTCGGTCGCCTCGGGTTCTGAGGCGTGCGACGGGGCCGGGCGCGGCGGTCGTCCCGGTCGTCGCCGTGTACGACTCGAGGATGATTCCGCGCGCCCGCTGAGGTCGGCGGTCGCCCGAGCGCGTACGGTGGATCGGTGCCCATGACCATCAGCCGCGCGAAGCTCACGACCGACATCGTGCTCGCCGTCGTGTTCGGGTTCGTGTGCATGCCGTTCGCCGTGCTCGGCGAGTGGGCCGACATCGTCGCGCTGCTCGCGTTCTCCGCCGCTCTCGCGGTGCGCCGCGCATGGCCCGCCTGGTCGCTCGGACTCGCCTGGGGCGGCGCGCTCGTGCAGATGCTGTGGCTGCGGGACCTGCAGCTGTACGACGTCGCGGTGATCGGGGTGCTGTACTCGACCGCGGCGCACGGCGGTCGAGTCGTCAAGTGGCTGGGCCTCGTCTCGGCCGGCGTCGGCGCGCTGTTCGCGACCGGCTACCTCGCCGTCGCCAAACCGCTCATCGACAATGCCGGGTTCGTCGGTCCGCAGGACACCGTCAGCATGGTCATCCTGACGCTCGTGCTGTTCGTCGCCTCGATCGCGGTGCTCGTGCTCTCCTGGACGGCAGGGCTCCTCGTCCGCTCCGTGCGCGACACCCGTGAGGTGCGTCGCCGTGAGGAGACCGCGAACCGCGAGCGCGAACTCGTCGAGTACCGCTACATCGTCGAGCAGGAGCGCAATCGCATCGCACGAGACATGCACGATGTCGTGGCGCATTCGCTCGCCGTCGTCATCGCGCAGGCCGACGGCGCCCGATTCGCCGCGCCCACCCGGCCCGAAGCAGCCGTCGACGCGCTCGGCACGATCGCCGGCGTCGCTCGCGGCGCGCTCGGCGATGTGCGCCTGCTCCTCGCCGAACTCCGTCATGACGAGGCGGGGGCGCCGCAACCCGTGCTCGACGACCTCGGCGGCCTGCTCGACCAGGTGCGTGCGGCCGGCCTCGACCTCCGCTTCACCGAGACGGGGCAGCGCCTGGCGCTCGGCACCGGTCACCAGATCGCGGTCTACCGCATCGCACAGGAAGGCCTCACGAATGCACTTCGCCATGGCGACGTCAGCGCACCCGTGCACCTCGGGCTGGACTGGGACGCCGACGGCGTCACGGTCTCGCTCGTGAACGCCAGGCGAGCGGATGCCCCTGCGCCCGAGTCCCATGCCTTCCGGCACGGCATCCCGGGCATGCGTGAGCGGGCACAGCTCGCCGGCGGCACGCTGCTCGTTGAGGCCGGCGCAGACGCCATGTTCCGCGTGACCGCGAGGATTCCGGCGCAGACGGGTCGCCCGGCATGAGCGGCATCCGCGTCGCGCTCGTCGATGACCAGGCGCTGTTCCGAGCCGGTGTGCGCATGCTCATCGAGTCGCAGCCCGACCTCGAGGTCGTGGGCGAGGCGAGCGATGGCGGCGCCGCCGTCGAGCTCGCGCGCCGTGAACGACCCGATGTGGTGCTCATGGACGTGCGGATGCCCGTGCAGGACGGCATCGCGGCGACCGAGCAGATCGTCGCCGCCGCCGATCGTGACGGAGTGGCTCCGCCACGCATCGTCGTGCTCACGACCTTCGACCTCGACGAGAACGCGGCGAGGGCCATTCGCGCCGGTGCGAGCGGCTTCGTGCTGAAGGATGCGGACCCCGAGTTCCTGCTCGCGGCGATCCGCACGGTGCACCAGGGCAACCAGGTGATCGCTGCGGCCGCGACGCGCGCGCTCTTCGCCCACGTGGGCCGGGGGAGCGGCCGGCGGCCGGCGCCCGCCGCCTGGTCGGAGCTGACGCCTCGCGAACGCGAGATCTTCGCACTCGCGGCCCGGGGGCTCAGCAACGGCGAGATCGCGGCATCCGAGTTCCTGTCGGAGGCGACGGTCAAGACCCACGTGAGCCGCATCCTCGCCAAGCTCGGGTTGCGCGACCGTGTGCAGCTCGTGGTGTTCGCCTACGAGCACGAGCTGCCGACGGCGCCCTGACCGTCCAGGTGCCTGCTCTCGGGTGATGCCGGGTCATCCTGCAGGATGACGGCGAACCATCCAAGCGCCGGATGCCTCACCCCCGGTGCCGTCCGTAGCGTCGAAGACATGCAGATCCAACCCTCCGACCTCGGCCTGATCGCCCGCGTCGCCGAACTCGGCAAGCGCTACGGAACCGGTGCGAGCACCGTCACCGCACTCGATGACGTCTCCCTCGGCCTCCGCCGCGGCGAGTTCACCGCCATCATGGGCCCATCGGGTTCGGGCAAGTCGACACTCATGCACATCATGGCGGGCCTCGACTCGCCGACGGCCGGCCAGGTGTGGCTCGGCGACACCGACATCACCGAGCTGTCCGACTCCGCACTCACCGTGCTCCGCCGTCGTCGCATCGGCTTCATCTTCCAGTCGTTCAACCTCGTGCCGACGCTCGACGTGCGCGGCAACGTCATGCTGCCGTTCGACCTCGACGGGCGGCGCCCGACGCGCGACGAGCAGGCGTGGATCGACGAGCTCTTCGACACGCTGGGCCTACGGCCCCGCATCGGACACCGCCCGCACGAGCTCTCGGGCGGCCAGCAGCAGCGCGTGGCCATCGCCCGTGCGCTGGCAACCCGGCCCGACCTGGTCTTCGCCGACGAGCCGACCGGCAATCTCGACTCGCGCACCGGGCGCGAGGTGCTCGGCCTCCTCGCCGCGGCGAGCGCGCGCTATGGCCAGTCGATCGCCATGGTCACGCACGACCCCGTCGCCGCGAGCCATGCCGACCGCATCCTCTACCTCGCTGACGGTCGCATCGTGCGCGACTCGGGTCGTTCGAGCGCCGAGGAGATCTCCTCGTTCATGCTCTCGATGGAGGTCGCCGCCTGATGCACACGCGACTGAAGGACCAGTGGCCGACGCTCCTCGTCGCCGCCCTTGCCGGCACCTTCGGGGTCGCGCTGCTGCACATCACCGGGCTGCTCGCCGCTGCGATCGCCGCCGACGACGTGACCGGCGAGAGCACCACGGTCGCGCTGATGCTCGGCATCGTCGCCGTCGTGTTCATCGTGATCGCGGTCTACGTGAGCGCGATCGTCACGGCGAACACCGTCTCGACCGTCGTTGCCGGTCGCACACGGCTCATCGCCCTGCTCCGCCTCATCGGCTCGAGCGCCCGGGCTCAGCGCGCACAGATCGCCCGTGAGGGGCTGCTCGTGGGCCTCATCGGGGCGGCGATCGGCGTCATCGCCGGCACCGCGATCGCCTTCGGCATCGAGCAGCTGGCCGTCGCGAACGACCTCATGCCCGCCACCGACTACGACTACCTGAACGCGATGATCGTGCTGCCGGCGATCGCCGTCGTGATCACCACGTGGCTCGCCTCGTGGGTCGGCTCGCGCCGGGTGCTGCGAGTGCGGCCGATCCAGGCCATCGGCAACGCCAACGAGCAGGACCGCGAGGAGCTCGGCCGTCGTCGTGGGCGCAACATCACCGCCCTCGTGCTGTTCGTCGTGGGCATCGGCCTGCTGGTCGCCGGCGTGGTCTGGGGTCTGACCGAACCGTACGGCGTGCTCGTCGGCATGGTCGGCGGTCTCGTCTCGTTCACGGGCATCGTGCTCGGCGCACACGTCGTGATGCCCCCGGTGCTGCGCATCGTCGGCCGGCTCTTCGGTGCCTCGCCGGCGGCCCGCCTCGCCGCCGAGAACGCCGTGCGCCACCCCGAGCGGAGCTCGCGCATGACCATCGGCCTCGTGATCGGCGTCACCCTCGTGACCACGTTCTCGGTGACGATGGAGTCGTACCGGGCGATGCTCGTCGCCGCGCAACGAGCACAGCCCGAGATGTACGCCGGCATCGACGAGATGCTGAACGTCACCGTCGCGGTCTTCACGGTGCTCATCGGGTTCAGCGCCCTCATCGCCGCGATCGGCATGGTGAACACCCTGTCGCTGAGCGTCATGCAGCGCACGCGCGAGCTCGGCCTGTTGCGCGCGCTCGGCTTCGACCGTCGGCAGCTGCGTCACATGATCGTCGTCGAGAGCGCCGCCCTCACGCTCGCGGCCACCGCCACCGGCATCGTGCTCGGCTTCGGCTACGGCTGGGCGGGTGCGCAGGCACTGCTCGGCGGTGCGCAGGGGGAGCCGACGTTTGTGCTCCCGGGCATTCCGTGGGCGCTGTTCGGCGGTCTGCTCGTGGCCGCGGGCGTCCTGACGCTCGTCGCCTCCATCGCTCCGGCACGGCGCGCGATGCGCGTCTCGCCGGTGGTCGCCCTCGCGGTCGACTAGGGAGTGCCGCCGCGGGGTGCTGAGGGGAACGGAACGAGCGGATGCGTCGGGGGAGGCATCCGCTCGTTCCGTCATGTTTGCGCAGCCGGTCGTCCTCGGTGTTAGCCTTGGCGTGTGCTTCACGGCCTGCTTCTCCTTAGCTGCCGCAGCGAGTCCTAGTCTCAGGCCTCCCTCGCTGCGGAGTTCGTCGTCGGCTGAAACCCATCCGTAAGCGAGAAGAGCACCCCATGCAGAACACCCAGCAGCCGTCGTCGATGCCCGTGCATCGCTACCGCCCGTTCCACGAGCAGATCCGCGTCGACCTGCCCGATCGCACGTGGCCGTCGAAGCGCATCGAGGTCGCACCGCGCTGGTGCGCCGTCGACCTGCGTGACGGCAACCAGGCCCTCATCGACCCGATGAGCCCCGAGCGCAAGCGCATCATGTTCGACCTCCTGGTCAAGATGGGCTACAAGGAGATCGAGGTCGGCTTCCCCTCGGCGAGCCAGACCGACTTCGACTTCGTGCGCAGCCTCATCGAAGGGAACGCGATTCCCGAGGACGTCACCATCCAGGTGCTGACGCAGGCGCGCGACCACCTCATCGAGCGCACCTACGAGTCGATCGCCGGCGCGAAGCAGGCCATCGTGCACCTCTACAACTCGACGAGCATCCTGCAGCGCGAGGTCGTCTTCCGCACCGACCAGCAGGGCATCATCGACATCGCCCTGCACGGTGCGCGCAAGTGCCGTGAGATGGAAGCGACGATTCCGGGCACCACCGTCTACTACGAGTACTCGCCCGAGAGCTACACCGGCACCGAGCTCGAGTTCGCCGTCGACGTCTGCAACCAGGTCATCGAGATCTTCGAGCCGACGCCCGAGCGCAAGGTCATCATCAACCTGCCCGCGACCGTCGAGATGGCCACGCCCAACGTGTACGCCGACTCGATCGAGTGGATGTCGCGGCACCTCGCGCACCGCGAGAACGTCATCCTCTCGCTGCACCCGCACAACGACCGCGGCACCGCGGTTGCCGCCGCCGAGCTCGGCTACCTGGCCGGCGCCGACCGCATCGAAGGCTGCCTCTTCGGCAACGGCGAGCGCACCGGCAACGTCGACCTCGTCGCCCTGGGCATCAACCTGTTCACGCAGGGCATCGACCCGCAGATCGACTTCTCCGACGTCGACGAGGTCAAGCGCACCGTCGAGTACTGCAACCAGCTGCCCGTGCCCGAGCGTCACCCGTGGGCCGGCGACCTCGTCTACACGGCGTTCTCCGGCTCGCACCAGGACGCGATCAAGAAGGGTTTCGAGGCCATGGACGTCGAGGCGGAGCGCCGCGGCGTCGCCCTCGGCGAACTCGAGTGGGCCGTGCCGTATCTGCCCGTCGACCCGCGCGACCTCGGCCGCAGCTACGAGGCCGTCATCCGCGTGAACTCGCAGTCGGGCAAGGGCGGCGTCGCCTACCTGCTGAAGGCCGACCACGCGCTCGACCTGCCGCGCCGCCTCCAGATCGAGTTCTCGGGCGTCGTGCAGGCCAAGACCGACGCCGAGGGCGGCGAGGTCTCGAGCGACGAGATCTGGCGCGTCTTCAACGACGAGTACCTGCCCGCGCCGCAGGAGCGCCCCGATGAGAAGTGGGGCCGGTTCGAACTGCTGTCGCTCCGCACCGAGAGCGCGCTCGACGGCGTCGTCAACGTGCGAGTCGGCCTCCGCGACGGCGACGAGCGCGTCGAGGCCGACGCGTCCGGCAACGGCCCGATCTCGGCGTTCCTCGCCGTCATGGGCGCCGAGGGCGTGTCGGTGCAGCTTCGCGACTACGTCGAGCACACGCTCGCCGCGAGCGGCAACTCGCTGGCCGCTGCCTACGTCGAGCTCGAGGTCGAGGGCCGGGTGCTCTGGGGCGTCGGCATCGACGCCGACATCTCGACGGCATCGCTGAAGGCGGTCGTCTCCGCGGTCAACCGCGCGCTCCGCAGCGCCGTTCCCGCCGACGCCGAGCGCGAGGTCGTCGGGGTCTGATCGAAGTCGGATGCCGCGTGCACGAGGTGTGCACGCGGCATCCGCTGGTTCATGGCATGGGAGTCAGGCGCGACGCCAGACCTTCCAGGAGCCGAGCGCACGTTGCTCGGGAAGGCTCCAGCCGAAGCGCACGGAGCCCAGGCGGATGAGTGTCGTCACGATCACGCACGCACTGCCCGCCACGACGACGTTGACGCCGAGGGCGACGAGTACCACGAGGAGCGCCGCACCGACGGTCGCGGCGATCGCGTAGAGCGAGCCGACGTGCATGAGAGCGATCGGCAGGTTCAGCGCGACATCACGCAGGATCGAGCCGCCGACGGCGGAGAGCACCCCGACGAACACCGCCGGCACGACGGGTGCACCGTAGGCGAGCGCCTTCGTCGTGCCGATCGCGCCGAAGAGGCCGATCGTGACCGCGTCGAGCGCGATGATGAGCCCATTGAGCCGGGTGAACACCCGGAGCAGCAGCATGCCGAGCAGAGCCGCCGCGGTCGCGACGGGGATGTACCAGTTGTCGAAGATCGCCGCGGGCGGCTGATTCAGCAGCACGTCGCGGAGGAGACCACCGCCGAGTCCGACGAGCACGCCGATCAGGGCGACGCCGAGCAGGTCGATGCGGCGCTCGGTGAGGCGGGCGGCGAACATCGCACCCTGGATGGCTCCGATCGCCACTGCGGTGAGGTCGAGCCAGAGCGGGATGACGAAGAGTGCGGAGCTCACGGCACCAGTGAATCACGCGCCGCGAGGAACTGCTCGAAGGTGACGGTCGTGGTCTGCCCGTCGGGCACGAGCGCGCTGCCCGAGCGGAAGGCCCGGAAGGTCGCGCCGGGCAGGCGCAGGGGCATGACCGGGCGATGCGAGCCTCGCGCCGTGCGGTAGGCCTCTGCGAACGAGCGGACCGTGCGCACCTCGGGGCCGCCGATGTCGGGCACGCGTCCCGCCGGCGCGGAGTCGACGAGTTCGACGAGTCGGTCGACGAGCTCGCCCACGTCGATCGGCTGCAGGCTGATCGACGGCGCGACGAGCACGGGGGAGTATCGCTGCGCGTCGAGAAGCGAGGCCACGAATGGGTGGAACTGGGTCGCCCGGAGGATGGTGTGCGGCACGCCCGAGCCGGTCACGACCGCCTCGGTCGCGAGCTTGCCGCGGTAGTACGGGAGCGGATTGCGGTCGATGCCCACGATCGAGAGCAGCACGAGGTGCGGGCGCCGCTCGGGGCCGATCGCATCGACGAGGACTCGGGCGATACCCGAGTCGTCTCGGCTCGTCGTCGCGAGGTGCACGATCGTCTCGACGCCGTCGATCGCTTGCTCGATGCCGTCGCCCGTGGCGAGGTCGCCGGTCACGAGGTCTGGTCCGCTGCGGCGACTCAGCGCCCGCACGCTGTCGCCGCGATCGCGGAGCCGCTCGACGAGCCGGCGCCCAACAGTTCCGGTCGCCCCGGTGACGAGGATCTCTGCCATGCGCCCAGTCAAGCATGTGGGATCGGGGCGCCGCGGCATCCGCTTCGGGCGGTTCGAGGGCCCGGGGTGGGAGAATGAAGGGTGCCCGTGTACCGAGATGAAGCCGTCGTGCTCCGCACCCACAAGTTGGGCGAAGCCGACCGCATCGTCACCCTGCTGACCCGGCAGCACGGCAAGATCCGCGCCGTCGCCAAGGGCGTGCGACGCACGGGCTCGAAGTTCGGGTCGCGGCTCGAGCCGTTCATGGTCGCCGACCTGCAGCTCTACGAGGGCCGGAGCCTCGACGTCGTGACGCAGGCCGAGTCGCTCGGCTCCTACGGCGCCCTCATCACGCAGGACTACTCGGCCTACACCGCCGCGAACGCCATGGTCGAGGCCGCCGACAAGCTCACCGAGGCCGAGGGCTCCCTGCAGCAGTACCTGCTGCTCGTCGGTGCGCTGCGCTCGCTCTCACGGCACGAGCACGGCGCGAGCCTCACCCTCGACTCCTACCTGCTGCGTGCCCTCGCCCTCGCGGGATGGGCGCCGAGCTTCCAGGACTGCGCGCGCTGCGGCAAGGTCGGCGAGCACACGGCGGTCGTCGTGCAGCTCGGCGGCGTCGTCTGCGATGAATGCGCCCCGCCCGGCACGCCGCGCATCGCCGGCTCCACGGTGGCCCTCCTCGGCGCACTGCTCGCCGGCGACTGGGTGTTCGCGAAAGCGTCGAGCGACCGCGACCGCAGCCAGGCCAGCGGCATCATCGCCGCCTACACCCAGTGGCACCTCGAGCGGGGCCTCCGCTCGCTGCCCCACGTATCCAGAGAGACGACCGCCCAGTGAGCCCGAAGCCCTACACCCACCGCGACGCCGTGCCCTACCGGCCGCTCGACTGGACGGGCATCTACCCGCCCGCCCTGCCGAAGGGTGCAGTGCCCGAGCACGTCGCGATCGTCATGGACGGAAACGGCCGGTGGGCCAACCGCCGCGGCCTCACCCGCATCGAAGGGCACAAGGCGGGCGAGATGGCGCTGCTCGACGTCGTCGCAGGGGCCATCCAGGCGGGCGTGAAGCACCTCTCGGTCTACGCGTTCTCGACCGAGAACTGGAAGCGCTCGCCCGAAGAGGTGCGCTTCCTCATGGGCTACAACCGGGACGTGCTGCACCGGCGCCGCGACCAGCTCAACGAGTGGGGCGTGCGCATCCGGTGGGCCGGACGCCGCCCCCGCCTCTGGGCCTCGGTCATCAAGGAGCTGCAGGTCGCGGAGCAGCTGACCGCGGGCAACGACACCCTGACCCTCACGATGTGCGTCAACTACGGAGGGCGCACCGAGATCGCCGACGCCGTGCGATCGATCGCCGACGACGTGGCATCCGGTCGCCTTCGCCCGTCGGCCGTGTCGGAGAAGCTCATCGCGAAGCGGCTCTACGTGCCCGACCTGCCCGACGTCGACCTCTTCGTGCGCAGCTCGGGGGAGCAGCGCACCTCGAACTTCATGCTCTGGCAGTCGGCGTACGCCGAGATGGTGTTCCTCGACACGCTGTGGCCCGACTTCTCGCGCGTCGACCTGTGGCAGGCCATCGAGCTCTATGCCGGTCGCAATCGCCGTTTCGGCGGTGCGATCGACGCGCCGACCGCCGGCAGCTGAGTCGAGCCGACTCCGTCGGTGATCGTTCTCGTCAGCCGAGGCCGAGCTCGGTCACGAGCGACCGCGCCTTGGTGAGCGCTGCGCTCGAGCCCGGCCGTGCTGCGAGGTCCGCCAGCCCCGGCCATGCGGCGTGCTCGGCTGGGATCCGGCCCGCCGATGCGGCGGCACGCAGCACCGGGGCCCGAAGCAGTGCGACGTCGAGGACGCGGTTCAGCCAGGACGGCGGCTTCGGCTGGGCGGCCGCGAATCGGACGGATTCGGTGAGCAGCGGCCACAGCACCGGCAGCGCGCGCATCTCGCGTTCGATCGAGCCCATCATGCGCGCAGGCGTGATGTCGGGCAGCGGCAGCAGCCGTGACGCGGCCAGGCACACCGACTCGGCAGAGAAGCGGCGGCCGGCGACCATCGCGTCGACGCTGTAGCGCGACTCGACGTCGGAGCACAGCGAGGCCAGCACGACCGCGACCATCAGAACGGTCAGGGGCGGTACCGGGCCGTTGCTCATCGGGCCGTCCTTGCCGGCGTTGCGGTCGCGGAACTCCGACGGGATGATCCTGCCCGACGCTTCGTCCCACTGCAGCCAGCGTCGCTCCTCGCCCACGACCGTGTCGGCATCGAGCTGGCCCTCGCGGTCGAGGGCGTACGACCAGGACATGAGCGCCCGGTACCGCACCTCGGGTGCTTCGGCCAGGCTGAACTCGAGCGGCACGAAGCGCTTCGACCCGCGAAGGTGCGATGACGAGGCGAGGCGGATGCCGTCGTCGATGGCGGCCCCCTCACCGTCTCCGGCGGGCCAGATCGCGTCGAGATCGACCGCGGGCTTCGGCGAAGCGACGTCGGAGCCGGAGGCCGCACTCGGTTCGGGGAGTCGCGCAGCGATCGCCTTCGCGGCGGCGACGGCGCGCGAGGAGCCGGGGCGGGCGGCGAGAGCGCGGGTGTGCGGGAGGTCGAGCGTCGTCGGTTCGGCGTTGCCGGCAGCGACGGCGTCCTCGGCGCCGGGCAGCAGGACGCCGATCGCCTCGACCACCTCCGCGGTGCCCGCCGTCATCCGAACAGCTCCGAGCGACGCGCCGACGAAGCCGTCGAGAAGCGGCCAGACGACGGAGCCGAGTCCGGCCTCGCTCAGCTCCAGCGCGACGCGCGCGAGTTGCGCGCCGCTGCCCGAGCTGCCACACCGGAGCAGGCCGAGATCGGCCGTCCCCGGCCGGAGCAGCCCTCGATCCCATGCCTCCAGCACACCCTCGAACATCGCGGTGGCGGCATTCGGATGCGGTGACTGAAGTCCACTGAGCATCCGGGCGGCGAGGCACGGGGTGAGTGGTGCCTTGCGGCGCGCGAGCTGTCGCCACTCGAAGCCGCTGCCGGCTTCGAGTCCATCGCCCGAGTATGCGCCGTCACCCCACGTCGGCAACTCGACCGTCCCGCCCCAGGCGAAACCCGTCGTATCGATTCGGCGCGGGAACGGAGTGAGCGACGCCGGAAGCGCGGTGGCTGCACGGCGCCAGTCGCCATCCTCGTCCTGCACCTGTGCCGGTTCGATCAACGGATCGAGCGCGTACGCGATGGCTGCCGGGCCGGCGGCGATCGTCATCAGCTCGCCGGACTGCAGCACGACGGGCACGTCCAACAGGGCGAGCGCGTCGAGGTGCCGCTGCTCGACGAGCACCAGGTCGAGGCGGAGCAGTGCGAGGAGCAGATCCGCCTCACTCGCTGTGGCGTCGGCATCGCGGTACCTCAGCAGGCGTTCGACGAGATCGTCCGGCGCGATCCGAAGGTCGTCCCACGACGGTGTGGACAGCAGCGTGGGAACCTCGCCGAGCCGTCGGACGACCGAGGCTTCGCGCGCCGGGACCGGACTGAACACCACATCGCGCCGCCACTCGTCGTCGCCGGAGGGCACGAGCCGGTCGAGCATTCGGATGCGAGCGCCGGCGACCCGGTCGGCAGCGGAGCTCACGCCCGCACGCCAGTTCGGCCTCAGCCCGCGCAGCGCGTTGTGCGCTGCGTCGACATCGGTCCGTGCGACAGCGTTCGCGAGCTCAAGGAAGCGGTCGACCTCGAGGTCTTCGGCGCCCTCAGGGCGTGACGCCAGCACCCCCGCGGCCTCGGCGAGCGCGGCAGGTGATGCGACCGGCAGCTGGAAGCGCGGCACGATCCAGACGTCGGGAGTCGGCTGCCACGCTGTCGCTGCGACCTCGGGCTCCGCGACGGGTTCGGAGTCGACGCCCCATCGCTCCTGCAGGGCCAGGGCCGCCTTCGCCAGCGAGCCGTCGCGGCCCGACGCGACCGGCGACAGCGCGAACGAGGCCGTCTCGGCAGCATCACCGGTGAGCGGCTGCGTGCGGCGCAGCGCTGCGTCGAGCACGATCCTGCGTGCGGCCTTGGACTTCGCCGCGAGCGAGAGCGAGAGCACGTCGGCGGCCTGGTACGCGTCACCGTGCTCGATGATCGCGGGCGCGAACGCCGTCACCACCGGGGCCTCCGCGTGACTGAGGGCTCCGAGGAGGGCGTCCGCATGTGCGACGAACTCTGCGTCGGTGAGTGCCAGCGAATCGGTGAGGACGACGGCCCACACCTTGCGGTCTCCAGGCCGCTGCGCGGCGTCGAGCGCCGTGAGCGCGAGCGCCACGGCTTCGTCGCGCTCGACCCACCCCTGTTCGGCGCCCGCGGCGACCACGTCGCCGAACGGTCCGGTCGCCGGAGCCCCGACGGCGACGCCGGTGCGCAGATGGTCGACGAATCGAGAGCGGATCACCTCGGCATCGATCGCGCCGCGACCGACGGGGTACAGCTCAGCCTCCAGACCGAGCGCGACGGCCGCGTACACGGCCCAGTCCTTCAGGTACTCCACGCTCTCGGGCACGGGCAGTGCATGGTGATGCACCAGCCGCACCGCGCGACCGGCGTGCACCGACGTCGCGTGCTCCCATGGGCGCCGGTTGGAGCGACAGGCGCGCGACGTGAAGGCGATGGCGAACTCCGGCCCGCGCGTCGCGAGCACCTCGCTGGCGAGCTGATCGGGGACGGAACCCGGCCCGTCGAGCACGGCCTCCGCGCGTCGTGCGTCCGCACCCACACGGATGGCGAACAGCGCGAGCATCCCGTGGTCGACCTCGCCCACCGTGGACTCGCGGAAGAGACTGTTCCCCTCTTCGACCCAGACGTCCCAGTCGCCGCGTTGCAGGCCGGCGCGGGCTTCGCGCTGCTGCGCATCGGTGCCGACCGGGAGTGCGAGCGCGTCGGTCTGTGCGGCGCCGGCCCAGCCGAGGTCGCTGAACAGCTCGAGCGAGCGCGCGAGGGCGTCGGTCATCGGATCTCCTTCATCATGATCTGTGCGGCGAGCACGTGCTTGCACGGTCCTCGATCTCCACCGCCGGTGAGCTGCCACGTGCAGGTGCAGCGGGCGTCGCCATCGGCCCCGCGCACGCTGTACGTTGCGGGCTCGGTGCGGGTGCCCGAATGCACGAGCCACTCGCCGGGCTCGGTACCCCGTTCCACGAGGCGCTGCGCGACGAGCCGTCGCGCCGCGCTCACGCGCGGGTTGTCCCGCGTGACGCGCTCGGGGTCGTCCAGCAACTCCCGGTGGAAGTGGGCGCGTGCGCGTATGTCCCAGCCCACGCGTCCGGAGGCGGCCAGCACGGCGAGACCCGACTCGACCTGTGCCGTCGTGAGCCCCGACTCGAGGCGCAGCCGCTCGACGTCGATCACCGGTTCGAACGCCAGCAGCGCCGAGACGAGCGCCGCATGCTCGGTGACCTCGGGACTCGCCAGCGCGCTCAGCAACGAGCCCTCGCCCGAGAACCCGCGCCATGGCTCCTTGGTGATCCCGAGCAGCAATCGGGCGTGCTGGAGCTCGACCTCGAATGCCGTGGCGCCCGGCTCACCGTCGGCAGGGCCGTACACGGTGAGCCCGGTCACATGGGGGAGCAGCCGCTTCAGCCCGCTCAGGCGATGGATTCCGTTCACGTGCACTGCGCGGTCGGTGCGACGAGGCGCGATGCGGAATCCTGCAGCAGTCGGTGTGAGCCATCCGGCCGATCCCGTCGCGGTCGTCGCAGGGATCGAGGTGAGCAGTGCGCGTGCGGCCGCCCGGTCGAGCGTGAAGGCGCGAGCGAGTCCACGGTGCAACTCTGCGACATTGCCGAGCGCGGGGATCCACCGATTCGGCATCTCGACCGGCCGCTCCGTCGCCGCGGTCGCAGGGGTGGCCACGGTCAGCCCGTGCCGGCCGACATCGAGATGGAACAGCTCGCCCCTGCCGACCGACGCGAGCGCTTGTCGCGTGGCCATCCCGATGTCGACGTTCGTGGTCCCATGCGCGACCTCACCGCCGTCCAGTCCGGAGCCGAGGAGGTCGAGTCGTGCGTACACGCTGTTGCAGGCTGAGAAGACTTCAGCGCGCAGTCGATCGCCGTGGGCGGTGAGCACCGGGTCGCGTTGAGTGGTGGGCGTGTACTTGAAGTACCGGGTGGCGGTGATGTCGGCGAGCGACAGCAGTCCGCGCGCCAGTACCTGCGGTTCGGTTGCGAACCCGTGGAAGAAGCTCGGACTGGCGACTGTCCCGTCGGGAGTGAGGGCCGGGGCGAGTGCGAGCGCCAGCCGATCGCGAGTCACCGATGACGCCGTCGTGAACCCGCGAACACCCATGCGGACGAGGCTAGCGGAGGCCACCCTCCATTTCGGCCGGGTGTCGTCCGGCCGACAGGCCCGCAGACGGTGGCCTCAGCGGGATCTGCGGCGACCGATCACTCCGGCGAACAACGCGTGCAGGAGCGGCAGCGCCGAAGCGATCATGAGTGTCGTTCCGAGCACGGGGTTCGGCGCGACGAGCATCGCTCCGCCGATGAGCAGCGCGGCGAACAGCACGGCCGACACGACGCGGCGGGCGAGGCCCTCGAGTCGGTCGAGGCGCCGTTCGATGCGTGAGGTGTCGAACGAGAGCCGACCCTCATCGGCCTTCGTGATGAGCGCGTCGACGCGCTGCGGCATCCGCCAGAGCAGGCCCGCGCTCTTCATCGCCTCCGAGGCGAGGTCTCGCGCGATGTCGCCGCGCTCCTCATCGAGGAGCCGTGCGGCGTAGGGCTCGACGGCATCCCACACGTTGAACTCGGGGTCGAGTCCGCTGCACATTCCCGAGGTGAGCGCCATCGAGCGGATCAGCAGCAGCAGGTGCTCGGGCAGCTGGAACGGGAGGGACCGCATGACATCGCCGAATTCCTCGCCGAACTCGCGGAACTCCCGCGGGTCGACGTGTTTCAGCTGGGCGAAGCCCATGCCGCCGAAGCGGGCGAAGAGCTGCGAGAGCGCGCGCTCGAGCTCGCCGGTGTCGGCCGAGGGCATGAGCACCCCGATCTCGCGGGCGGCGTCGATCATCGCCCGACCGTCGCGGGCGGCCACGGCGATGACGAGTGCGCGAAGCCCCGAGCGCAGCTCGGTCGGCACCTCGGCCATCATGCCGAAGTCGACGAAGGTGAGCCGCCACGGCGGAACAGAGCCGTTCGGCCCGTCGCCGTGCACGGTCGTGGGCGGCAACGGCGTGACGAAGATGTTGCCGGGATGCGGGTCGGCATGCACGAATCCGTGCGTGAAGACCTGGTCGAACATGATCTCGGCGAAGACCTGAGCGACGTCGGCGGGCGGGATGCCGGCCGCCTGCAATGCGACGGTGTCGTTGATCTTGATCGCCGTGACGTCCTCGAGGGTCAGCACCCGACGGGTCGTCCGCTCCCACACCACGGCCGGGGCGTACACGCGGTCGTCATCGGCGAACGACTCCGCGAAGCGCTCGGCACTCGCTGCCTCGTGCAGATAGTCGATCTCCTCGAGGCTCGTCTGGGCGAACTCCTCGACGAGGGCAGGGGCATCGACGCGGTCCGACACGATGCGCACCCGCCGCAGCCAACCGGCGACGCGGCGGAGCGCGGCGAGGTCGACGGCGACGATCTGGTCGATGCCGGGGCGCTGCACCTTGACGACGACGTCGTGCAGCCCGGTCTCGGCGGCGTCGCCATCGGAGAGCCGGGCGCGGTGCACCTGCCCGAGCGAGGCCGCCGCCACGGGGGCCTCGTCGAAGCGGTCGAAGACGTGCTCGAGTCGTGCGCCCAGCTCGGCCTCTGCGAGGTCGCGGATCGCGGGGAACGGCACCGGCGGCACTTCGTCCTGCAGGCCCTCGAGCTCCGAGGTGATCTCGGGCGGCAGCACGTCGAGGCGCGACGAGAGGAACTGCCCCACCTTGATCATGAGCCCGCCGAGCTCGACGGCGAGCGTGCGGAAATCCTCCGCGAGTCGACGGATGCGCTGCTCGCGTGTGCGCTCGGCGACGCCCGCGAGGCCCAGTTTCGGCAGCGCGAGCTCGAACCACCAGAGTTGGATCAGTCGCCGGGCCGCGAACGTCAGGATGCGGCGGGAGCGCGCACGACGTGCACCGTCGCTCATCGCGCCATCCGCTCGCCGGTTCCTCGATGGGGAAGCAGGGGCGCCACGTGTCAGCTCTGGGCGAGGATCGAGTACAGCGCGCGGCGGGCGTCGTCGAGCACCGTCACGGCCTGCTTCACCTGGTCGGGGGTTCCGCTCCGGCCGAGCTGCGCCGTTGCGGCGGCGAGGTCGACGGCCGCCTTCGAGAGGGCGCGGTGCTGTTCGGTGCCGTTGGACGACGAGGACTCCCAGGGTGCCGGCCGGTCGGCCGCTGCCTCGACCTCGGCACGGCCGAGGTCGGTGAGCGAGTAGGTCTTGCGACCGCGCAGCTCCTCGGCGACGATGAGCTCCTCATCGGCCAGCAACTGCAGCGTCGGGTAGACCGAGCCGGCGCTCGGCTTCCACATGCCGCCGCTGCGCTCCTCGATCTCCTGGATGATCTGGTAGCCGTGCATCGGCTGCTCGGCGAGCAGGGCGAGCACCGCCGCGCGCACGTCGCCGCGCGCCATCCGCTTCACCCCTGGTCGTGGGTCGAAGGTGGAGCGCAACTGCTCCATCGCCTCCCAGATCGCAGCGCCGGGGCTGCCTGCCCCGAAGCCGCGTTCACCACTGAAACCTGCTCCACCGAATCCGCCTGTCGGGCGTTGACCGTTCATGATGACCTCCCGGTTCACGACTGAGCGATACTCAACGATATATCGCTAGCGTCCTGAATGGAAGGGGTACGTCGTGGCGAGCCAGGCCTCGGCCTCGCGTGGATTCCGCAACAGCACGACCTCGAGGTGCGGGCGCCTGCGCGCGGCGTCGGCGACGAGTTCGCCCCGGCTGCCATGCGTGTTCCACGCCCAGCGGATGATGTGCTCGGGGTCGCTGAAGATCGTGGTCAGTGAAGGCTCGAGGTTGCCGTTCCAGAGCTCCTCGCGCCGCACGCGGCGTCGCACCGTTCGCGCGACGACCTGCCGCATCACGCGCGCCCGCGAGTAGTCGAGGAAGACCAGCACCTGCGCCCGGTCGGCGAGCAGTTCACGCGCCGAGTCGTACTGCCACTCGGTCACCCAGCCCGGCTGGGACGTGAACGCGTCGACGTCGGCGACGAAGCTCGGACGCGGCGTCCAGTCGGGTCCGTGGAAGAGCGCGTCGATCTCCTGGAACGGCAGTCCGGATGCCGCGGCGATCTGCCGCGCGAGCGTCGACTTGCCCGCCCCGCTGGCCCCGGCGACGAGGATGCGGCGCGGTGCGCGGTCGCGCGGGGAATCGGCAGCATGAGGCATCCGTTCACCCTAATCCGGGCCCGGACGCGGCGTCGCGATCGACGAGGGGTGCCCGACGGGGAATACGGAGACCGAATCATCCGTTTGCAGAGTTCGTGAGTGAACCCATCAAGATCGACATCTGGTCCGACATCGCGTGCCCGTGGTGCTACATCGGCAAGCGCCACCTCGAGAGCGGCATCGCCTCGCTCGGAGACGACGCACCCGAGGTCGACATCACGTACCACTCCTTCGAGCTCGCACCCGACACCCCGGTCGACTTCGAGGGCTCCGAGATCGACTTCCTCGCCAAGCACAAGGGCATGCCCGCCGAGCGCGTGCAGCAGATGCTCGAGCACGTGACGGGCGTCGCCGCGACCGCCGGACTCGACTACGACTTCGATGCGCTGCAGCACACCAAGACGCTGAAGGCGCACGAGCTGCTGCACTTCGCCAAGGAGCAGGGCCTGCAGCTCGAGCTCACCGAGCGCCTGCTGCGCGCCTACTTCACCGAGGGCCGTCACGTCGGACGCGTCGACGAGCTCGTCGAGCTCGGCGCCGAGATCGGCCTCGACGCCGACGCTGCGCGCGAAGCGCTCGAGTCGGGCCGGTACGCCGCGGCCGTGCAGGCCGACATCGCCCAGGCGCAGGCCTACGGCATCAACGGCGTTCCGTTCTTCGTCATCGAGGGCAAGTACGGCATCTCGGGCGCGCAGCCCGCAGAGGTCTTCGCCCAGGCGCTCACGCAGATCGCCGACGAGCGCGAGAGCGCCGTCGCGTGAGCGAGGTCGACACTGCGACGACGGATGCCGCGGCTCCCGCGCCCTTCGCGATGATCACGGGCGACCCGTCGGCCATGGTCTGCGAGGGCGACGTCTGCTTCATCCCCCCTGCTGGTTGAGCCTGTCGCCTGGTTGAGCCTGTCTGCTGGTTGAGCCTGTCGAAACCCGGTCTCGACAGGCTCGACCCGCAGCAGCGGGCACGGGGCGCTGAACGCTCGCGCTACTCGGGGTCGGAGATGTCGGCCACCGTCGCGCCGAAGGCGTCGATGAGCCGATCGGCGTCGACGAAGAGGCTGCGGCCGTGCTCGCCGGCACCCATCGAGACGCGTCGACCCGCGATCGAGGCGTCGGCGACGACCGGCCAGGCCGTGGTCGAGCCGAGCGGGGTGATGGTGCCGCGCTCGTAGCCCGTCGCGGCGAGCGCGAGTGATGCGTCGGGCAGCTGCAGCTTGTTCACGCCGACGACCGCGCGCAGCTTCGACCATGAGATCTTGCGGCCACCGGGCACGAGGGCGAAGACGTAGGTGTCGTCGCTGCGCTTGACGACGAGCGACTTGACGATGTCGGCGGGAGTGATGCCCATGAGCGCGGCCGCCTCCTCGAGGCTGTTCGCCGCCGGGCGCTCGATGATCTCGACCTCGAGGCCGCGCGCCGCGGCATCCGCTCGCACCCGATCCGCACCCGTGAGCTCCGACATGTCGTCCTCCCCAGCCTCGTCCTCCGAGAATCCTAGGCGCGCACGGACGAAGCGGGCGAGTGCGCCCCGATCTCTGGGAGAATCGACGGTGATGTCCTCAACCACCACGCTTCCAACGGGCCCGCTCACGATCGGCGGGCTCGAACTCGACGTGCCCGTCGTGCTCGCCCCCATGGCCGGCATCACGAACACGGCCTTCCGTCGCCTCTGCCGCGAATTCGGCGCCGGCCTCTACGTCAGCGAGATGATCACCTCGCGCGCGCTCGTCGAGCGCACCCCCGAGTCGATGCGCCTCATCACGCACCACGAGTCCGAGACGCCGCGCTCGATCCAGCTCTACGGCGTCGACCCGAAGACCGTCTCAGAGGCGGTCACCATGCTCGTGGCCGAAGACCGGGCCGATCACATCGACCTGAACTTCGGATGCCCCGTGCCGAAGGTCACCCGCAAGGGCGGCGGCGCCGCCCTTCCGTGGAAGAGCGGGCTCTTCCGCGACATCGTCGAGGGCGCCGTGCGCGCGGCCGGCGAGATCCCGCTGACCATCAAGATGCGCAAGGGCATCGACGCCGACCACCTCACCTACCTCGAGGCGGGCCGCATCGCCGAGGGCGCCGGCGTCGCTGCGGTCGCGCTGCACGCGCGCACCGCCTCCGAGTTCTACTCGGGCGAGGCCGACTGGTCGGCCATCGCGAGGCTCAAAGAGACGGTCACGAGCGTGCCGGTGCTCGGTAACGGCGACATCTGGTCGGCCGATGACGCGCTGCGCATGGTCGCAGAGACCGGGTGCGACGGGGTCGTCGTCGGGCGCGGATGCCTCGGCCGCCCGTGGCTCTTCGGCGACCTCGCCGCGGCGTTCCGCGGCGAGTCGCAGAGCTTCCACCCGTCGCTCGGGCAGGTCGCGCAGACATTCCGTCGGCACGCCGAGCTCCTCACCGAGTTCTTCGACAGCGAAGAGCGCGGGTGCCGCGACATCCGCAAGCACGTCGCCTGGTACTTCAAGGGCTACCCCGTGGGCGGCGACCTTCGCGCGCGCCTCGCGACCGTCGAGTCGCTCGTGCAGCTCGACGAGCTGCTCGGCACCCTCGACTGGTCGATGCCCTACCCGGGCGAGGGCGCCGAGGGCCCGCGCGGTCGCGCCGGCACTCCGAAGAAGCCGGCGCTGCCCGACGGCTGGCTCGACTCGCAGGAGCTGGCGGGCCACGACCGAGTGACCCTCGTCGACGCCGAACTCGACACGAGCGGCGGCTGACCGTGCGCGAACCACTCTTCGGCGGCTACGAGACCGCCGACACCGAACGCTGGCTCCCCGAAGAGCACTCCTCGCGGCGCAGCGACTTCGCGCGCGACCGTGCCCGGCTGCTGCACTCGAGCGCGCTGCGTCGCCTCGCGGCGAAGACGCAGGTGCTGAGCCCGACTGCCGGCCTCGACTTCGCCCGCAACCGCCTCACGCACTCGCTCGAGGTCGCACAGGTCGGGCGCGAGCTCGCCTCGAGCCTCGGTCTCGACCCCGACGTCGTCGACACCGCGTGCCTCGCGCACGACCTCGGCCACCCGCCCTTCGGCCACAACGGTGAGAAGGCGCTGAACACCTGGGCGGCCGACATCGGCGGCTTCGAGGGCAACGCGCAGACGCTGCGGCTGCTCACGCGACTCGAGCCGAAGGTCTTCGGCCCCGACGGCCGCAGCTACGGCCTGAACCTCACCCGCGCGAGCCTCGACGCGAGCTGCAAGTACCCGTGGCCCGAGGCGACGAGCGTCGCCGATCCATCCGGCCGCGCCAAGTTCGGCTTCTACCAGGGCGACACCGAGGTGTTCCGCTGGCTCCGCGCCGGTGCCCCCGAGCGCCGCCTCTGCATCGAGGCGCAGGTCATGGACCTCAGCGACGACATCGCCTACTCGGTGCACGACTTCGAAGACGCGATCGTCAACGGCTACATCGACGTCGCAGCGCTCGGCGCCCGCGTCGACCACGAGAGCCTCGTCACGTCGATGTACGAGTGGGTCGGCGGCTCGATCACCCACGACGAACTCATCGCCGCATTCGACCGCCTCGACTCCCTCGACGGATGGCTCGACACCTGGAACGGCAGCCGATTCGACCAGGGCCGCCTGAAGAACCTCACGAGCCAGCTCATCGGCCGGTTCGCGCACGCCGCGACCACCGCGACCCGATCGGCGTTCCCGCTCGCGAGCCTCATCCGCTTCGACGCCGACGTCATCGTGCCCCGCGAGATCCAGGCCGAGATCGCGGTGCTGAAGGGCATCGTCGCTGCGTACGTGATGTCGAAGAACACGCGCCAGCCGATCTACCACCAGCAGCGCGAGGTGCTCACGTCGCTCGCCGATGTGCTCCTCGCGGGCGGCGAGCAGCACCTCGACGCCGGCTTCGCCGAAGACTGGCGTGCGGCAGACGACGACCCGGCGCGCAAGCGGGTCGTCGTCGACCAGGTCGCGAGCCTCACCGACCAGTCGGCCCTCGCCTGGTACGAGCGCCTCGTGCAGCAGTGACGACGCGAACCGGCCTCCGGCGCTCGTCGGCGTTCGGCGAACTAGGATGAGAGCCATGGCGGGCCGAATTCGACAGAGCGATGTCGATGAGGTGAAGGCCCGCACGAACATCGCCGACATCGTGGGCGAGCACGTCAGCCTGAAGTCGGCGGGCGTGGGTTCGATGAAGGGCCTCTGCCCCTTCCACGACGAGCGCAGCCCGAGCTTCCATGTGCGACCGGGTCTCGGCTACTACCACTGCTTCGGCTGCGGCGAGTCGGGCGACGCCTACACGTTCCTGCAGCGCATGGACCACGTCTCGTTCACCGAGGCGGTCGAGCGGCTCGCCGGCCGCATCGGCTTCGAACTGCACTACGAAGACGGCGGCCAGGCCTCCGATCACGGCAACCGCGCGAGGCTCCTCGCGGCCAACCAGGCCGCCGCCGAGTTCTTCGTCGAGCGTCTCAGCGCCCCCGACGCCGAGGTCGGCCGCCGGTTCCTCGGCGAGCGCGGCTTCGACGCCGAGGCGGCCCGGCGCTTCGGCGTCGGCTTCGCGCCCAAGAGCTGGGACGCACTGACCGACCACCTCAAGGGTCGAGGGTTCACGACCGAAGAGCTCTCGGCCTCCGGCCTCGTCTCGCAGGGCGACCGCGGCGTCTACGACCGCTTCCGCGGCCGGCTCGTGTGGCCGATCCGCGACGTCACGGGCCAGACCGTCGGCTTCGGTGCGCGACGCCTGCTCGACGACGACAAGGGCCCCAAGTACCTGAACACCCCCGAGACCGCGATCTACCACAAGTCGCAGGTGCTCTACGGGCTCGACCTGGCCAAGCGCGACATCTCGAAGACCCACCGGGTGGTGGTCGTCGAGGGATACACCGACGTCATGGCGTGCCACCTCGCCGGGGTCACGACCGCGATCGCCACGTGCGGCACCTCGTTCGGCGTCGACCACATCAAGGTGCTGCGCCGCGTGCTCGGCGATGCCTCGGGCGTCGGCGAGGTCGTCTTCACCTTCGACGGCGACGCGGCCGGCCAGCAGGCGGCGATCCGCGCGTTCGGCGAAGAGCAGCGCTTCGCCGCGCAGACGTTCGTGGCCGTCGCCCCCGACGGGCTCGACCCGTGCGACCTGCGCCTCGCGCGCGGCGACGCCGCCGTGCGCACCCTCATCGAGTCGCGCACTCCGATGTTCGAGTTCGTCATCAAGCACACGCTGGCCCGCTACGACCTCGAGACGGTCGAGGGCCGGGTGGCCGCGCTCCGAGCGGCGGCGCCCGTCGTCGCCGACATCCGCGATCCCGCGCTGCGGCCCGGGTACACCCGAGAGCTGGCCCGCATGCTGGGCGTCGAGCTCGGCGAGGTCACGCGCGCGGTGCGCTCGGCGGCGAGCCGGCCGAAGTCGGGGGAGTCGGGCGACGGCCGGCCCGCGGCATCCGGCACCGCAGGCGCCACCGAGGCGGCGGATGTCCCCGAGCGCCCGTTCTCCATCACCCAGTTGCCGAACGACCCCGCGACCCGCCTCGAGCGCGATGCCCTCCAGGCGATGGTGCAGCACCCCGACACCGTCGGTGCCGACCTGCTCCGCCACGCGGTCGACTGCCGGTTCGGCAACCCCTCGCTCACGGTGATCCGCGACGGCATCGCCTCGGTGCTGGCCTCCTCCGACCCGCAGGTGCGCGTCGACCGGGTCATCGCCGAGGTGCCGGCGCCATTCGCCAGCCTCGTTCAGCAGCTCGCCGTCGCACCGATGCCGCATCGCAGCGAGGCCGAGCTCACGGTCTACGTGCAGGGCGTGGTGGGAGCGCTCGTCGATCGCGAACTGCTGCGCCAGAAGTCCGAGCTGCTCGGGCGCCTGCAGCGCACCGACCGCACCGACGTCGCCGCCTATGCGGCACTGCAGCGTGCCCTCGTCGAGATCGAGACCGAGCGCCGCGCGCTCAGGGCCGACTGAGGACCATCCGCACGAAGGTGCCCGCCGACGCGCATCCGTTGCGTCCAATGTTGCAGATCGGTAAACATTCGGCCGTGGAGCCGTCACTCCAAGCACCATTCCGAGGCCGTGTGCTACGTCTTGGGGATACGAAAACGCGTCTGCGCGCAGCGCAGCGCGATTCAGTCCTGACAGGAAGAGGTAGACGGATATGACATCCGCATCCAAGAACGGGCGGCGCAGCCTCGTCGCAGTGGCCGGTCTCTCGGCCGCAGCCCTCGCTTTGGCCGGCTGCGCCGCGGGCGGCGGGGGCGACGACGCTTCCGGCAGCTCGATCACCATCGGCACGACCGACAAGGTGACCACGCTCGACCCGGCCGGCTCGTACGACAACGGCTCGCTCGCCGTGCAGACGCAGGTCTTCCCGTACCTGCTGAACACCGACTACCAGAGCACCGAGGTCGTTCCCGACCTCGCCGAGTCGGCCGAGTTCACCTCGCCGACCGAGTACACGGTCAAGCTTCCCGCGGGCCTGAAGTGGGCGAACGGCAACGACCTCACCGCCGACGACGTGAAGTTCTCGTTCGACCGCCAGGTCGCGATCGCCGACCCCAACGGCGCCTCGAGCCTGCTCTACAACCTCGACAGCACCGAGGTCGTCGACGACACCACGGTCGTCTTCCACCTCAAGGCCGAGAACGACCAGGTCTTCCCGCTCATCCTCACGAGCTTCCCGGGCGCCATCGTCGATGACGAGGTCTTCGCCGCCGACGCGCTGACGCCCGACGACGAGATCGTCGCGGCGAACGCCTTCGCGGGCCCGTATACGATCACGAGCTACGACTTCAACACGCTCATCTCGTTCAAGAAGAACCCCGAATACAAGGGCCTTCTCGCCGAGGCGAAGACCGACACGGTCAACCTGAAGTACTACGCCGAGTCGTCGAACCTGAAGCTCGACGTGCAGGAGGGCGGCATCGACGTCGCCTACCGCAGCCTCTCCGCGACCGACATCGACGACCTCAAGGGCAACGACAAGGTCAACGTCGTCGAGGGTCCCGGCGGCGAGATCCGCTACATCGTCTTCAACTTCGACACGCAGCCGTACGGCGCGAAGACGCCCGAGGCCGACCCGGCCAAAGCGCTCGCGGTGCGTCAGGCCGTCGCCGACCTCATCGACCGCGATGAGCTCGCCGACCAGGTCTACAAGGGCACCTACACGCCGCTGTACTCCTACGTACCGGCCGGCATCGCCGGCGCGGTCGAGCCGCTCGTCGAGATGTACGGCGACGGCGAGGGCGCGCCCGACGCCGACAAGGCCGCCGAGCGCCTCACGGCTGCCGGCGTGACCACGCCGGTCGAGCTGAACCTGCAGTACTCGAACGACCACTACGGCCCCTCGTCGGCCGACGAGTACGCACTCATCAAGGACCAGCTCGAGTCGACCGGCCTGTTCACGGTGAACCTGCAGACCACCGAGTGGGTGCAGTACTCCGAAGACCGCACCTCCGACGTGTACCCGGCCTACCAGCTGGGTTGGTTCCCCGACTACTCGGACGCCGACAACTACGTCACGCCGTTCTTCCTGATCGAGAACTTCCTCGGGAACCACTACGTGAACCAGGAAGTCAACGACCTGATCATCAAGCAGGCCTCCGAGCCCGACCCCGCAACCCGCACCGCCGACATCGAGGCGATCCAGGAGAAGGTGGCGGCCGACCTGTCGACCGTGCCGTACCTGCAGGGCGCACAGGTCGCCGTGACGGGCACCGATGTGGAGGGCACCGACCAGACGCTCGACGCTTCGTTCAAGTTCCGCTACGCGGCGCTGTCGAAGGGCTGAGCCGGCTGAACGGCTAGAGTCACTTCTACGCAAAGAACGGATGGCCCGCTCTCCCGAGCGGGCCATCCGCATTCGAGCCTCACCCGATTGGCGAACATTGACCTCAACGACGACGGCGCCCGCCAGTAGCGCGTCCCCCGCAAAACGGAGACCACCGAAGTCCTCCGGTGGCGGCCTCGGCCGCTACATCATCGTGCGGGCCCTTCTCATCATCCCGACGGTGTTCATCCTCGTCACCCTCGTCTTCGTGCTCATGCGCTCGACCGGTGACCCGATCACCGCGAAGCTGGGCGGCCAGCTCCCGGCCGACCAGCTCGCCGAGCGCATCCACGCCGCCGGCTACGACCGCCCGATCTTCGTGCAGTACCTCGAGTACCTCGGACAGATCGCCACGGGCAACTTCGGCACCACGCTGACCGACAACCGCCCGGTCACCGAAATCCTCGTCACCTACGGCGCTGCGACCCTCGAGCTGGCGTTCTACGCGCTCCTCGTCGCCTTCGTCGTGGGCATCCCGTTCGGCCTGATCGCCGCGTACTTCCGCGACAAGGGCCAGGATGCCTCGCTGCGCGTGTTCGCCATCCTGTGCTACGCCACTCCGGTCTTCTTCGCCGGCCTGCTGCTGAAGCTCATCTTCTCGGTGTGGCTCGGGTGGCTGCCGGTCGCCGGTCGAGCCTCGGTCAGTGCGCAGCTCCAGATGGAGCTGCTGCCGAACAAGACGGGCCTCTACACGATCGACGCGATCATGACGGGGAATCCGGCGGTGCTCGGCGACGTGCTCGCTCACGCGGTGCTGCCCGCCATCGCACTCGGCCTGCTCACCGCCGGCGTGTTCCTCCGGCTCGTGCGCACCAACGTCATCGGCACGCTCTCGACCGATTACGTCGATGCCGCGCGATCTCGCGGCGTGAGCGAGTACCGTCTCGTGCGCAAGCACGCGTACCGCCCCGCGCTCATCCCCATCATCACGGTCATCGGCCTGCAGATCGCGCTGCTCCTCGGCGGCGCGGTGCTCACCGAGACGACCTTCGAGTGGAAGGGGCTCGGGTTCATGCTCTCCGAGTACCTCCAGGCGCGCGACTTCGTCGCGGTGCAGGGCATCGTCGCCCTGCTCGCCGTGATCGTGGCGCTCACCAACTTCATCGTCGACATCATCGCGGCGCTCATCGACCCGAGGGTGAGGTACTGACATGTCGACCGACACCGTCATCCAGCCGCCGAAGCGGCGCCTGCGCGACCGGCTTCCCGTCGTGCACCAGCTGCGCCAGAGCGTCGGCCTCCAGCGAGGCATGCTCGTCGCAGGCCTCGTGCTCACCGGCCTCTTCGTGCTGGTCGCGATCTTCGCGCCGCTCATCGCCCCGTTCGGCTTCGCGCAGTTGCGCGATGCCCAGGGCCCCTTCGGCAGCCAGCAGCCTCCGTCGGCCGAACACCTCTTCGGCACGACCGTCGGCGGCTACGACGTGCTCTCGCGCGTGCTGTGGGGCGCCCAGACCGCCCTGTACGTCATCGTCATCGCGGTCATCCTGTCGATCTTCGCGGGCGTGCTGCTCGGCCTCGTCTCCGGATACTTCGGCGGCTGGCTCGACCGCGTGCTCGTCGTGGTGTGCGACGCGATCTACGCGTTCCCGTCGCTGCTGCTCGCGATCGTCATGGCGATCGTCATCTCGGGCGGTCAGTCCAACCTGTGGGGCGGCGTCTTCGCCGCGGCGATCTCGATCACGGTCGTGTTCATCCCGCAGTACTTCCGGGTGATCCGTGCCGAGACCGTGCGCATCAAGGCTGAGGCGTACGTCGAGTCCGCCAAGGTGCTCGGCGCCTCGAACGGCCGGGTCATGTTCCGTCACGTGCTGCGGAACGCCACCCGCACCCTGCCGCTGATCTTCACCTTGAACTCGTCCGAGGCGATCCTGACCCTCGCGGGCCTCGGCTTCCTCGGCTTCGGCATCGAGCCGACGGCGGCCGCGGAGTGGGGCTACGACCTCAACAAGGCGCTCTCCGACGTCTCGAGCGGGATCTGGTGGACGGCGCTCTACCCGGGCATCGCGATCGTGCTCGTGGTGCTCGGCATCACGCTCGTCGGCGAGAGCCTGAACGACCTCGCCGACCCGCGCCTGCGCGGCCGCCGACGCGTCGCACAGGCCTCCGGCGAGGTCGCCGAGACCTCGGTCGTTCCCGGCGGCACGCTGATCGCGGGTCCCGGAGGGCTCGCGGGGCTCGAAGACGGCGAATCATTCGACGAACACGGAATCGGGGTCCGCTCATGAGCACGGTCGTCAACATCGAGCGACTCGGCGTCTCGTTCGCCACCGACGCCGGCGCCGTCAAGGCGGTCGACGACGTCTCGCTGAAGGTCGAGCGCGGCGAGGTCCTCGCGATCGTCGGCGAGTCGGGGTCCGGCAAGACCGTCACCGCGAAGACGATCCTCGGCCTGCTGCCCGACACGGCCACCGCGAGCGGCGCCGTCATCCTCTCGAACAAGGCCGGCACCTCCGAGAGCGATGTCGTGTCGCTCTCGAAGAAGCAGTTGCGCGCCGTCAGGGGCACGGATGTCGCGATGGTGTTCCAGGAGCCCTCGAGCGCCCTGAACCCGGTGTACACCGTCGGCTGGCAGATCATCGAAGGCCTCCGCGCCCACTCGTCGATCTCGGCGAAGGACGCACGTGCGAAGGCGATCGAGATCCTCGGTCGGGTCGGCATCCCCGACCCCGAGCACCGAGTCGATCACTACCCGCACCAGTTCTCGGGCGGTCAGAAGCAGCGCATCGTCATCGCCATGGCGCTCGTGCTCGACCCCGGCCTGATCGTCGCCGACGAGCCGACCACGGCGCTCGACGTGACCGTGCAGGCCGAGATCCTCGATCTGCTCCGCCGTTGCCGCGACGAGTTCGGCATGGGCATCGTGCTCATCACGCACAACATGGGCGTCGTCGCCGACCTCGCCGACCGTGTGGCCGTGATGTACCAGGGCAAGGTGGTCGAAGAGGCCGACGCCAAGACGCTCTTCGCCTCGCCCAGGCCGAGTACACGAAGGCCCTGCTCGCTGCGGTGCCGTATGTCGGCACCGGCACGGCGAGCGCCATCGAGCGCGCGGCGAAGCGACCGGCCGACTGGGTCGAGCAGGCGCCCGTGGTCGAGGCATCCGGTCTCGAGATCGTCTACCCGGGCCGCTTCGGGCGACCCGGTTTCCAGGCCGTCGGCGGTGTCGACTTCGTGATCCGTCCGGGCGAGGTGCTCGGGCTCGTGGGGGAGTCGGGCTCGGGCAAGACCACCATCGGCCGTGCGATCGCCGGGCTGACGAAGGTCACCGGCGGTTCGCTGCGCGTGCTCGGCCACGAGATGAACGGGGTGCGCGAGCGCGAGTTCCGGCCGCTCCGCAGCCGAATCGGCTTCGTCTTCCAAGACCCGGCGTCGAGCTTCAATCCGCTGCTGACGATCGCCGAGTGCGTCGCCGAGCCCCTCGTGATCCATGGCAGGGCATCGAACCCGGCCGCGGCGCGCAAGCGGGTCGACGAGTTGCTCGAGGCGGTGCAGTTGCCGAAGGCCTACGGAGACCGCTACCCGCACGAGCTGTCGGGCGGCCAGCGTCAGCGCGCGAGCCTCGCCCGGGCGCTCGCGCTCGAGCCCGAACTGCTGATCGCCGATGAGCCGACGTCGGCGCTCGACGTCTCGGTGCAGGCGCGCGTGCTCGAGCTCTTCGCCGAGCTGCAGCGCGAGTTCGGCTTCGCCTCGCTCTTCATCAGCCACGACCTCGCCGTCGTGGACATCCTCGCCGACCGCATCGCCGTGCTCTACCGCGGATCGCTCGTCGAGGAGGGCACGGGTGCCGAGGTGCTCGGCGCACCGAGCGACCCGTACACGCAGCGGCTCCTCGCGTCGCTGCCGGTACCCGATCCGATCGCGCAGGCCGAGCGTCGCGAGGAGCTTCGCCGACTCCGGGAGGCCGTGTGATGCGTGGCGCGGCCCACGGCTATCCGATCGTGCTCGACGACTTGTCGGTCGAGTATCCGGCGAGGGGTCCGAGCCCGGCGCATGTGACGCTGCACGGGCTGAGCCTCACAGTGGCGCCCGGGGAGGTGCTCGGGCTGCTCGGCAGCGCCGGCAGCGGCAAGAGCACCCTCGCCAAGCTGCTCTCGGGTGTCGCGTTCGACACGCGCGCGGCCGAGGGCCGGCCGCTCATCACCGGCGGTGACGCCACCGTGCTCGGGCAGTCGCTCCGCCGCCTCCCGAAGCGCAAGGTGCCCGAGTACCAGTTCCATGTCGGCTACCTGCCGCAGGACGCCGCGTCGACGCTGCCCGCCGACCGCACCGTCGCCGAGATCATCGGCGAGCCGATCCTCGAGCGCGACCACCGGTACAACGCGCGCGCCCTGGCGACCCGGGTCGCCACGATGCTCGACGGGGTGCGTCTCTCGCTCGGCAAGCTCGACATGTACCCGTACGAGCTCTCGGGCGGTCAACGGCAGCGCGTCGCGCTGGCCCGCGCGCTCGTGCTGGGGCCATCGGTGCTCATCGCCGATGAACCCACGGCGGGAATCGATCTCACCGTGCGCGACGTGGTGGCGCAGCTGATCGGCGAGCTCCGACAGGAGCACACCTTCTCGGCGGTCATCATCAGCCACGACCTTCCCGTGCTGCGAAGCACCGCCGAGCGCGTGGCGGTGCTCGACCGGGGTCGGCTCGTCGCCATCGGCACGATCGACGAGGTGCTCGACGATCCGAAGCATCCGTACGTGATGGCCCTGGCCGGGGCGCTCGACGCCGGACACGCCGTGATCGACGATCTCGACCTGGGGCCTTCGGTATGACGGATGCCGCGGCATCCGTCTCACGTGCACGGCACCGCGTCGTGGCCGGTGCCGCCGCCGGGCGGCGCGCCGCTGCGACCCCGGTCGAGGCCGGGCCCGTCGCGATCCTGCCGACTGCCGAGCCGGCGTTCGTCGACGCGGTCGAGCGGGCCGGGGGAGTCGTCGCCCCGCTGACGGCGGCGACCCGCGGACTCGTGTGGACCGCGGCATCCGGAAGCGACGACCTCGCACGGGTGCTCGACGAGCACCCCTCGATCGGCTGGCTGCAACTGCCGTGGGCGGGCGTCGACGCGTTCGCCGGGTTGATCGAGCGTGCCGCCGGCGACGGCCGCGTCTGGACCAGCGCGAAGGGCGCGTACGCGCAGCCCGTCGCCGAGCACGCGCTCGTGCTCGTGCTCGCGGTGCTCCGAGAGCTCCCGAGGCGTGTGCGTGCGACATCGTGGCAGGCCGACGAGCTCGGCCGCACGCTCTACGGCGCGAACGTCGTGATCGTGGGCGCCGGCGGCATCGCCGTCGAACTGATTCGGCTGCTCCAGCCGTTCGGGACGCGCGTCACGGTCGTGCGGCGCAGCACGGAGCCGGTGGTCGGAGCCGAGCGCACCCTGCCGACGGCGCGACTCGGTGAGGCACTCGCCGACGCCGACGTGGTCGTGCTCGCAGCGGCACTCACAGGCGACTCACGCGGATTGATCGGCGAAGGAGAACTGCAACGGATGCCTCGTGGCGCCGTGCTCGTCAACGTGGCACGCGGCGGCCTCGTCGACACCGAGGCCCTCGTCGCCGCCCTGACGTCGGGCCATCTCGGCGGGGTCGGGCTCGACGTCACCGATCCCGAGCCGTTGCCGGCGGGGCATCCGCTCTGGCAGGCGCCGAACTGCATCGTGACGCCGCACGTCGCCGACACCGAGGAGATGACCGTGCCGCTCTTCGCGGAGCGCATCTCGCAGAACGTGCGCGCGTTCCTCGGCGACGGCGACTTCGAGGGCCGGATCGATCCTGTCGCGGGCTACTGAGTCGGTCACCTCGGGCTCGGCATTCTCGAGGGGGCCTCGGATTGGGAGTCGGGCGAACCTTTTGCTAGAGTATCCATCGCTGAACAAGCGATCCTCCATAGCTCAATTGGCAGAGCAATCGGCTGTTAACCGGTAGGTTCTTGGTTCGAGTCCAAGTGGGGGAGCGACAAGCCCCGCATTCCATGAATGCGGGGCTTTTTCGTTGCCTCGGGGTCGGATCGCACTGCAGCCTCCGTTTCTCGTCCGGCCAGATTCCGTTCACTCGATTGTTGGAGCATCTGCGTTCTACGAAGGAGCCAGATGTCCATCCGTATCGGCATTCGACGTGCCCTCATCCCGATCGTCGCACTGGTGATCGTCGTCATCGCCGCCGTCATGCCCGCGGCGCCGGGTGCGGCGCACGGGTTCTCGACGGTCGTCTACGTCGATGCCACCGCACCGGGCGCCGACCATGTCCGCACCGAGATCGGTCTCGAGTACGACCTGCTCGTCGCTTCAGTGGCGGGGAGCCGAGACGTGCCGCAGTTCTTCGACGAAGGGATGGCGGCGTTCGGGACGGGAGAGGAGTCGTCGGCGCTCAACGCGCATGCCGACGCCATCGTCGGCTACGTGACCGACCGTTTCGCGGTGAGCGCGAATGGACGAGCGTGCGAGCCCGCGCAGTCCGGCGCCCTCGGGGTGATCGAGCGGCACGACGTTCCCTACGCGCTCCTCACGCTCGACTTCGCGTGCGAGCCGGCTGCCACTCACGCATTCCGCAGCACGCTCTTCCCCGATGAGGAGCAGTTCGTGCGGGGCACCGTCACGATCGTCGAGTATCGACTCGATGGGCGCACGAGCACCGCGACGCTGAATCGCGAGGCGCCGGAGTTCGACACGGAGCAGCCGTTGATC